>NZ_CP178750.1:2244390-2565017 GCF_047323225.1 Bdellovibrio sp. HCB-110
CTGCGAAAATTCTTTGTTAGTGACCGAGTTGGGAGCCGCTCCATTTAAGGGACCTTGAACTTTTTGATTTTCCAAAGCGAAAACATAAAGACCGACGATGTCCTTGATATGAATCCAACTCATCCATTGCTGGCCGTCGCCCAAGACTCCGCCAACACCCGCGCGAAAAGGAAACAGCATCTGTTCCAAAGCGCCGCCTTGACGAGAAAGAACCGGAGCGGTTCGCATATACACTTTCCGCCCAGGAGCTTTTGCCGCTTCCCGTTCCCAATCCACACAGACCTTGGCAAGAAAATCGCTTCCAGGATTGTGGTCTTCGCGAAGAACTTCATCATCACAGCTTCCGTAGAAACCGATCGCAGAAGCTGAAGCAAAAATCTTAAGTGTCGTCGGCAGACTAGCAACAAGGTGGCGTGTTCCTATTACTCTTGAATCATAAATGCTTTTCTTTTTTTCTTCGGTCCATCGACCATTGATGATGGGTTCTCCCATAAGATTAATGACTGCTTCGATGGATTTAAGACGCTCATCTTTCAGAGGACCTTCATTGAGATCCCCAACGATCACTTCACAGGGAAAAGGAAGAATTTCCCGGGCTTTTGCTAAGCTGCGGCTGACAACAAAAAGTTCATGACCTTTCTCAGCTAAAACTTTACCGACTTCTTTACCGATAAGACCTGTTGCGCCCGTCATTAGAATCCGCATATATGTCTCCAATTTTCACATTTGCGATAATAAAAGTTTAACATCGTTTAAAAGTTAAGGTAAATTGGGCTCAAATGGACGAAAAAAAGTCTGCAAAAAAACAAACGAAGAATCTGGAACGAATTAAATCCTCGATGTTTTCTCGCAGCCTTTCTTTAGCAAAGCTGACCATTCAAGCTGGCGCCTCCATCGCGCAGCATGGCGTTAGTTCCGCCCTCAAAAATAAAGAAGCCAAAGAAGAAAATTGGAAACGCCTTTTACAGAATCAAGCCTCTTTGATTAGCTCTGAACTGGGTGAACTTAAGGGAAGCCTGATGAAGGCCGGACAAATGCTCTCTATGTATGGAGAACACTTCCTTCCTCCTGAAGCCAATGAACTCTTAAAATCTTTGCAATCCGACTCCCCGCCTCTCACCTGGGAGGCGATTGAGCCGACGTTGAAAAAAAATCTTTCAGCGGAAAAAATCGCTCTGTTAGAAATTGAGAAAGAAGCTTTGGCATCGGCCTCCATGGGGCAAGTTCATCGGGCGCGTATTAAAGCCACTGGCGAAAGCATTGTTCTTAAAATTCAATATCCTAATGTGGACAAAGCCATTGATAGTGATTTGCGTGCCATCCGCACTCTCTTGGGAACGTTGAAACTTCTTCCGCGAGATTTCAATCTGGATCCTTTGTTTGCCGAAGTTCGCGAGATGCTCCAGCAGGAGACGGATTACGAACTCGAAGCCAAGCTCACCGAAGATTTTTATGAGCGCCTTCAAGGAGATTCTCGTTTCGTCGTTCCTAAGGTGATTCGCGAGTTTTCAGGACCAAAAATTCTGGCAACGACATTTGAAAGAGGTCTCCGCGCTGATGATCCTCTGATTCAAAGTCTGCCTCAAGATCGTCGCAACAAAATTGCTTTAAGCTTCTTGGATCTTTATTTTAAAGAGATCTTTGAATGGGGTGTCGTCCAAACAGATCCACACAGCGGGAACTACCGTGTGCGTATCAACCCTCAAGGCCATGACCAGCTTGTGCTTTTGGATTTTGGAGCGACACGAGTTTACAATGAGGACTTTTTGAGCCCTTATCGTCGCATGGTCAAAGGATCCCTCTTTAATAATCGTGAGATATTCTTTAATGCAGCCATGGAGCTGGGCTTCGTTCAGAAAAACGATGATGACGATTTAAGAAACGTTTTTGAAGAGTTTTGTTTTGAAAGCGTTGAGCCTTTTATTACCTTTGACGATCCTCGCAATAAGCAAGGTCAGATCGACAAAGACGGACTTTATGACTGGAAAAACACGGATCTGCCACAAAGACTTTCAAAGAAGGTCTTCCAGATTGTGCGCAAACATTCGTGGAGATCTCCACCGAAGGAGATTATCTTCCTGGATCGCAAGACTGGCGGTGTTTTCATTTTCCTTTCTGTGATCCGTGCAAAAATTCGCGGTCGCGATCTTTTATTAAAATATCTTGAAAAGGTTTCTTAAGTGCGAGCTTTGATTTTTGTTTTTCTTGTAGGTTTTATGAATACGGCTTGGGCTCAAAAGGCGAGCCCTCTTGAGGTGAGCTTCAAGACTCTGCCAAGTGATCTTCTTCAAGGGCCTAGCGTCTCTAAAATAGACGACCTTAAAGGAAAGGTGGTCCTCGTGGACTTCTGGGCTGCGTGGTGTGAGCCCTGTAAAGAAGCTCTTCCGCATTACAATCGCCTCTATAAGAAGTACAAAGACAAGGGTCTTGTTGTTATCGGAATTAACGAAGACGATGATCTTAAAGAGCGTGATGCATTTTTAAAAACGCATTCTTTAGAGTTCGCCATTTACTTTGATAAGTCGAAACAGATGGTCAAAGATTTTAAGGTTGTGGCTCTGCCATCGCTTTTTGTCTTTGATAAAAATTTAAAACCTGTGGCTCTTTATCGCGGATTCAGCGATGACAAACCACAGGCTTTAGAAAAAAAGATTCAAGAACTTCTTAAATAATTACTTCTGACTCAAGCGCGTTTCTGCTGGAGCCAACCAGATATCAATGATGTCTCCGGTTTTAGTTTTACCGTTTTCTTTATACCAGAACTTCGCTCTTTCACGAGCTTCGGCATAGCGGCCGATGGGTTCAAGCACGCCTTTTTTATAATCCAAAGAAATCTTAGTGATTTTTTTGGACAGCTTCATCATTTCTGATTTCTGTGAAATACCATCTCCATTGAGATCTCTCCACAAAACAAGCTTGTGGAAGTCTTTATCTTTTTTGTCTACAACGCCATCGTTGTTAGAGTCGAACTGTTTCAGAACTTCAAATCCGTTTTCAACAGATGCATTATCACCAAAGAGTTCGTTCTTTTCTTCGATCATACCTGTTTTGTTGCGATCTACCGCCACAAACCAGCCAGGAGAATTTGCTTCAGGCCACATTGTTTTCCCAGTTGGATTTAAAGGGAAACTGCTGGAGTTATCAAAGCGAGGACGAGCGTCGTCGAAGAACACCATGAGAGGTGACCAGTAACCTCCGCAGAAACCTGTTTGTCCTGGGAAGGAGACGTTGATTTCTACGTTGGATCTATCAGATGATACCGCAACTCCACCGAAGGAAGCAGAGATCGGACCATCTTTTCCCATGTATTCGCCACAGGCGTGCGTCGGTGTATACGAAGAATAACCATAAGCGCCATATACGGCGGTATTTTTAGAGCAGTCCACCGTTTGACTGAAGCTATAGCTCTTTAGATAAACTTCACCGACATTGGCCATCGTGATATTTCCACTGGCATCAATGGAAACACCCGATGGGATCGGAGTTTTTAATAACACAGTATTACCATAAATACCCGCGGAGCCTCCTCCTGGGATTCGGTAGGTCTCTGAACTCATAGGTTTAACATCTGAAGTTTTCATGCCTTCAGCCGTCACAAGACCCGATGGATATCTCACCATAATTGGGTACTCAACGCCGGCGATAACGACATTGAGATTCGCCTCGATGATCGCACTTGGCGACAGAGGATTTCCGACGCCACGAAGATTTGTTCCAAAGCACGAATTGACGATTTTAATATTCACGGCTGACTTTCCTGAGCGCGACACCATTCCGGCTGCCGGTGCAGAAGCCACGGAATCCCCCGAGGTGTTCGCATTCACCGCCATTGGCAGATCTTTTTCTACAGCTCCTGCCAGAGTGCAGACAGTCATACTCATCAACAACGTGATAAAACTTGCATGACGTTTCATATTTCCCCCAAATCACCCATTAAAGACTCGCGGTTTTCACCTTGTCTTCTTCATCCATTTTTTTAACTTTAAAATAAATCATTCTCTTAATAACAGAATCACGACGAAGCCTGAACTCTTTCACTTTGTCTGCTAACAAGAA
The DNA here is from genome assembly GCF_047323225.1 of Bdellovibrio sp. HCB-110. GTDB lineage: Bacteria > Bdellovibrionota > Bdellovibrionia > Bdellovibrionales > Bdellovibrionaceae > Bdellovibrio. The sequence goes on from NZ_CP178750.1 coordinate 2,248,447, forward strand.
CGGTTCAGACCATTTTCCATTTTCATAAGTCGACTTATAAAGATAAGCAGGCTTAGACGTGTACTTCTTGTCTTCGTACTTCACCAAATAATATTTGATAAAACGAACAGCACGCAAACGGATCAAAGGAATACCTCCGCCCATTGCAGGAACTGTTCTTAAAAACGCATCTGCTGTCGATACTTCAAGCCCTGTTTCTGGATGCTTGATGTTGAGATAAGGTTTCATATTGTAGTCGAGATTGATATTTTGCCCCGCAACAGCCCCAACAAAAATAGAACTGCGAGGAGCAATATTAAGATCCACGGCTCCCGTAGCACTATCCATAGGACGAATGCGTGCTGGCGTATCCAACATCAGAACCTTGCCGTCGACCCAAAACTCTTTTCTTTGGTTCTTAACCCAATTATTTTGATTCAGTGTTTGGAATTCCAACGACGCCGATGTATTGAAGTCAGCAGGCGTCGGACCAATATTATAAGCCACCGTTGGGTCGTAGTTCATCAACGGCCCCGCTTTGATATCCTGAACCATGATAAAGAACTCAGTACGGGGACCTTCACTCGTTAGAATAATCTCTCGCTCTGGCTTGTTTTTAAGACTGTTCACAGGAACATCAGGATAATAATCAAAAAACGGAAACCCTTTGTCATCTTTGATGTTGATATTATTGTAAGAAGGGTCCGAATTGTTCAGATCACTAAATACAACCCGCTCAGCCAAGCTTGTATCAATCGAATCTTCCATTTTGTCGCGGAGTTTGATTTGATCTTGAGATACAAAGAGCTGAGTCGAAACAATAATTGTCGTGACCGCGGCCATAAGCCCGATCCCTACAACAACTTCGACGGCAGTAAAACCTTTGTTATTCTTTAACATCATTTTGCACTCACCACGAAAATATAGTCTTTATAAGCTTCACCCTTTTCGATCCATAATTTATGAGTCATACGCAGTGTCACCTTGTAAAGCCCACGATAGGACTCATAAGGTTGAATCGTATATCCATACGTCCCCGCACAATCAGGACACTCATCACGAGGAGCGATTTTTCCATTATCCCAGGCCATTGGCAGACTGTCTGGTTTTAAAAGCTCTCCGGCTGCGACGTCATACTTAAAGTTCACCTGATAGTTTTCAACACCCGACTTGATATTCTCTGCAATGTCGGCAATCTGTTTTTCAGAGGAAGACATCACGGCCGTTCCACGCGAAGTATTTCTTAAAGAAACCATACCGCCGATAAAAGCTGAGCCGACAATAGCAATCAATCCAAGACCAACAAGAGATTCAATGATTGTTTGACCCCGATTATTTAAAATCATATTCCACCCTCTCTTGATTGCTCTACAACGAAGAAGCGCACCATGCGACGCTTACACGTTGTATTGGAGGAGTTTCCGCCATTCGACACTAAGCCGCAATCAGGATCTACTGATGTCCATTGGAATGGATCGGCTTTCGCTCTTAAACTGATAGAGTTACATCCCATGCGATCGGCAACTTGGATAGCTGAAGGAATCGGATGCCAAATTGGATCAGCCCCTTTGGCATCACACGCGCGGCCCGAGAAAGAACGCAGAATTCCGGCGTTGCGAAGCTCGACCGTTGATTGCGGATGATAAATAGAACTCCAGGAGATACCCGCTTTGATTGCTTGACTGTTAATACGCATCTTTCCAACGATGAAGGTACCAATGATGCGCAAAGGTTTGGTTCTAGCTTCAATTTCTAAACTATCGCAACCAAAGAAGCCCGTCACAAACTCCGCTGACTCCTTGATCGTACATTTACCGACGATAGAACGAACTTGGAATGTTGCATTTGATCGTAGAGCATTGATGTTACTAAAAATGAGTTCGTTAAGCGCAGGGTCTTGACCTGCCTTGGTACTGCCCGTACCGGCGAAGTTCCAAGAAATGCGTGTGCTCGCACTGAAATCCGTACTCCAACCAGCGCCACCGAAAGACTGAGATGTCGAAGCGTTTCGGGCTGCCTCACACTGCTCAGCTAAAACTGTATAGTCTGAATCATCAACAGGGTTAGCAGAAGTTGAGTTCGGTGCATTCATCGCGGACTCAGGGGCATCCAGATAAGTTTTCGAAGCATTGAAACCAAAGTTCAAATACCCTAGAAGGTTATCACCATCTTTATCGTTTGAATTGGTATAAATGGGTTCACTTCTATAGAAGGTAGCATCATAAGCCTGAATTTTAACGACAGGAGCCACCAGATTTCCATTGGCATCTAAAAAGCTTTTCGCGTTAGCGACTTCAAAATCTAAATCGAGCTTATCATATGCATAGTCGTATCTGTTTTTAACTCTAGAAGTATCCACCTCAATCACAGGAGGATTCGCTTTCAACGTCAAGAATCCATTGTAGTCGGCCTTCTTCATGTCTACTTCTTTCGAGGCCAAATTAACCACAGAATCTTGCGCCGGAATTTTATTATTATTCAGATCTTTAATTGTGGCATTTAGAGATGCAATTTGTTTCTCCAAATTGCTAATCACAACGGGATCTTGATAGTCGACAGGATCTTGAGTTGTATTCTCAGGAGTCTGAGCCGTAGTACCGCTTTCCGTCGTAGCACCACTTTCTGTCGTAGTACTGCTTTTTTCAGTGGTCGTTTGTTGAGTCGTCGTTCCCTCAGTGGGAGTTGACTGTGGGGTCGCTGTTCCAGAATCAGTAGATGCCGGCTCTTTTGTGCTAGCAACCTTTCTCTCTGGTTTTGCTTCTTCCTCTGCCAGTTTAGTTTCAGCTGTTTTTAAATCAGCTCGCGCTTTGCTAAGCTGCGCATTCAAAGAATTTTGCTCTGTCAATGCGGTATTGTACTTCGATTCAGCATTCTGCTTCGCAGCTAGCAAACCATTCTCATAGGTTGGTGAACCAACAGGAGCCGTGACTTTTGCGTAACCATTACGAGGAAGTTGGAACTCCACATAGCGACCACCGACGTTAATACGAAGCTGAACTACAGCTCCACCCATGTAGATGTCGCCTTGGTCGATTTCAACTTTACCGTCAGCCCACGCCGACTTATTAATACGAAGGGAATTCCACTGACGAGAAAATTCATTACCTCTTGAAAGAGTGATTCGATAATCAAAAGTCGTATTTGTTTCGCTCGTTTTTCTTGCTCCTAGTTTCGACTCTTTCATTTCATCAATCTTAGCTCTCGAAAGAGCGAAGTCGATACACTTCTTCATCAGTTCCATGCTCGAAGCTAAGGCACCCGAGTTAACAGAACCAGGACCTTTTTTGAAGACCTCAAGGCCCTTATCAAGACCACCGTCATTCTCGATACCTTTTAGGAAACCACCAAAAGTTCTGGCATCTGCCCAATAACGATCGGCAAGACCACCTAAAGAACGTGGAGCATACTTTTCATCTGAATTTCTCTTAACCCAACCGTTGCCAAGATAAACACGGTCCGCAAAAGTGACGGCACTATAGAATGTTGTGCCCGCCACATCTTTTTCAGAGCCGTTATCTACGGGAAGATAAATGTCCTTATTCACAAAAACGGGACTATTAAAGACAAGACCAGGACTTGTTCCCACATCATTGCGGGAAGCAAATTTATGAAGAGAAACATTTCCGTCGGTCATACTCGCATCCCAAGGAAGATCTAAATGCAGATCCCCAGGAACCAATAAAGCAAATGAACCCACCTCACGAGGATAGATAACAACTTGAGAAGTCAGCTCCATCTTCGTGCGACCAAAAGCCAAAGGTTCTGACTCTTTGTATTCTTTAAGAGCCACTTTAATTTTCAAATAAACCTCATTCCCTGCTTTGGGAAGATAGGCACTATTGTCACGGAAAATATCCACCGAGATCCAGCCGACTTTGACAGGCTTTCCATCAGCACCTTTAACTGTTTTAAGAGAACTCAATACAGGGAAAAGCGGATGCTCCGTTGTCGCCACCGACACGTCGATCAATCTATGAATTTCAGTCAAACGGATTTCATTGGCATTAACGGGTCCTACCGACTGATTCGTTGCCAGTAAGCTTTGGATGAATTTTTCCTGATCAACAGACATGAGCAAACGCTCAATATTCCCCGAGTGTTGCAGATTACATTTCTCTGGAGAATCATTCAAAAGCGCATAGTCCGTCGTGAAGCAATACTTCTGACGAACACCGAAGATCACATAGTCCATGGCGCTGTTAAGTGCGAATCTCAGATTGACCAGATTGACCGTCGTCCCGACTTGCTCCTTCTGTCCAATCACGTAGTTCGTGAGAAAATAAAAGGAAGTACTCATCACGGCGGTGGCAGCCAAGATTTGCAACAAAACATTACCTGCTGAGTTACGTACCGACTTAAGCATAAATGTTTCCTTACTTTTTGCTGTAATTCTTATCGGTTAAAGTCTTGAAAAACTTGGGCTTAAGCGAACATATAAATAAAATGAAATGGAGTTGCGTATCACCTTGAGATGTTTTCCCAAAGTGGTACACGGAAAATCTTAGAATGAGATGGTTTTACTAATCGTGATGGGGATCAACGCAAGAATCACCGGACACTTCGGTTTCGATCGTTGCTTCAATAATTCCGAATTCTTTTACCAATTTTTTTATCTGAACCTTCACAGTTTCCATATCTGAGATGCTCGCCGAGGGAGCCAAAACTACATGGGCCGTGTAAATATGATTTTCTCCATCCAAAGACCACAGGTGTCCGTGATGCACGTCTTCGACTTTTGTGACCTTGCGAATCGCCGCTTCAACTTCTGCAACTTGAATCTGTGTCGGCGAAGCCATCAAGAAAACTTTTAAAGCTTCACGCAGATTTTTGAAGACGTTGTACATAATCCACAACGACAAGGCGATAGCCATTCCAGCATCAAGTTGCGGAATATCGAAAAACTTCATCGTGACAGCCCCTACTAAAACCAGAGCCCATCCGATAACGTCTTCAAGCATATGCCACATCAGCATTTTCTCGTTTAACGACTCGCCTTTAGAAACACGGAAAGCCGCAAAGCCATTCACGGCAACACCAAGAATCGCCAAAATAATCATGCCGTCAGCATGAGGCTGTTGCGGATTTAACAAACGCGGAATCGCCTCCATCAAAATAAAGATGGAGCCGACAACAAGAATGACTCCCGTAATAAGTGCACCCAAGGTTGAAAAACGACGGTATCCGTAGGAAAAATCGCCATCACTCTTTTTATGGGAAAACTTCTCAAGAAAAATCGCCAAGCCAACAGCTAGCGCGTCACCAAAATCATGAAGCGCATCACTTAAGATCGCCACACTGTTCGTCCAAATTCCTCCAGCAAGCTCGATACAGGCAAAACCGAAGTTCAAAGCCAAAGCCCACTTCATCCTTCCTAAAACCGCTCCATGAGAATGATGATGGTGGTGGCCGTGCGCATGAGAATGATGGTGATGATGGCTCTTTGATTCAGACATAACCCATTTAAATATTCTCCGGGGTTGGAAGTCAACGAAAGGCACCCATCGTTGACCCATTTTGAAGCCCATGATACTCCTCTGAAGGATATGACAAAGCCTCAATACAAGAAACTTGCATTTAGCCTCCTCATTTACACTCTTCTCGTTATTTTATGGGGAGCTTGGGTGAGAATTTCTCACTCGGGCGATGGCTGTGGCGACACCTGGCCACTCTGTCACGGACAACTTATTCCCGAAGCTCAACGCGGAAAAACCTGGGTGGAATACGGACACCGACTGATGTCAGGCCTCTATGGTTTTGTCGTGATTTATTTCTGGTGGATGTCTCGCAAAATTTATCCAAAAGGACACTTTGTGAGAAAAGCCGCATTAGCGACCTTAATTTTTATGATCACCGAGGCTCTTTTAGGAGCAAAACTGGTTCTGTTTAAGCTCGTGACCACCAACGACACTCCTTACCGCGCTTTTGTGATGGCCCTTCATCAAATCAACTCCTTTATGCTGACGGGTGCTGCGGCCTTGGCCTTTGCAGGAGCGACTCTTTCCAAAGAACTTCCAACGCCGACAAAAGAAGATCGTCGATATAAATTTCTTCCGTGGATTATTGTCGTCATTGGTATCACAGGTGCCTGGGCTTCGCTTTCCAACTCCCTTTTCCCGACTGAAAATCTTTGGGAAGGATTGGCGGCGGATTTTTCAAGTGAATCCCACTTTCTGGTTCGCTTGCGTGGCCTACATCCCCTGCTTGCCTTGATTGGCGGAGGAAGCCTTGCGGTTTTCTTCTGGATCAAAGCGCAAACATCCGAATCCATTTTGATTGAACGCCGCTCGTATCAAATGAGTCTTGCTTTAATGGCGGCAATTGGGTTTGGTATTATGACGCTTCTTCTGCACGCGCCGGTGTGGATGAAAATCGTGCATCTAGCACTCGCTCACACTATTTGGGTGATATTACTGCAATGGGTTTTCTTTGTGCGCAGTGAACGAGTTGAACTTAAGTAGTCAACTCGTTGGATTCCATCAAGCGATGAAGAAAATGAACTTTGTCGTTGATATCGTCGTACTCTAAAACCATCTGCTGCAAGTCATAGTCGCGCACCAAGTAAGATGCGAAACTTCCTACGATCTCTTCGGGATGGATCAGATTTCTCATAAAAATATCTCGTTGTGCGGGATCTGGAATGTGCGTGTGAATCCAGCGCGTAAGAATCTTGTGCAAAGAGTTCAGCTCCGGCCGAAGTTCAGGTTCTAAAACAGTTTTTTCCGGAATGATCTGTCCCTCACAAATGATGTAGGGAGTCCCTCTGTCAAGGACCTTGCCCAGACGTAACTTGCCTTGCCCTTGAAGAAAGATCAAAAGAGTTCCATTCAATCTTTCCTCGACGATTTGTGCATACCCATAACCGGCGACCTCACGAACAAAGGGGACTTTTTCACCGGGACGGACGGAAGAAACCTTTGCAGGGTCTTCGATGAAACCCACCGCGACTGGAGTCTGGGTTTCAACGGCCTCTTTGATCATGGAAAGATAGCGGGGCTCAAAAATATTCAGAGGCTTTGTCGTTCGTGGAAACAAAGTCACGTTAACTAGTGGAAAAAGAAAGACTTCCATGCGAACAAGACTCCTCAACTTGAATCTTTATTATAAAGACTGTAGCCTTTAAATGCTATGGAAAAGGTAGACCTTAAAATGAGAAACGTGGTCTTTTTTGATGGTGTCTGTCACCTTTGCAATGGTTTTGTCGATGCTGTAATCAGTCGAGACAAAACTCACCACTTGCTTTTTGCTCCCCTTCAAGGATCAACAGCCGAACAAATTCTGCCCCCTGAAGATCGCATTAAATTGGATACCGTGATTTACTTTGAGGCAGGCAGGATCTATCACAGATCGGCGGCAATTCTAAAAATTCTCACGAAACTAGGTGGTGCGTACAAGCTGCTTTCCATTGGCTGGCTTATACCCGGACCTTTGCGCGATATGATCTATAATTTTATCGCAAAAAACAGATATGCCTGGTTTGGCCAACGTGAGTTTTGTCGTCTTCCCACAAAGGAAGAACGCTCTTATTTACTAGACTGAAGAATCTTTTCGACAAAAGGGCGATCTGCCTCCGAGAGCTCATCAACCACGATCTCCTCGGGCAAACACCATTTGAAAGCATCGTGCTCGACAAGTTGGATACTTCCTTGGAGGCTTTCTGCCCAATAAACTCTCAAACGAATCAACTTCGTCGGATAGGCAAAATCGGCTTCACCCAATAAGTCTCCCACGCGGATAGAGAGAGCCAGCTCTTCATCAATCTCCCGAACTAAGGCCTGCTCAGGTGACTCTCCTCGTTCCACCTTTCCTCCCGGGAACTCCCAAAATCCTGCGCCGCTTTGACCCGGTCCCCGTCGAACCACGAGGATTCTTTTCTCGGCATCGGCATACCTGCGAATGAGGGCTGCAACAACTAGCACTGGTTCGGGCTTTTGGGTCATAAATTTTTCTCGCTCTCTTGGACCTAAGTATATAGCTGTCTTTTGTCTTTTTAGAAGAGATGTTTTACTCTATTCATCAGTATGTTCTCATATCAGCAGACCCTTTCTCATTATAGCAAATCAAACGTGGCAATTTGGCTTTCAATGGCGTTCCAAGCGGGTGCGATCAACACCGGCGGCTATCTTTCTTGTCACCGCTTTGTCTCTCACGTCACCGGCTTTGGAACTTTAGTAGGTACCGAGGCCGCAACTGGAAAACTCGTCCCCTCACTTGGAATGCTCGCCGTCCCGGGCTTTTTCATCGGAGGCTCCATGCTCTCAGCCTTCTTTGTGGATCGTCGCATTCAAACAAATCGCCGCCCTCTGTATCCGATCGTGATGTTCTTGATTCTTTCACTCACTCTCGCCGTCTCTATCTTCGGCACGCTGGGATATTTTGGCAAATTTGGAGCGCCGATTGTTACCAAAGACTATCTTCTTCTTGCCGCTTTATGTTTGGCTTGCGGTATTCAAAACGGCACCATCACTTCGGCTTTTGGTGCTATCATCCGCACCACTCATCTCACGGGCATTACCACCGATCTAGGTATCGGCGTCGTTCGTATTCTGACTCAGTCTCACAAGATTCAGCCACGCATGAACGAAATTCGCGCCAACTGGATGAGGGCGGGTCTTATCGTCTTTTTCACCCTAGGGTCTTTTGTTTCAGCGTACGTTTACATTCACGCAGAGTATTGGGGCTTCCTAATTCCTTGCGGTATTGCTACAATTCTATTCTTTTGGAGTTTAATTCATTTTAAACAGAATAACGGATAAAGCAGCATGATCGACACCCACAATTCCTACTTCATCATCTTAGTCAGCGGTGTTGCGCTGTTTTTGTACGGAATGGGGCTGGCCTCCTCATCACTTGAAAAATTGATGGCAGGAAAAATCACGACACTTTTAAATCGCCTCTCACAAAGTAAATTTCTTGCGATTCTTACTGGCGTTGTTCTTACAACCTTGATGCAAAGTTCAGGAGCTGTCACATCCATGCTTGTGGGCCTGGGCTCTGCCCGCGTGATCAATCTTCGCCAAGTGATGGGCGTGATCATCGGAACTGCCATTGGTACGACACTCACGGTTCAATTCATCTCTTTGGATTTGGGATCTTACGCCCTTCCGGTCTTTGCCATTGCTTTTGCCTTTTATTTTAAAGCCAAGAAGACGGTCTTTAAAAACCTCTCTTTGGTTTTCATGGGATTCGGCCTTCTTTTCTTAGGATTGAATTTGATTTCAGTTTCATCCCATCACTTTGCTGAAAATCCAATGCTGACGGATCTTTTCCGCAGCGTTCGTGAAAATCCAGGTTACTCACTTCTGATCTCTATTGTTTTCTGCGCTTTCGTGCAAAGCAGTGCTGTGACAATCGGTCTTGCCATGAGCTTAGCAACCGTAAAAGCGATCACATTCTACGATGCGATGTTGTGGGTTTACGGCGCTAATATTGGAACCACTTCCGTGGCGTTAATTGCAGCAGCTGGTGGCAATTACGTCGGACGCCAAGTGGCTTGGGCCCATTTCTTTTACAAAACAATCAGCGTTGTGGTCTTCTATCCATTCACTCAGATCTTCATTGATTTCCTTCTGACGTTCGACACGACTCTTTCTCGTTCGATCGCCAATGCCCATTTAATCTTTAACGTTCTTTCAGCTGTGATGTTCTACCCATTCATCAACAAAGGTGCTGAACTTATCGAGAGAATGTTCCCGAAAGCCGCCTCTGAAGAGTTCGGGACAGAGTTCGTGAATCTCAACAACTACCAAAGTTCCGCCTTGGCCATTTCCTATGCAAATCGCGAAATCATGAGAACGGCCGACATCGTTCTGGGCATGACTAAAGACTCCATTCGTCTTTTTGAAACCAACGATCCTAAAGACTTTGATTCTATCAAAGACCGCGATAACAAAGTCGATTTCTTGTATCGCGAAACAAAAATGTTTCTTTTGGATCACGCCAATAAATCAAATACAGTCGTTCATCAAAACGTCATGAATATGATTATGTTCTTAAGTGACGTGGAAAGAGCGGCGGATGCCATTGACATTAACATTCTTGCCCTTGCAATTAAGAAAAATGCCTTGAAACTTGAGTTCTCGGACGAAGGTTGGGCCGAGATTCGCCAGATGCATGAACAAGTCGTAAAAGTAGCAGCCATGGCGATTAATGCCTATCAAAACAGAGAACTTTGCGAAGAGGCGATCCAGCTCAAACGCGATCTTGCTAAAACCGAGATCACCTTGCGTGAGAATCATATCAGCCGTTTAAATCGTGGCATCCATACGTCTATCAACACCAGCTCTATTCACCTGGATCTTCTTAGTGAGTATCGTCGTATTGCGAGTCTATTGTGTAATCACGCCTACAATTCAAGGACAACATAATGCAGACATTAACACCCATTGGCCTTTTGTTTTTATCCAATATCTTTATGACCTTTGCGTGGTACGGACATTTAAAGTCTCTACGTGAGTCAGCTCTTTGGGTTGCGATTATGGTTAGCTGGGGAATTGCCTTCTTTGAATACGTTCTTCAGGTACCAGCCAACCGAATGGGCTATGGACAATTCACTTTGCCTCAGCTTAAGATTATCCAAGAAGTTATCACAATGGTGGTCTTTGCAGGCTTTTCAGTTCTCTATATGAAACAGTCTTTGAAGCTTGATTTTCTCTGGGCGGGCTTATGTCTTATAGGCGCCGTTTATTTTATTTTTAGGTCTCCTTAGAAAAAGATTCCCTTTTCTATCTCATTTCAAGATATACTAAATGCATGAAGTTCATTTATGTCTTGGAAGATGATGAACGCATTCACAAAGATCTATATGAAACCTTGAAAAGTATAGATCCGCAGCTCTCTATTCGCTTTTTTCTCAACCTTGAACAATTTCACGAATGGCTCAAAGTGGCCGTCCATGAAGGTGCAAAATCCTTAGCCCCGGGAGGGCACAAATATAAGGAGGACACCTCGGAAGAGATCGTCCCGGCAGACACCCACGAACTTCGACTGGTTGTCGCAAAATACGAATTTTTTGGCGTTAAGAACATGGGGCTCATCAAAAGAGCCCGTGATTTTTTTATGCGCAAGAAAATGTGCTCGGAAGAAGAACCAACAGCACTGATCCTCACCGCCTTTGACAGCCCCGACTTCGACATCGGACTTGCCGAAGAACGCATCATCAACAATGTAATCTTTAAGCCTTTTGATAAGTTAATTTTAAAACAGCACTTAGAATACGCACTCACGGGCCATCATCCCGTCAATACTGACACCGTCGCCTCCATGAAAATCCAGTCAACAATTGAAATGCTCAAAGAAGTTTCTTTAAACAGCATTTCTGAAATTGGCTTTACCACTTTGAATAATCATGAAATTAAGATTGGCGCATTGACGAAGTACTACAGTGAGTCCTTTAAAACAGACAATAAGAAGAGTGTCTTTGCCTACTGCCACTCTTGCAAGGAAGTATCACCCAAAGAGTTCCTCTGTGAGTTTCACTTCTTTGGCGCAGACAACAAACAGATTAGTCAGATCCGTCGCAATATTTTGCAAAACAAATCCCACGAGACCAAGAATTTACAAAATACTGAGGGTGGTAAAATAAGAGTCCTCGTCTTAAATGAAGACGTTGCGATGGGACTTGAGATTAAAAATTTTCTAGCAGAAAAAATATCGAACGTTGAAATTTACACTTACGCTCACTACGGCCAAATGCTTTCAGATTTTTCCGACAAGGATACGGTCAACCGCCAAGAGCTTCCTCCGCAATTTGATATGATCTTTGCGGGGTATGAAAGTTTTGAGGTTGAAAGAGAAAAACGCTGGGAGCAGATCTGCCAATATCTCAATGATCGCGCCAAAAAGCACAACGTGACACTTTCAAGGAATCCGGATCTTTACTTGGTTTCTCGTAAAAAAATCCAATTGGACGAAATGAGAAATCTTGCCAGCTGGAGCCGGGAAGTTTTCTTTGCTCCTTTGGATAAGGGTTATCTGCTTAAGAAAATTCTTTCTCAACACTTAGATCTTTTGAATATCGAAAACACGACTGTCGCCCATAATCCCGACACAAGTGTTCTCAAGGTCGCAAACCCGGTAGAGATCACGCAAATTTCTGAAGCGGGACTTGTTCTGAAATATTATCGCGCCATCAGCACAGGCGCCTTCCGCGAATTTGTTCTTTGGAGACCCGAAGAACTTGAAACACCTGAGATCACCGGCACCGTGAATTTTTCTGAGAAAGACAAAAATGGCGGAGAATTTTTCCTCAACCATTTTGTCTTCTTTGGAATGAAGGACTTATATCTTAAGCACATCCGCCTCTGGCTCCGCGAGGCTTATATCAAAGCAAAAGAGAAGGGCTAAAACACTTGCACTGAAAGTGGAACTGTTCTTAATGCATTCCTATCTATAAACTGAACCCACAAACGATAAGATCCAGCCTTTGGAAATGTCACGTGAAGCATTCCTTTGTTCGGAGCAGATCCTTCCATGGGGTGAACGTGAATCAAAGACTCTCCGTCTTCAGGAACAGCAACAACATGCGCAAAGGCTCCCAAATAAGGAGTGACCTCTGCAGGTTTTCCGTTACTTTGAGTTAAAACTAGATCCAACATTGCCATGCGGCCTTTGTTTAACTTTTGCATGCTCAATGCCGCCAGCGAATCTCCATCCGCTCCAGAGCGCACATCTTTCATATTCGGTGGTGTTGGCCACGCCGTTTCGCCGCCCGCGACTTTCAAATCACCCGGCAAGTTGAATTCCACAGCGTCCAATGTCTTTCCTTGAATCCAGACTTTATAATTTCCATTTTTAACAAACGAAAGATCTGCAATCCAACGAGAACCGCTAAACTCAGGATGGACATGCTGAAATTCATTTAAAGATTTGTCATAGACCAATAAATGAATTTTTCTCTCATGGGTTTCTACCAAGTCTTGATCTGAAAGAAACTGATTGCCTTGAGAATTAGAAATGCGGAATTCAAACCGAGCCGCACCCGCAGTAAGATCCTTCGGACTTAAAATCTCCCATTTTAAAGACGCCTGAGGTTTTTCATGTCCGCCGTGATCACCATGTGACCCACCAGCATGAGCACCCAGACCTAGAAACATCGCTCCTAGCACAATAAAACTCTTCATTTTACTCCCCCGCTCCAATTTGTTTTCTTTTTAATAATAATGAATTACTCACCACTGAAACCGAACTCATCGCCATTGCCGCTCCTGCAATAACTGGATTAAGCATACCCAACGCTGCAAGTGGAATCCCCAAAACATTGTAAATAAAGGCAAAGAACAAGTTTTGACGAATCTTCTTCAGTGTTAAATGAGAAAGCTCAATGGCTTGCGCCACGGACTGAAGATCATTCTTCATCAGTGTCACGTCGGCCGTTTCAATGGCAATATCAGTTCCTGAGGACATTGAAAAACTCACGTCCGCCATCGCCAACGCTGGAGCATCATTGATACCATCGCCAACCATAGCCACACGTTGTTTCTTTCTTTTGTAAGTCACAATAACATTGGCCTTGTCTGCTGGCTTCACACTGTGTTTGAACTCTGTGATCCCCGCTTGACGGGCGATTTCTTTTGCCGTGCCTTCGTTATCCCCTGTCAGCATGATAACTTTAACACCGCGTTTTTGAATTTCAGCAATAGCCGTTTTTGAACTTTCACGGATCTTATCCGCCACCGCAATATATCCAAGAATGCGTTCGTTATTGGCAATCACCATCACCGTTTGACCTTGGGACTCAAGTTTATGCAAAAGATCTTGATTCAAAGAGTACGAAGCCGCGACCCATGATGGACGACCTATTTTATAGGACACTCCACCGATCTCCCCTTCGACACCTTGACCTGTGACTGATTTAAAGTTTTTAACTGACACTAAACTTACAGATTCTTTTTTCGCCTCTTCAACAATGGCATGTGCCAAAGGATGAGACGAACCATGTTCTAGACTTGCCGCCCACTGCAAGATTTGTTTTTTATCTTGTCCGGCCATCACGACAGTTTCAGTCACAACAGGTTTTCCTTCAGTGATAGTTCCTGTTTTATCAAGAACTATGACATCAACCTTCTCTGCTAGTTCAAGAGCTTTGGCATCGCGGAACAAGATTCCCAACTGCGCGCCTTTCCCAATCCCGACAACAACGGCTGTGGGAGTCGCCAATCCCAAAGCACAAGGACAAGCAATAACCAAGACGGACACTGAAGCAATAAACGCCGTTGTTAAATCTCCAGTAAACATCCAAGTTCCCAAGAATGTTAGAGCACTAATCCCAACCACTATAGGAACAAAGATTCCCGAAATTTTATCAGCCAGTCTTTGAATAGGAGCTTTTGAACCTTGAGCCGTCGTCACGATTTTAATAATTTGCGCCAACTGGGTGCGATTTCCCACGCCCGTGGCTTTAATACGTAAAGTGCCCTCTTGGTTCAATGTCGCTGCATAGACTTTGTCGTCAATATTCTTTTCAACTGGCATACTTTCACCAGTCAGCATGGACTCATCCACTGTGGAAACACCTTTCACGACAAATCCATCAACAGGGATAGACTCCCCGTTTTTTACAATAACGATATCACCAGCCACCAAGTCCTGAATATTGACTTCCTGAATCTGTCCATCGCGTTCAACAAAAGCCTTCTTAGGCTGAAGCCTTAAAAGACTTTCCACCGCTTCGGAAGTTTTTCCTTTCGCACGACTTTCCATCAATTTACCCAGCAAGATGAGGGTGATAATCGCTGTGCTTGCCTCAAAGTAAACGTGGTGATGATGCCAATTCATAAGAGTCACGACGGCACTTAGCAAGAACGCCATACTCGTTCCTAAAGCAACAAGCACGTCCATATTGGCACTCTTAGATCGCAAAGCGTAAAAAGAACCGCGATAAAATCTCCACCCAATCCAAAATTGAACAGGAGTCGCCAAGATCAACTGCAACCAACGTGGCATCAATTCATGGTGATTTCCAAAGAACATCACAAACATCTCAACAAGAAACGGCGCTGTTAAGATCGCGGAGATAATAAAATAGCGCAGTTCTTTGCGATACTCAGCCGCAGCTTCTTCTTTCATTTTCTCTGAATCAACTTCAGAGTTGATTTCATAAGCCTGATACCCCACATCTTGAATTGCTTTCAACAAGGCCTCAATACTGATAGTTCCTTCGGTAAACTCCACATGGGCTTTTTCAGTCGCAAAGTTGACAGTGGCTTTAACATCTGGAATTGCATTTAAGGTCTTTTCAATTTTTCCCGCACAGTTCACACAAGACATTCCGATGAGCTGAAGTTCAGTGGATTGGGTTTGATTTTTATTTTGTACTACTGTTTCCATATACGACCTACTTACCTACGAGATACATGATCTCATCAATTTTATTGGAAATTTCTTTGCCATCTTTGGATTTAATCGCCGTCTTCACACAACCATGGATATGGGTCTTCATAATTTCAGCCTCCATGGCTTTCAGCGCTTTTTCTGCCGCACGGATTTGAAAAATAATGTCCGGACAATAGCGGCGCTCTTCAATCATTTTCTCAATTCCATCCAACTGACCACGAACGCGATTGAGGCGTTTCACATGGGCACTGTGATCGGGATGCTGGGCTGCCGTTTCTTTTTTCATAAAGGACCTCTTCTACGCCTATTGTATACCCCCCTAGGGTATCTGAATCCAGCACTTTATTTTTATTTATTTTGTCACAAACTTCTAGGCTCCCTCCTATTATGTGGCGTAGGATTTTAACCAAGGAGACACCTATGAAGTTTTTAACTGCCCTTTTACTGCTTCCAGCCCTATCCTGGGCCCATGGCGAAGATAAACCAGGTCCCGCAGGCGGCCATATTCGCATGCCTGGAGCCTTCCATACCGAATTGATGCTTGATAAAGAACAAGGCGCTCATATCTTTCTTATCGATATGAACTTTGAAAATCCTACTGTGAAGGATTCTAAGATTGAGATGGTCGCAAAATATAAGAAATCTGAAGTGAAATTCGCATGCTCCGTGATGGGAGCCAATCACTTTCACTGCGTACCAGAGAAAAAATATCCAAACAAAGGTGAGCTGATTATAAAAGCCGTTCGCGAAAAAGCTGTTGGCAACCTTGTCAGCTACAAACTCCCTCTTCCTGAATTTAAGAAGAAAGAGTTTGTAGACCCCCACGCAGGGCACTAAGGAACAGGGCGCACTTTCTGTGTCGCTGTAACAACGGAAACAAATTCTTTTCTAAAAAGAGTCATAAGATCCTCGGACACGCGACGGGGATCTAACTTTAAATCCGCAAGGCTTAAAGTTTTCACGGGCGTCCCTTTGTTTGTCACATTCATAGCAAAATGAACCATGACCGACACTGGGGATCTTGTCGCAATACTGATACTGAGTTTGCGATCATCCAGATAAATATCATCGCCATCACGAACAAGGCTGTTATCCCCTAATGCATCAGCTGCACCAGCCTGCAAATAATCACGAGCAATGGAAGCAAACATTCTTTGCAGCAAAACACCGGAAAAAAGATCCCGGTCGAATACTTCGATAATAAAATGAAGCATTTCATCACCTTGAATCACAGCTTTCGCCAAAAGATCTTCCCCATCCACCATGTGATCAAAAGAAATGGAGCAAGGTCCCTGCCAGGAAACAATAGAAGGCCCCAAGATACCGTGATCTAAATAAGCAAACAAAGAGCGAAGCTGAGTTCCATCATAGGCAAAATTTTTATCAATAAAATGAATCTGCATTTTTACTCCTTAAAGAGATGTTTCACATCAACACCTGCGGAAGCAAAAGCCCTTTTCGATCTTAGACAGGATTCACACTGCCCGCACCATTGATCACCTGAAAAGTAACACGGCCAGATCAATTCCCAAGGAATTTTCAAACCCTGCCCCAAGCGCACAATGTCCGGCTTTTTCATATGAATTGTATAACAACCCACAGTCACATGATTCGAAGTGGAGTACTTAAGACCCTTCGTCGCCGCATCCATGAACTCTTTTGAGTTGTCCGGAAAAGTGGCAGCCTCTTCGGCATTAAAACCAGGGATCACAGCATGAGCACCCAGTGCTTCCGCATAAGCTGCTGCAATATTCAAAAAGATTCCATTGCGATTCGGAACCCAAACGGATTTCGCAGTCTCTTCTGATTTTTCAAGGCTGTCGATTTCAACTTGTTTCCCTGTGGGAACCACCTGATCCTCCACCAACAAGGAAGACTTATTAAAATCTTTGAACCAAGGCAGATCGACGATCTTATGAGGAATTTTAAGATGGGCTGCGATCTTTGCCGAAGCTTCCATTTCTTTTTTCGCCGCTCTTTGACCGTAATTGAAAGTCAGAGCCAAAACAATTTCATGATGATGTTTAATCGCCTCATACGCATTCACCGTCGAGTCCAAACCCGCCGACAAAAGCACGACTACTTTTTTTGTTGATTTCATGTTGCAGCCTTTAGGTCACGAATAAGAATCTGAATCGTCTTCTGACCCGCAAAATAGTTCCACTGAAGTTCCCCAAGGACATTATAAAATCCGGGAACATTCTGTAAAGTTTCAAGCTGACGAGGCGTCGGTGTAAACAACAAAGCCTCAGAAGAGCTCTGCCCCTCGGCATCAGCAATCTTAAGACGAAGATGTCCACCCTTAAGTTCTCGTTTTGAAAGAACTTGGACATTGGAAAAATGAATCAAAGGAATCGAAAAGCCCGCGCCGAACGGTCCAACAAAGTCGTACCATTTCATAAGGCTCGCACCGACTTCCGAAAGCTTGGCCTCGACATCATAAAAGATCTCTAAAGGCTTTGGTTTTTCACGCAAGTCCGAAAAATGACCAGAAAGCTTTTCGACAAAATTAGAAACACGGGTTTCGGCAATTTCAAACCCCGCCGCGGCCGAATGACCACCGAAACGACTTAACAACTCTTGCGCAGAAGACATCGCCTCGACCAGACACGCTTCTTGACCTTGCGGAAGACGCGCACTTCCGACGATCATGCCGTCGTCACCTAACGAGCCCACAAAAGCCGGCTTGTTGTAAACTTGAGTCAACTTGGTCGCAATCAACCCTACAACACCACGATGAAAACTTTTTGAAGCCACGAAAACAAAGTCTTTATGAGGCCACTCTTTAAGTAATTCTTGAGCTTCGATCTCGGCATCATTTTGCAGTTGCACGCGCGTAGAGTTGTTTTTCATCACTTCACGCACCATGGATCGCGCCTTTGCGGCGTCTTCTAAAAGGAAAATATCAATAGGAAGAACACCTGACTCCATACGAGAAAGCGCATTCAACTTAGGTGCAAAACGAATCGCCACGTCCTGAGAAGTTAAAGGACGATCCACAAGATCCAACTCTTCAAGTAAAGCGCGAAGTCCGGCTCTTTTTGTTTCTGCTAGCTTCACTAGACCATGCTTTACCAAAACGCGGTTGTCTTCCACCAAGGGAACCATATCCGTCAAAGTCCCAATGACAAAATAATCCAAGACTTCTTTTAAATCCCAATTATTTTTAGGAAGTTGCGGATGATCTTGAAAGTATCTTTTTAAACCACGAAGAAGATAGAAAGCGACACCAGCTCCACACAAGAATCCCAATCCAGAGGGACAATCCCCTTGGTTTGGATTCACAACGACAAAAGCATCAGGAATAGTTTCAGCAGGTAAATGGTGATCCGTGAGGATGACATCCACACCCAACTCACGAGCTCTGTTGACAGCGGCGTGTGCCGTGATGCCCACATCAACCGTAATAATTAAAGACACACCTTGTTTGTGAAGTTCTTCAACGGCTGCTGCATGGAAACCGTAACCTTCCGAAAGACGCTTCGGCTGGTAATGCAAAACTTCAGGAAACCCCAAAGCCAACATTCCGGTCTTCAACAAAGCTAGACCTGAAGTCCCATCTAAGTCGAAGTCGGCATAGATACAGATTTTTTCGTTATTGAGATAGGCTTTACCTAGGCGCTCAAGTGCATGAGACATCCCCTTCAAACTAAGGGGATCTTTCATATCAGCGAGCTTCGGGAAAAGAAGTTTTTCAACTTCGGCAGATTCAGCAAACCCACGAGCCGCCAGAATTTTTCCGATCAGAGAAGGCCATTGTCCCTCGACTTTCGAGGGAACTTCGGCTTCTGTCAGTAATTCACGCGGCTTCCATAGTGGATTCATATATCCTTAAGCTTTTGCTTTTTTCAGATTCAACTTTTCCATCAAAAGTACCAGCGGAGCTGCTACGTAGATAGAAGAGTATGTACCGAAGAAGATACCGATGCAGATAGAGAACGCGATGTCCTCAACTGTACCATCAGCAAAGATGTACAAGCAAAGAGCTGAAATAAATGTTGTTCCAGAAGTGATGATCGTACGAACCAACATCTCGTTGATAGATCTATTGATCACGAATCCAAAACCTCTGTCACGGTAGTGACCTTCAGTTTCACGAATACGGTCAAATACGACAATCGTGTCATTCAGAGAGAAACCAATCAAAGTCATGATCGCAGCTAGGATTGATACGTTGACTTCTTTTCCAACCGCCACGAACACAGCCAATGTGATTACCGCATCATGGAACAAGCAAAGAACCGCTCCCGGAGCAAATTTGTAGTCAAAGCGAAGAGCAACGTAAATCAAGATCACAAGCAAACAATAGAATACTGCAAGAAGACCGTTACGTTTCAACTCAGCACCCACTTGAGGCCCCACTGTGTCGATACGGCGGATCTCTGGTCCTGAAGCTTCAAATGTTTTCGTGATAGTTTCACGAATCTGACCGATGTCTTTATTCAAGATTTCGTTCGTCTCTTTATCAGTAGCACCTTGCTTACCTTGGAAGCGAACGATGAACTCATTGCCTTCACCGAAAGACTGAACTCCGACCTCACCCAATTTTAAATCGTCGACGGTTTTACGGATGTCGTCGATCGTCACTGGTTTTTCGAACTTCACTTGAATCTCTGTACCACCCTTAAAGTCGATACCATAGTTGATACCGTGAACCGCAAGGTAGATCAAAGAAGCAATAACCAAAATCAAAGAGATTCCGCCAAAGAGCCAAGCTTTGCCTACGAAATCAAAACGTCCAAAAGATTCATTTTTTAAATTAGCCATTGATCACCTACTACACTGACAACTTTTTAACGTTAAATTTGTGAACAAGAGTATCCACGATCACTTTTGATACGAAAACGTTCGCAAACATAGAAGTCGCGATACCAATCAAAAGAGTCACCGCAAATCCACGCACTGGGCCCGTACCGAAGTACAAAAGAACCACAGCTGTTGCTGCCGTCGTGATATTCGCATCGATGATCGCAGACATCGCACGGTGGTAACCTTCTTTAATAGCTACTTTAATACCGTGTCCAAGTCGCAATTCCTCTTTAATACGTTCATTAATAAGAACGTTGGCATCGACCGCAAAACCCACTGTCAAAGCAATACCCGCAATACCCGGCAACGTCAGAGTTGCACCGAAGCTCGTTAGCAATGCAAAGATAGAAAGAATGTTAAGTCCTAGAGCCAAACTCGCCACCGCACCCATTGCTTTGTAATAAACAAGCATGAAGATCACGATGATCGCGGCACCAACAAAAGAACCCAATTTGGCTTTAT
Source organism: Bdellovibrio sp. HCB-110 (assembly GCF_047323225.1). Taxonomy (GTDB): domain Bacteria; phylum Bdellovibrionota; class Bdellovibrionia; order Bdellovibrionales; family Bdellovibrionaceae; genus Bdellovibrio. The sequence continues at coordinate 2,269,027 of NZ_CP178750.1, forward strand.
CGATCGCATCAGCTCCCAAAGTAGGACCCACACGTCTTTCTTCCAACTGCTCCAAAGAAGCCGGCAAAGCACCCGCACGAAGAGCTGTAGAAATCATTTTTGCTTCTTCCATCATTTGGTTACGGTCACGACCGCCCCCCAATGTGATAACAGCCTGTCCACCCGCGATACGATCACGAATGCTTGGTGCTGATTTCACAACTTTATCAAGGACGATGGCCATTTGTTTGCCCACGTTGTTACCCGTAAGGTCCGCAAATTTGTTCGCGCCTGCAGAGTTGAAAGTCAAAGACACTTGAGGACCGCCGTATTGGTCGTAACCAACAAAAGCGTCATCCAAAGCGCCGCCGCCCAAATCTGTGTCCGTTTTCAATAGATAAGGAATTGCTCCCGCTTCCATTGTTGTCGCATTGGCAGATTTCTCGAAGTAAACAACAGACTTCTCTGGCAATTTACCTTTAAGGTCTTCGTTCAAACGAGCCACGTAATCAGAGTACTTCATTGTACCGATATTGTAGTTACCTGCTTTTTCAGCTTCAGCAACCATCGCTTGAAGTTCTTGTGCTGTTTTCTCGTGAGAAACAACCATGAAATCCAATTTCGCCGTTGTATTGATCAACTGTTTTGCTTTTTCAGCATCAGCCATACCTGGAAGTTGGATAAGGATGCGATTCGCACCTTGTTGAGAGATCGAAGGTTCTGCAACCCCGAATTCGTCAATACGGTTACGGATTGTTTCAATCGCCTGTTGAATCACGCGATTTTTATAATCGTTCAAGTAAGAGTCGAAATAACGAACGGTCACTGATGTGTCAGTCGTGCTCATCACTTGCAAGATTGTTGAAAATTTCTCTGAAAGAAATTTTTCAACGCCTGCCTTATTAGCGGCTTGAGCGACCGTGATAACGATTTCACCTTGCTCAGGTTTTTCTGATTTCACGTCAGCAAAAGCCACTTGGTCTTTTTGCATGTCCGCTTTCATCGAAACGATCAAACGGTTGGTGCTTTCTTTAACAACGCCATCAACGTCAACACCCATAACCAAGTGCAAACCACCTTGGATGTCCAAACCATAGTTCAATTTTTGCTTAGAAGGCCACCATGCCTTCTCACCAAAACTCACTACGTTCGGCAATACCCATACGATAGCTGCCGCTACACCTAAAACTGCGAGAATAGATCTCCAACGAAGTCCTTCCATTATTTCTTTTCCTCTGCTGTTGCTGCTTTCTGAGATGTTGCAATCTGACTGCGAAGCATTTTTACTTTCACGCCATCAGCAATTTCCAATGTAACAAATTGGTCTGTGATACCTTCCACACGACCTAAAATACCTGATGAAGTGATCACTTCGTCACCGCGTTTTACTTCGGCTAAAAACTTCTGATGTTCTTTTTGTCTTTTCGCTTGAGGACGAATGATGAGGAAATAAAAGATCACGAAGATGAAGATAAATGGCACAAACATTTCAAAAGCTGAGGGCTGCCCACCAGGAGCTGTTTGTGCATAGGCTGTCGATACAAGAAGTCCGTTAAACATGATTCCTCCAATTAATAACTGACAGTAAAATTCAGCATTATTCTTAGGAAGAATCAATATTTAAGTCTAGCGCTCTTTCTTTACGAAACGCGTTAAACAATCATCGCGGAACTCTTCCCAGCGACCTTCTTCGATGGCTTGACGAGCGCGTTCCATCAATTTCATATAGAAATAAATATTGTGAATCGTGTTCAGGCGAGAGCCTAAAATTTCACCACTCAAGAATAGGTGACGCAAGTACGCTTTTGAATAATTCGTGCACGTGTAGCAGTCACATTCCGGATCTAGAGGAGAGCTGTCCTCACGATACTCACTGCGCTTAATGCTGACCTTACCCTGCCACGTAAAAATAGTTCCATTGCGTGCCACTCGCGTAGGCATGACGCAGTCGAACATATCGATTCCTGAATCAATTGCAATGATCAGATCCGTCGGAGTCCCAACTCCCATCAAATAGCGCGGTTTATTCGCTGGCATTTTTGGTGCGACATGAGGAAGCAATTCATGCATCAAGTGAATCGGCTCACCGACGCTAAATCCACCCAAAGCATATCCCGGAAGATCCACAGAACAAATTTGTTCCATACTTTTTAGGCGATGCTCAAGACTTAAACCACCTTGAACGATTCCGAAAAGCAAACTCTCTTTACGAGTCATCGCTGCTTTGGAACGCAAAAGCCAACGGTACGTCAACGCCATGGACTTTTCGATTTCTTCTTCCGTTGCCGGGTATTGAAGACATTCGTCAAAAGCCATGATGATGTCAGAGCCTAAATCCATTTGGATTTCCATGCTCTTTTCTGGAGAGATAAAATGTTTTGCCCCGTCCAAGTGCGAACGGAACTCCACACCTTCTTCGGACATGTTACGAAGTTGCGACAACGAGAAAACTTGAAAGCCGCCGGAGTCCGTAAGAATCGGGCCATGCCAGTTCATAAATTTATGAAGGCCACCCATTTTGGCAATCGTTTTTTCGCCAGGACGCAAATGCAAGTGATACGTGTTACCCAAAACAACTTGAGTGCCGCACTCTTTTAATTCTTCCGGAGTCATGGCTTTTACAGTGGCTTTTGTTCCCACCGCCATAAATACCGGCGTTTGCACGGGGCCGTGAGCCGTCATCAAAGTTGCACGACGAGCATGGCCCGCAGTTTTATGAACTTTAAATTCGCCTAATGTCATGGTTGTTTTCCCGTCCAGCACGTCAGATCTCCGTATGAAAAGAGCCGGAACTTTCTCTCAATCGCCCATTGATAGCAAGCTTTTACTCTCTCTAGGGAAGAAAATCCTGCCACTAAAGCAAGCAACGTCGATTGCGGTTGGTGAAAGTTCGTTAAAAGCCTGTCGACCACTTTAAATTGATACCCAGGCTGAATTAAAAGCTTAGTAAAGCCGCGATAACCCTCGACCTCAGAGCCCTGCAAAAGTCCTTGCGCCGCACTCTCCAAAGAGCGCGTGGTTGTCGTACCCAAAGACCACACCTTGGCTCCTGCCAAGCGGGTTTTTTGGACTGCACTCCAAGTTTGCGCACTGATCTCGACGTACTCTTCATGCATGTCGTGATCGTTCAGATCTTCTGCCGTCACCGGAAGAAAAGTTCCGAGCCCCACATGCAAGGTCACTTCAAAAATTTTTACGCCACGCTCTTGCAGCTTCTGCATATCGTCTTTTGAAAAATGCAAACTTGCCGTCGGAGCTGCAAAACTTCCCGGCGATTTCGCCCAGGCTGTTTGATACCATGATTCATCCGCATCCACGGTGTGTCTTTGATCGCGGGCTTTTTGGATATAAGGTGGCAGAGGAAGTTCTGCCACTTTTTGAAAATAATCTTCCGAGACTTCTTGATTCAAACGCACTTTTTGCGGGCGGCCCTTTTCAAGTAAAGTCATCGTAATTCCCAAAGGAAGTTCCAGCGTCGATCCCACTTTGAATTTTTTAGAAGGAAACAGAACTTCCCAATCCAGACGATCTACTTGTTTCAGAAACAGTATTTCAATGTCACCGGCAAACACACGACGTTTTAAAACTCGCGTGTTGTTCACGACCAAAATATCTCCCGATGGAATGCGCATCATCAGTTCTTGCAAAGAGATTTCTTGAGGCTCTTCATTTTCGGAAACCCACATGACACGCGAAGGTCGCACAGGGGACGTCGCAATAAGTTCCTCAGGAAAAGAGAAGTCCAAATCGGTGATTTTCATAGGGCTCCTTCATACCATAGAAACAAAGCGCCAGAACACTTTTTTCTGGCTTAAAAGGGGTAAAAAAACTAAAACCATTCCATGACTTTAGGTCCCCTTTTACTCCTCACCTCCGCTTTTCTTCATGCTGCCTGGAATGCCGTCGCCAAATCGTCCCAGGACAAAGAAAGCTTTCTGTTCCTCACAATTCTTTTAAGTGGGATTATTACTTTGGGTGTCACTCTCACATTTGGCGGTTTCTCAATGCCTCACAGAGAAGCCTGGCTTATTGGAATTCTTTCAGGCGTTTTCGAGGGGCTTTACTTTCTCACTCTGGCAAAAGCCCTGCGCACCTCATCCTTGGGCAAGTCGTACACTATTATGCGTGGTGGAGCGATGATTCTTGTTTGGCTTATTTCCACCCTCTTTCTTCAAGAACGTGCAGGAGGACTTCAATTTACCGGAGCCGCACTCATTCTTGCGGGAATCATTGCAATGAATGCCCAAGACTTCTCTAAAAACAATGCCGCTGCTGACGGAAGAGGAAATATTTGGGCTTACCTCAGTGCCATTTTTATCGCGGGCTATCACCTCTGCTATCATCGCGCCTTGGTCGCAAAGGCCGAACCTAAGTCTCTCTTTTTCATTGCTATGATCGTATCCCTCCCCTTTTTATTTTGGGGATTGAGAAAAGATCCCGTGTCTCGTATCAGCCACACCGTTAAAACCCGTGGACTTGCCGTTATGGCGACAGGAGCCGCAGCCACGGCATCCTTTTTAATATTTCTTTATGGCCTTCAAGTTTCTGCTCCCGGCTTTGCGATCTCTTTAAGAAATTCTTCGATCTTTTTCGCCGTCATCTTTTCCTATTTTTTAAAGGAATCCCTCACTCGCTCCCAGATCTTAGGCGCATTCACCGTGGGTGTTGGAGCTGTCCTCTTAAGCCTCTAACTCTTCTAGACTACCCGTCATAAGAATTCTTCTTTAGCATTGTGTTTACCAACAATAATCCTTAAGAAGGAAATTTTATGTCACAGTATTTACGTTTTGGTTTGATTGTTTGTGGAGGTCTCTTTGTCGCAGCTTGTGCCCATCACCCTGATGTTCGCGCCGGAGCTGATGGCATTCATCGCGTGGTTATTGCCAGTGAAGATAGCGAAGAGGGTTCTCGCGAAGCGATTCGTCAAGCGAACAGCTTTTGCAAAGAGCGCAACATGACTCCGGCTTTTGTAAATGAGAACGCTCAATACAAAGGCGATATCGACGAGAAAAATTATAAGATGGCAAAAAAAGCCAGTACAGCTGCTAAAATTCTGGGCGGCACAACTTACGCGCTCGGTGGAAAAAATGAATCTACTGCTGGCGGCATCGTAGGGCTCGGCGGCGTTGTTGCAGACGGCGTGCTTGGTAAAGGTTATTCCGTAGAAATGAAATTTAAGTGCATCTAAAATAAAAAAGTCTTACCGTTTTTTGAAAGCGGTAAGACTTTTTACCCAGGAACGCTCACGCTTACAAAGTCAGCGGCATACTAATACTCACCAACCCCACTTTGTTTTTTAATTTATTATCCAAAGTTCCCGTCACAGGCCCCGCCTCTTCAAGTATAGAATCATTGTATTCAAGATCCATGTATTCCACGTTAAGACTGATCATAAAAATTTTAAATCCCAGTCCTACTTTGGCTCCTCTGGCTCCTTCAAACTTCACGTCGACATCGCCACTTTCTTCAGGGTCTAAGTCTCCGCCAAAGATATATCCCGCCCACAAACGCAAACCGATCACAGGCATTTGCGCTCCGAGGACGACACCATAAAGTGTTGAGGTGGCGTCAGCTTCGTAATCTGTCGCGGATTGTTCAAAACGCGGCTTTGAATAAGAGCCATCAATTCCCATAAAGAAAGAGTCCGCAGCATGAAATCCTAATTTCAGATTCACACCAAGACCTTTGGTATTCCCCGTGGAATCACTTAAAGGAGCGGGCCACTCGAGTTCGTTGTCACCCTTTTCATAAGTGACTCCTGGCTCAACATAGAATCCGGCGGCCTGTGCATGAGCTGAAATAAAGATGCTGCAAATTAGTGCCAAACCTATTCCCAAGCGTCTCATGTCCGCCCCCCCCTTTTTTAGTATTATGAATTCATTATTCCATATAGACCATAATGACGGCGCGAGATGCTTTGGCTTTTTGACCAAATACACCCGTCTCACTCGACGTACGAGGAGCAGCTCCACTTGTTTCCAAAGTCGTTTTCACTTTGGACTCCGGAGTTCGCAAAAACTTTTGTAAAGCATTGGGTCGCTCTGTCATGTTGTAGGTATTCACAGAACCCACCTTCATTTCGTCTTTGATAAAGGACTTGATAGCATCCGCGCGTTTTTTGGCCAGAGCGATGTCTGACTTGGAAGCTTTCGTATCTTTCGTCGGGTATTCTCGATCTGCCCAGACCGCCACTTTCAACTCGTCAATCTTTCCTCCCTCTTTTGCTGTTTGCACAAGAGATCGGATTTCTTCTTTAGCCCCATCGCTCAAAGTGGCCTGACCTTCATCAAATGAAATTTCAGAAGCCATTTTTGCTCCTAAAGCTTTCGATGCTGTTTCTGTTTCAGAATCAACAGCGGCCAACGCTTTGATGGAAACCAACGAGAGAAGCGTAAGACAGATGACAAATAATTTAGTGCTCTTCATGAGATACTCCTTTGCTGTTTGTTAACAGTCAGAATCAGTTTCTGCGTGCACCTTGCGTGAAGCAGAATTCAGACCAAGCTGGCAAAGGTATCATTCGTCTTTAAATTTGAGATGAGGATTACAACGGGAAAGAATCGGTTATTTTGCCCCGAGACTGTCGGGGCAAAATACCACGGATTAAAGCTCGGGCTTTACAGATCCACAATCAGCTGAAACAAATTTGGCATTCTGACGCACAAGAGATGTTTTTCCATCTTTGGTTTTTCCCGTCATCAAGCCTTCATATAGATTTTGGTTTTTTACGGTCCAATCAAAAGTTCCAGAAGTTTTATCATCCGGACAATTAAAGGTTCCCGTCAACTTCGTCGACGTTTGACTCTTTAAATCCATTTTGCATTTCTTTGAACTTTCCATGACTTTTTTTGGATCATTCAACATGGCTTTTGTATAACAAATTCTAAAACCATTCTCTGACAAACCACCAAAACCAGAACCGCCGCCAGCACCCTTCTTCATAAGAGCTTCCATTTGCTTTCGTTGTTCTGGAGACATTGCAGCCATTGCTTTTTTGATCTCGGCTTGAGGATCAAATTGCTTTCCATCATAAGTGACAACAGTCTGAACCTCCCAAAGGCCCGGCTTAATATCAAATGCCAAACTGGGAACTGCATAACTCAAAGTCAAAATTACCAATAGGATTTTCATTAATTAAACTCCACTGAAGAATGTTTATTAAGTTATCCAACACTCTGAAAGCGGAGGCAAGATAAGAAATCGAGCCTTTGCCTTAGTCGATGAAAAAGACAAGGCTCGATTTAAAGACAATAACAGTTATTCCGTAATAACCATAACAATGGATTTGGAAGCTTTCGCTGGAACCTTGGCATTAGCTGTTGTTGGTATTCCCGCCGTTTCCAATGATTTTTTCACACGCGCATCAGAAGTATTAAAAATTTCTTTAAGAACTCCGGGACGCTCGGCCATGCTGTATGCATCAACATCCAATCCTTCGCTATAGCTCTTCACGTAATCACGGATTGCATTATTACGCTTTTTAACAAGATCTCTTTCTTCAGAAGATAATTTTTTCGTTTCACTGGATGGATATTCAGAATCTCCCCAGCTGATAACTTTCAACTCTTTAATATTACCTGTGCGTTTGGCATCCGTAATCACACGACGCAGATCTTGTTTGGCGGTTTCACTCAACTCTGAGGAACCTTTAGAGAATGAAAATTCCGTCACGTGAGAAGTCTCTTCAGACGCAGCCACTTGTCTTGCGGCACTGCTCGGCACTTCACTTTCTGCCCGTCTATCTCTTGTTGCACATCCGGCCACTAATAAAGCGGAAACAAACAAAACTGAAAACACGTTCTTGGTATTCATTTATAACTCCTTATTTTATTTTCGAATCTTTACGATAGCCTCCTCTTCTGTATAAACTAAAGGGGTTGCCGTACATTCTGCCAAATATCAAGCAGCCTCTTGTTTTCTAAAACAGTTCAGACAGAAATATTTCCCGGCTCTTCATTTTCTTTCATTCTCATACCTCATACATGAAAGGAAATTTATGAATCAATCTAGACGCCAACAGCAGTCTTATCGCAATGAACCCAACCGTGACGAAAATCGCGACACACGTAATGCCCAAGATTATCAAACTGAGTTCGATTATGACCGCGAAAGAGAAACGCGGCACATGCGTCGGGATGACCAAACAAACTATCGCAGACCTAGCGACTACTACAGAGCTTCCGACTATCCAGAGTCTGGTTATAGTTACGCAGGAATTTCCGAAACCCCTCACTATCAAGGCTCCTCTGAATACAGGGAAGAATTAGATCGCCGCTATCCTCGCCAAGGCCGTCGAGAAATTATGTCCTATGGCTATGAAGCCAATCGCTTTGCTCGCGAGGACAGAGAAAGTGAGAGTGATATCGAAAAATTCGGCGAAAGAAGAGGCGAAGAAGCTCGTGGTTCTTATGCCGGACGTGGCCCTCGCAACTATAAACGCTCCGACGAACGCATCAACGAAGAGATCAATGAGATGCTGACACGTCATTCCTCCATTGATGCCGATGACATCACTGTCGAGGTAAAAGAGGGCGAAGTGACTTTGTCTGGAACAGTTCCAGAACGCAGAATGAAACATCTTGCCGAAGACGTTGCAGAAGGTTGTTTTGGCGTCAGAGACGTCACTAATAACATCCGCGTAAAGAAGGCCGAAGAAAGCCCAAGATCTTCTGCAAGATCTGACAGATCCAGAAAATCGGATCAAAGTTCTTCTTCCAGTCACTAAATAACCACTCGGGGGATTTGATATGGCAAAACCACTTGAAGGAAAAAGCGTTGCTATTCTTGCTACGGATGGCTTTGAAGAATCCGAACTCTTTGAACCAAAGAAGGCCCTGGATGATGCCGGAGCAGAAACATCCATCGTTTCTTTAAAGAAGGGAAAAATTAAAGGTTGGTCTAAAGGCAACTGGGGAAAGTCCATTGATGTTGATTTCTCACTCGATGAAGCTGACTCAGAAGATTTCGATGCCTTGATGGTGCCCGGTGGCGTGATGAGTCCCGACAAGCTGCGTATGGACGAACGAGCCGTCGAATTTGCGCAGGATTTTGTAGATAGCGGAAAACCCATTGCTTCTATTTGTCATGGCCCACAACTTTTGATTGAAACTGGTATCATCGCTGGTCGCAAAGTCGCTTCTTGGCCTTCTTTAAGAACTGACATCGTCAATGCCGGAGGACAGTGGTATGACACTGAGGTGATGACGGACCAGGGACTTGTCACAAGTCGAAAGCCCGAAGACATTCCTGCATTTAATAAAAAGATGATCGAAGAATTCAGGGAAGGACGGCACGAAGAACGAGAAACGAGAATGCATCCTTCTCACTAAATTTATTTTTTACGAACGAAATAAGCAGAGGTTCCCGTTGTCGAACTCTTCAGGTGTTGACCACTGTTCACGACGGGCCACCTCTAATAACCATCCCCGGGCGTTCCCCTTGGTGGCAATGGCAATCTTTTTGTAACGACTGATTTCAACAAGCTGGGCCAGCACGTGAGCGTATGTTTCCTCACTGAACGGATCATACATATAATAAATCTCTGCTTCGGGAATTTTAAAACTCTCTAGAGATAGATCCTGAGTATAAAAATGAACGTGATCTTGCATCCCTAAGTTCAAACTAGAGGAAGAGGCAATATCCACTCGATGTGCGACGTATTCGTACCCCTTAAAATCAATATCGGGACGAAGCAATCCCACGATCAATCCCACTCGACCATACCCCGAACCCAAATCAATGAATCGCGATCCTAAAGGTAAATTCAGATGGCGCAGAGCCAGCGAAACCGTGGAATATCCTGACTGAACGCCCACACCAGCCCCCTCCCACAAACGTTCCGTTTCTTGAAGATCGGCTTTCATTCCAAGATCCACACTGTAATCCAAATTGAAGACATCATCTAATGCATCAAAAGTGCGATACATCGAAAGTCCCAAATGAAGACCCTGGGCTTTCTTTTCTACTTGCCATTTATTTTCCAAATCGAAGAGCTCTAGCATCAGGTTTAAGGCTTTTGCTGCAAACACTTTTTGCTCAGAATAAGTTCGACTCTTTATCACTTGAATCACAGCAAGCTCACAGGCCTGAGCTTGCTGTCCTACTTCTTTTAAACCTTTTGCAGAAGATTTCTCGACGATGGCTTGAAGAAAACGAAGAGAGAAAAGTTCCACGCCGAAATAGGGCGCTAAAAATTCTTGAAAAGACTGCTCTTGAGCCGCGATGTCTTCACGGTGCAGCCAATGCTCGTCCTTAAGGAAGTTTACGGCGCTGCTAAGAAACGCAGAGTGAACAAAGAATTCTCCGAGTTCCTCGGAGGTGAGAGATAAAAGATCTTGCTTGATCTCAAGAATTCCAGGATTCGTAAAATAGTGAAGCAGAACCCGTTGGGGGTTGGTCATACATAAATGGTACCAGCCCCCGGTTCTTTAGCAAGACGAAGATGAAACTATTTAACGTTACAAGTCACAGTTGAGTAGGAAGGACTTGCTCCGCAACCCAAATCGCGAACACGGACCCAACCTCTTCTATAGCCTGAGTTTTTATAAAGAACAAACTCCGTCAACTGGCAACCGTCTCCGTCAGATTCCATCACCAGACGGTTCGCCGCTTGAGTAATGCCCCAGTTCTCATTCAACATCAACGTTGAATATTCAGGAGTCATTTTTACGGGCTCATAAGAATCAGGGTCCACGGTGTAGTAGGTCGCTTCTTTCGTGTTCAACTCTTGAACTTGAAACTCGATCACCGTAGGAGAGTTTCCTTCAATCACTTTGTCGGTCACACAGCGGAAAGTTGTGATATCCGTTTTGGCCATCGCCGTAGCAGAAAAAAACATTCCGATAAGAACAAGTGTCTTCTTCATAAAATAATCCTTGGTTTTGAATGTAACGGCGGTGTTATAGCACTCAAAACCAAGGCATCGCCAAAAAAGGCCGTTTCGTGAAAAAAAGACTATACTGACAAAACTTTATTCATAAATTGGCATAAATTCGGATTTAAACATATCTCTTAAGAAACCGGCGTCCTCGATCTCAAGGGTCATTCCTGATTGAACACCGATCTGACCATCCAATTGAAAGTTAACTTCCATACTACGCAGAGAAGTTCCTCGTGCCGTTTCCATTGTGTAATTATCCACGGCCGACTTCATACATTCTTGTGGACTTTGCCCTGAAGGATTCAAAACCTTTCCGTGATGAGACGAAAATGTCCCTTTCAGCAAACTGCGATAATCTGCGCGAGCAAAACAGCCCGTGCTTCTTCCCCTCCAAGACAAAGGCCCACCCTCTATTTTTTGAGAATGAGACGCGACAATATAAGCCGAAAAATCTGCAGCAATTGGTCCATCCAAAGGAACCTCGCCACTTGACGAGTACCGGGCATAAGCAGTTCGGCCAAGCTTCGCGTACTCTCCAACAACCAGGTCAAGACAACCTCCATAGTTCGTTCTAATTTCATCCAAAACAATTATTTTCGGGCGGGTGGAAAAGAATCCGCTGTTCTTCTCGGCCACATATGTTTTACAAACGCCGGCGAAAGAAGTGCTAACAAAAAGAGAACCCAAAATTAAACCTAAAATTGATTTTTTCATTTTTCATCCTATGCAATAAAAAATCCTCATGCGGCATCTATGCCAGCACTGAAAAACTGATTATCTTAAGATGAAGGTCAAATGCTTGCATAAGCACTTTACAGAGGGCGTAAATCCTCAATGAGCGCATGAAAAATGCGCTCAGATGACTACAAAAGTTTTGGATACCCATTCACATCACAATTACAATCACTCTGCTGGCAATTATTTTAAATTGGACTTCGCCCACCAGCAGACTTTTTATTCTTTGGATTTTATTACTTTTGGATGTTTGCTTTGGGCTCTTTCTCTTGAGAACCGCTACGACTAATTTTTCTTGGAACGAGTCTTATTTCAATCCAATATAAACTTCAACTTTATCTGAACCCCTATAGATCTCGAAATCAGTCAGGTAAGCGCGCTTATGCTGACAATCAGGGGATGAAAAATACTTCCAAACTTTGATCCAAGCCGTGATCACAGCTTGAGGCATTTCACCAGTTTCAGAAAATAGAAGATAATCGCCTTCTTTAATAGTTACAGACTCCATGGTCATCTCTGGTGTTGAGCCAAGACGGTCCGCTCCAGCGAGCACATTGAACTCGCCATTCATGTCAGACTCATAGTTATAGTAAACGCCATAAACGCTAGAGTCTTGAGATAAGGACGGCGCAATAGCTTGAAAGAACCGACCCCAGAGCGGACCAATTTTAGCCGTGGAAGCATCTAGCTCGTTGGCATTTTTAGTTCTGACGCTGATACCTGAAATTTTACGATTTTGGATTTTAATGACAGTCATCATGATTTCATTAATGGTGCGCGGGGAGGGACTTGAACCCTCACGCTTGCGCATACGCCCCTCAAACGTACGTGTCTACCAATTCCACCACCCGCGCGCACAAGCGAAAAGGCCCTACTTTGAGGGCTGAGGGAAGATTAAATTAACCATTTCCCGCCCCCAGAGTCAATAGATTGCAATACACAAAAAAATCGACGTCTAGATGCATTTTGCCCACATTTTTAGCATTTTCCTTTAACCTCCGCCTGCACCTCTACAGTCTATACAGTAAGAGCAAGGACGCTCTTAAGACGGAAACAAGAAGACGCTAGGATGGCACTTCAAGGTTTCTGGGAGGCCAAGGAAGGCCGCTAAAAGGAGAGAACATGACGGATTTACATGACGTAGCAATGTTCTGCCTCTTCTACTCGGGAGTCGTGATGTACGCACTGTGGATCACGGTTGCTAGGAAGCCTGTAAGAGCAGAGGCAAAACAGAAAAAGTTCTAGCGGCGGAGGCCGGCAGAGCGAAGGGCCAGAGGCCCGTAGCTGAAGCAGTAATTAAAATTTAAGTTTGCGACTCTTCGAAGGTTTGGTGGTTCCCTTCGTGAGTCCGGGGGAGGGATAACCTCCCCCATTTTTTTCTATCCATGGAAATCCTCGCTAACAAGGCTGAATATCACACCCGCGGCAGCTGCGACCCCAGAAGCACAGGCCAATAAAACTGATTGCATCATGGTCATATTATCACCAGCGGCAAAGACACCCTTAACTGTCGTTTCACCCCGCTCGCCGACCTTATAAAAACCCAACTCCGTCTTTTCGCAACCCAAAGATTCACCAATGGGAGATTTACTTTGAAACGGAAAGATCGGTGCCACAAACAGAGCATCCCGTTCCTTCTTCTGACCATCGATAAGCACCACAACCTTTAATACTTCTCCTTCATAGATCAAGTGATCAATGGGCTCTTCAATAACTTCGACATTTCGCCCTCTCAAAGTCTCTTGTAAATCCTCACTCAAATTGGCTTTTCCATTCGTGAATAAAATAAGGTCTTTTGAAAGACCATAAATCATCGGAAGCCCATGAGCTGCGAGCTCCCCATTTGCAATAAGTCCTAATGAAGCACCACGAACTTCAAATCCGTGGCAGAAAGGACAGTGAAAAATAGACTTTCCCCACAGCTCTTTAAAGCCGGGAGCTGAAAGTAATTTATCTTGAATGCCGTATGCTAGAATAACTTTTTTAAAATTACGAGTGGCACCTGAGGAGAGCTGAGCCACAAAACCCTGATCGACTTTATGCACTGATAAAACTGCGCCTTCAAAAAAACCGATTGTTTTATATTTTTCTAAGTCCTTACGAGTTTTCTTACGCCACTCAGCGGGATGAATTCCATCTTGAGAAGGAAAGTTGTTTACATGTGTGGATGGAGCATTTCTTGGCCGATTGTCATCGCAAACAAGAGCTGTTCTGCTCAACCGTCCTAAAGACATTGCCGCCGATAAGCCCGCAGGACCACCCCCAATAATAAGTACCTCGTAATCAAACTCCACAGATCCTCCAAATCGCAATCAATAGGATTAAGGACAGAATACCAAGGGGTTCTTCCGATGATAATTGCTAATAAATTGGACAAATTGATACTTTTTTAGTATCAATAGATATGGACTTAGCAAAACTCAAAGCCTTTGTCGTTGTCGCAGAAGAACTTAATTTCAGAAAAAGTGCTGAAATTCTGGGAATGTCCCAGCCGCCTTTAACTCGGTTGATCGCCTCTTTAGAAGAAGAACTCGCGACGCCCCTTTTTGAAAGAACCACAAGGCAGGTGAAGCTCACAGGAGCAGGAGTTTTTCTTTTAAAAGAAGGTCGGGAGATTCTGGCTAAAGCCGACGAGCTAGAAAAAGAAGTTCGCTCCATTGGCAAACTTAAAACTGGCAATTTAAGCATTGGCTTTTCTACGACTACTTTTTTAGCAAATCTCCCTAAGATTATCGCGGAGTTTCAGGATCGCTTCCCTAAAATCAAAGTAGAACTTCAACAGGAATCACGAAGTGGAATTGTTAAGGGCCTTAAAACGGGCCGCTTTGATATTTGTTTTTTAGAAGGAAATGTTTCAGCAGAACCTTTCTCTCAGCACTCCGTTCACGATGAGTCCTTAGGAGTTTTACTTCCTAAAAAGCATTCCCTTGCAAAACGCAAAGAAATCGAGCTGAAAGAATTAAAAAACGAAACAGTAATTCTGCATCCCAGAAAAGAATCCAGCGATTTTTACGATACTATAGCGCAACTTTTCAAGCATAGTGGCATTAACCCTAAGACTTATATAAAAAAAGAAAACGAAAGCTGTCCTATTTTAGTTGCCACGGGAAAAGGGGTCTCATTGACAATTTCTGGGTCTCAGAATTTTGCTCCTTTTGAAACTCACTTTGTTCCGATTAAAAAACTTTATTTACCTGTATCCGTTTTCTGGATTCCCGAGAATGAAAATTCATCGCTAAAGACATTTTTAAGTTTCGTGATTGAGAATGAATCACTCAGCAACAAAAAAGCAGAATGCCTTATGGATGTGATGCGGCTTTAACCTCGAACTAACGGATAAAATAATGTCAAACTCGCGAGATTTTTTTGAAAACAAGGAAATTGGCGACATTTTTCTAAGCGCCATGGAGTTCATTTCTAAAATTAGTGAAATGTCATTTTCAAAAGATGACGCTATAGATTCATTAAATTCCATGTTTAACGAAGACCATGTTGAACGCTCAAAAAGAAACTCAGGACATTTTGAAAGTCGTTTTGCTTTTGAGGAAATGTTGACCCTGCTAGGACTCACAACACTTCATCATTTAGCAGCGGCCATTGCTGCATCAATTCACAAGGCAGAAAAAAATGAAAGGGCCATTGAGCCTATTGGCATTTCGTGGAGTCGAATGGACTCACAAAATCCAAACTTTGTGCCTTACGTTCTTTTAATGCAACTCACTCAGCATTTAAACGGGTCATATCTTCTCTTAAAACAAGGCATAGACAGTACGTCCAAAATCACTATTCGAGCTGCTCACGAAGTATTATGGGTTTATGTTTCTATTTTGAGTGATAGAGAAAAGTTTCAGGCGTTTCAAGCAGTCAACCAAGATGAAATAGAAGACATGGTTCGCAGTAAGGCGATATGGAGAAAGCATTTCTCCACAAAACATCTCTTAGAGAGCCTAAAAAAAGTTGATAGCACGGCTGAAATCTATGATGTGGAGAAGTACTTCAATCAACGAGGACAAATATACGAATTCTATTCAAAATACACTCATCCCTCGTTCACTTTTTTAGCGGATATAGAAAATAGATCGAGGTTCGGATTGCCGGAAATTCGAAAGGGAAACATCGAAACCATTGAACTATCCCTTCAACATATTAATAGCGTTATTTCTCAAGCGATGATTTACACCTTCCACTGCCTAGATACATTTCATGCCTTTGATATAAACAGTCACGTGAAGAACAATGACGATATTCATTGGGAGCTCTATAATATACTTTCTAAGATTTATATTCATATCGAGCTACATTTTCACAAAGCCTACTCCGAGCGAAATACGACAGAAAAAATTTAGATACGTAAACTAAAAAATTAATTTTCGTGCATTTTTCCGTCTCAAAAACGCACGAAGTCACATTTTTCTGCATTAAAATTTGCGCCACACTACCAAAGTACCTATGGTGAATTTATGACTAAATCCCCTAGCGTTCCCTTCGGGAACTCAGAGCTGTTATCTTTAGGCGTAGAGGTGGAACTGCAAATCATTCATCCAGAGACTCGCAATCTCCACCCTATTTCTCCGGACATTCTTCAGGAGTGGTCTTTACCTGGACCTCATTTGAAGCCCGAAATATTTCAGAGCATGCTTGAAATCGACACACCGATTTGCAAGTCCGTCCAAGAAGTCGAACAAGAATTATTGTTAACAGGTCGCGAACTGCTGCGCATTTGTAAAAAGAATGGGGCTCGCCTTGCTTCCAACGGCACGCATCCATTTGCCCGTTGGCATAATAGAATTTTCTATCCTGCTGAACGCTATCAGTATCTCATTGAACGCAATCAACATATTGCACGTCGCCTGATGATTTACGGACTGCACGTGCACTTGGGCATGAAAAGCGGCGAGCACTGTATCGAGATGATGAATGAGTTTTTATACTATCTTCCTCATCTCTTGGCTCTATCGGCGAGCTCTCCATATTGGACCGGACATGATACGGGACTTTCTTCTTCGCGTATCACGGTTTTTGAAGCCCATCCTTCGGGGGGACATCCTTGTCGCGTTGAAAGTTGGAACGATTTCGAAAATATCGTTGGTAAACTTATGAAAAGCGGCTCCATCGGAAGTGTTAAAGATATTTGGTGGGACATGCGCCCAAGCCCAAATTATGGAACATTGGAAATCCGCATCTGTGATGGAGTGCCAGGTATTCGCCGAACTTCTCGCTTAGTCGCATTCATTCATCTTCTTGCTCTTCACATTCAACGTCGTCTGGATGCGGGAATCAAACGCCCTATTCCTCAAGACTGGATGATCCGCGAAAATAAATGGCGAGCCTCCCGCCACGGACTTGAAGCTGAGGTTCTGATTGATAACGAAGCCAACACAAAACCCGTTGTTCAAGACATTCAAGATCTGCTTGTCGAGATGAAAGAGGATATTACAAACTTAGGATATTCCCAGTACATTCAAGATCTCGTTGAGCAGGACATGAAAAATCCCAGTTATCAGGCGCAACGCGATGTTTTTAATAAGAGAGAATCTTTCGAGGATGTTGTGGATTTCCTCTGCGAGGGATTTGAAAAAGACCTGGAGGTCGTTTAGTCAGGGTCTCCCAAAAATCGTCGTCTTCTCATTTTGAGACAGGCGACTTCTCGCCTTCTTCTATTTAAAAGAAGCTGAGCCGCATAAAGTAGGCACCTATTTTGAACTCTACTTTGATATGAGAACTTCTCTGTGGGCACTGCTATTTTTACTTTTCTTTTTCACAACGACGACTTGGGCGGCGGAATCTCTGCGTCTGTACGAATGGTCCCCTGGTACGACTCTCGCGCCCCTTATTCTTCCTGTTCGTGCATCAGAAACACCTGAGGTGGCGGCACAAAGATATTTAAAAGAACTCTCAAAAAATCCTGAGCTTATGGAGCTTTTTGAAGGTCGTCTTCCCGATCTTCCTCTGCGTGGTTTTAAACCTTTGAATGAAAATTCCCGCGAGGCCCGCGCTTTGATGATCTCAAATCTTCCCAAAGACTACGCAAAGAACTCTCAACGTGTGATCAACTTTAAGAAGATCTTCGCACAAGCTCGCCACTCTTCTTATATTCTGCCTATGAACACAAACTTGGGACTCTCCCAAAGCGAAACTCGCGAACTCTTTCAACAGATCTCTGAAAGATTTCCTTTGATGGTGGCTATGGGAGGCGATGACGTCGATCCTCGTCTTTACAAACAAGAGAATTTTCATTCGCGCAACACGATTCCAGCGCGAGACCAATTCGAAGTTGAACTTATCAAGTCTTATGTTGCACAGGAAAAAGGATTTTTATTCGGTGTCTGCCGAGGCTCCCAGATTTCCTCAGTCGCTTTGGGCTATAAGCTGATTCAAGATGTGCCTTTTCATATTGGCAATGACGTCAGTCACAGCAATGACTGGCATGATATCGAAGTCAAAGACACCAAAAATAATATCTTAAAATCTTTGGCCAATGCTTCTGGAAAAATGCATGTGAATTCATTGCATCACCAATCGGTGATCTTTAAGGAAGGCGGCATGCTGCAAATCGCAGCACGCAGTCATGATGGAGTGACGGAAGCCACAGAATTTAAAAACGGACGCGGTCTTTTGCTCCAATTCCATCCGGAACTCATGAACAACGAACTGGGGTCTAAAATCCTCTGGAACGTTGTCGTGCAAAAAAACCGCGTGATGCCAAGAAGCTGTTCAAAAATTTTTAATTTTTAATGTTTATGCGCATCGCAGAATGCAATCGGGATTGCCTCTTTACCACCGTGATCTAACATGTGAGTATGACTGAACAAATCTTTCTGCATCAAAAGAACTTCTCTCTTCAACTTCGCAAAGAATCTCTCGATGTTCGCTTTGAACATCTCGCGGCCCTTGATGAAATGATCGAGAAAAATATTTCTGAAATTGCTGCTGCATTAGCTCAGGATTTTAACAAGCCCGAAGCAGAAACACTGGTCACCGAAATATATCCCGTCCTCCACGAAATCCGTCACACCCAAAAACACCTTAAAAAATGGGCGCGCCCCGAGAAAGTGAGTGCTCCACTGCTTTTAGCGGGAACAAAAAACCATGTTTATCGCGAACCTCTGGGAGTGTGCTTGATTATTGGTCCATGGAATTATCCTTTCCAACTTTTGATGAGCCCCTTGGTTGCCGCTCTTGCCGCAGGAAACTGTGTTTTCTTAAAGCCTTCTGAATTTACTAAAAACACCGCTGCCCTGATTGCAAAACTAATCAAAGAAACGTTTTCAGAAGAACACGTCACTGTTGTCGAAGGCGGTCCTGAAAAAACTCAAGAGCTTTTACAACTTCCTTTTGATCACATATTTTTCACCGGTAGCACACGCGTGGGAAAAATCATCATGGAAGCTGCAAGCAAACACTTAAGCCGTGTCACTCTAGAGCTTGGAGGGAAATCTCCAACGATCGTAGACTCTACGGCAGACCTTGAAGTCGCCGCTGAAAAAATCGCATGGGCTAAATTCGTCAATGCGGCGCAAACATGCGTGGCACCTGATTATCTTTTGGTACAACAAAGCGTATTGAATGATTTTAAAAAACTTCTTATTTCTAAAATCGACTCGTTCTATGGAAAATCTCCTCTAGAAAAAAGAAACTCTCCGGACTTTGCCCGTATTATCACACAAAAACATACTGAAAGACTCAAACATCTTATCGACGAAGCCGTCGCACAGAACGCCGTCCTCAGTTATGGCGGAGAGGTTGATCTAGCCGCCCGCTATGTAGCTCCCACCCTTTTAGAAAAAGTCGACCCTCACAGTGCTGTGATGAAAGAGGAAATCTTTGGTCCTATTCTTCCGATCATGACTTATAAAGAAATTTCGGAAGCCATTCATTTTATCAATGAGCGCCCCAAACCGTTGGCTTTGTATATGTACTCGCACAGTGAAATGAACATTCAGGACGTGCTAAAACAGACCACCGCCGGTGGAGTTTGTATTAACGACTCTGTGATTCACTTTGGAAATCCAGATCTTCCCTTTGGTGGTGTGGGCGAAAGCGGTCTTGGAAGCTATCATGGCTTTTACGGATTTAAGACCTTTTCCCATGAAAAGGCCGTTTTACGACAATCTTGGCTGGGAAAACTGATGCGCTTGATTTACCCACCCTACACACCGACTAAAACGAATCTGTTTAAGAAAATTCTGCGCTGGAGATTATTCTAGGCGCAGAATTTTTTCGCGATCTCCCACGATCCACAGAATATCGCCTTTTTGCAGAGTCTCGCTGGAGTCGGGATTGAGAATGCGCCTGCCTTCTCTTTCAATTCCGACAACAAGTCCCCTTGTCGCTTCACGCAGGCCGCATTCACGAATGCTTTTGGTCAGATAAGGTGATTTTTCACTCAGTAAATATTGCTCCAGACTGTATTCGGAAACAGTGTCCGCGGATTCCACAAGAACATCGTCAGCCTCGATGAACAATTTAAATCTAATCAATTGTTCATCGGTTCCAATCACGTGAACTTGATCGTTCGGCATAAGACATTCATTTCGTCCAGGCGCCGTGATTCGCTTTTTTCCTCTTTCAATTAAGGCGACGGTCACTCCGTACTTTTCACGAATAGACAAAGAGTGAAAAGGCACACCGACATAGGGAGCTTCCGACGGAATAGTGAATTCCGTAATATGCGCATCCCAAGGCGCAAGGGCCCGACTGCTTTTTTTAGCGTGCTTCTTTTGAACATCGTCATGCAAATTGGAAAGAAATCTATTTTCAAACCACTGATAGATATCGCGCAACTTGTGAGACAAAACGTAGCCCACAACAACTACCATCCACAATGTGATACCAATCGCCCAAGCTAACGGCACGAACTGCGCCACCATGGCTCCAAGAAGTCCCACGGCAAGCATAATACGGGAAACCAGGAAAACGTAGTTATGACTGCCCTTTCCTTGCTCCATCAAAAGAACTTCAAATTGTTTCGTTCTTCCGAAAGCCAGGGCCCAAAGAAACGGAGCACTTAAAAACAACGTGGCACTAAGAGAAATAAACTTCGCAGGTCCTTCTTCAACTTGTCGTTCCAGCAAGAAAGGTAAAAACACACGGGCCATCAATAAGAAGATTGCAACGACGACCACAGAATTTAATAAAACTTTTAGAATGTAAGCTCGAACTTGCTCGCGCCAATCCTTATTTCCTGACATGGAAAATGAAATCACGCTGTAACTATCAAGAGCTGAAACCATTTTCGCGGGCAGAATCTTTTCAATCAAAGCATACACTTTTTCCGATGATCTCAGCATATACGGCGTCGTAAAGGCTGTGATCACAGAAACTGCGACCGCCATGGGATACATTTTTTCACTGATCACTTTTAGATTAAGTCCCAAAGTCGCAATGATAAAAGAAAACTCCCCGATTTGCGCTAACGCCATTCCGGATTGCACGGAGGATTTTAAAGTCTGTCCCGAAAGAACAGATCCTAAAGTCACACTGAAAGTTTTCCCGACAATCACCACCGCTGAAAGAATCAAAACTTCACGCCAATGAAGAGCAATGATATGGGGATCAATCAACATCCCGACAGAGATAAAGAAAACCGCAGAGAAAAGATTTTTAATCGGAGCCACAAGGTGGTGGATGCGCTCCCCTTCAATGGTCTCTGCCAAAATAGATCCCATGATAAATGCACCCAGGGCCGATGAAAAACCCACGGTCGTAGCAAAAACCACCATTAAAAGACAAAGTCCGACAGCAACCACTAAAACAGTTTCTTCTGTTAAAAGTTTCTGAGTTCTTTTTAACAAGGATGGCAGCATAAAAATGCCAGCCACAAACCAGATTGATAAGAAAAATGACAGTTTCACGATGGCGCTTAACATTTCGCCACCGGCAAAGTTTCTTGTCAGTGCCACGGTGGTAAGTAAAACCATCAATAAAACGGCCACCAGATCTTCGATAACCAGAACACCAAAGACCATCCCGACAAACTTTAAGTTTTTAAAGCCAAGTTCTTCCACGGTGCGAATAATAATCGAGGTCGAAGAAATGGATAAAATCCCGCCCAGAAAAAGGCTGTCCATCGTACTCCACCCTAAAAGGCGTCCGGTGACATAACCAAACACGATCATAAGGGAGATCTCTAAGATCGCCGTGAAGCTGGCGGTTCCTCCCACTCTGAAAAGACGTTTAAAACTAAACTCCAAGCCTAAGGCAAAAAGTAGAAAGATCACCCCGATCTCGGCCCAAAGATTGATGCTTTCACCACTCACTACGGTTGGAAAGATCGAAGTCTTTGGCCCCACCAGGAATCCAGCGACGAGATATCCCAAAACAATGGGCTGATTTAATTTTTTAAAGATAAGGGTAACAAGACCGGCCGTTCCAAGGATAAGGGCCAAATCTGAGATCATCGCAGGTAAACTATGCATGGGTAAAAGTATGACAAGACTTTACGGAACCCACAAATGCAAAAAAGCCCCTGTGGAGCTTTTTAAACAAAAACGGCCCCCCGAGGGAGCCGTCTTAATTAATCAATTCTTTGTCAGAATCAATTAGTGTGTTTGAAGAGCTGCATTAACTGCCGCTTCAGCATTCACAAGACCTGCACCGTATTCGTTAGCAGTGTTAGGTCCCAAAGGTTGAGCTGTTTGCTTCAAGATTGCTTTTACTTGAGCGCCAGTCAAAGCTTTGTTTGCAGCTTTCATCAAAGCAACCACACCAGATACGTGAGGAGTTGCCATTGAAGTACCGTCAAACGCTGCGTAATCAGTCGCCATAGTTTGCAAAGTCGCTTTGACGGTTTGGCCAGCAGTGATTTGTTTTACGATCTCTTGACCTACAGTTTGTTCGATCATGAACACAGCGATAGGAAGAACAGATCCGTCTTCAGTCAATGCACCTTGGATCAAACCAGGAGCGTTGTTGTAGATAACTGCGCCCAACGCACCCGCTTTGATAGCGTTATCCACTTTTTCAGAGAATTTGATTTCGCCACGAGAGATCAAGGCGTATTTGCCTTTAACATCAACTTTAGCGAAGTCTTCAACTTTACCAAGACCTGCAGGAACAAGAACATTTGTCTCTGGAGTCAAAAGCTCTTTCGCACCTTGGAATGTAGAAGCATTTACTTTACCAGCTTTAGTGCCGATAGAGATCTCTACAGAAGCCTCGCGGCCAGTTCCTTGTGGTACAGAAGAAACAACTGCAACACCTGGAGCTACGATCGCCAATTCAGGACCGTATTGAGAGAAGTCTGCTTTTTTAAGCGTGTTGTCGATAGCACCAACAGCGATAACTGTTGGAAGCGCTGCTGGGTAAGAAACCTTGTTAGATCCGTTGTTACCAGAAGCTGCAACCACTGTAACACCTGCTTTATCAGCTTTGTTAACAGCATCGCGCTCAGCAGGAGTCGACCACATACCACCCAAAGACATAGAGATAACATCTACTTTTTCTTGGATACCCCAGTTGATACCTTGAGCGATAGCGATGTTAGAGCAACCGTTCTCAGCACATACACGACCTGCCAAGATTTTTGCTTTTGGAGCTACACCAGTGAAACCAGTTTTATCAAGAACACCAGCGATTGTTCCCGCTACGTGAGTACCGTGACCCACTGTATCTGTGTAATCAGAACCAGAAGAGTTGCCAGTGAAGTCTTGTCCTTTTTCAAAGTTTGCTTTCAAAGAAGGATGAGATTCGTCGATACCAGTATCAAGTACAAGTACGCGAGCGCCTTCACCTTTTTTACCAGCAGCCCAAGCTTGAGGAGCTTTAACTGTGTGGATACCCCATGGAGTTTTTTGTCCTACTTTTTGCTGACCGTTCTTAGCTTTAGCCAAGAAACCTTTTACTGGACGCGGAGCTTCGTGGAAAATTTCTTTTTCTACGTAAGCAACAGCTGGATTTGCTTTCAATGCAGCAATCTCAGATTCGTTCTTAGTATCGATGATCAAAGTGTTCAAATTTTCAAGGCTGTCTTCTACTTGGCCTTCGACTGCAGCTGGTTGGCCGCCCAATTTGAATCCTTTAAGTGCATAAGACCCCTTCATCTTATACGCCATGTGTGCTGATTTGAAAGATTCTTTGTCTTTCATAATTACGATTACGCGCTCTGCTTGAGCTGCCGTCGCAAACAACACCGTTAGGATAAGTGCAAACACGTTGCGTTTCATTTAAATCCCCCCATATCCATGGACTCCAACTATTGAAGTCCTCATGGAGAGGCACTTCATTTCAGGATGAAAGATTTATCAAGTACTCTTTTTGGAACCACCTGCACTTTTTTTTAGCGCTAAAAAAGTGAAATTTTCTGTCATGAAGGGTGTAGTTCCAAAGTGGAACCCCAGTTCAAAATTAGGACCAGCATACCGTTAAGTATTAGTAATTCTTATAGGAGGTATCATTTATTTGAGGCTAAGGTGCCTAATATTAAATCAAAGATATTAACGCCTAGTGTCTTCATTTTCTTGTTCCATCACAGATCAGGAGCATCTAGAACACGTACCTTTTTACTCCGAGCGAACTCTTTTCTTTAATTTCAAGACGGTGAATAACATCTCAAGACTGTCGCGCACGATGTGCACGTGAGATTCTTCTTTGTGTTCCCAGCGAATAGGAACTTCCAAGATTTTTTTATTGTACTTCATCAGAAAAAGAATCAGCTCTACATCCCAAGAAAAACGCTCCACCTGCAAAAGCGGCAGAACTTTCAAGCGAAAGAACGAATCATTCTTTAACAATTTGAATCCACATTGAGTGTCGTGAAAAGGAAGACCGACAATAAACTTTAAAATCTTATTAAATGTCTTCCCCATACTCTGGCGAATCCAATGCTGACGAATCACAATATCACTTTGCGGAAGCGCACGAGATCCCATGATGAGTTCCGCCTCATTTGATAAAGTCGCAAACTTATTTAACTCATCCCAGGGTGTCGCCATGTCTGCATCGGCGATAAGAATCCATGCAGAAGACGACTTTTGCATTCCCGCGTGAACTGCAGCTCCTTTTCCTTTATTCAGCGGAAAGGACACGAGTTGAAGCAAAGGCCATTCCTTCTGCATTACTTCAACAAGACTTGCCGTCTTATCTGTAGAGCCGTCATTGACAACAATAATCTCCTGAACGCTCCACGCCGATTGTTTTAAAGAAACAAACTGCTTTAGAACCTTCAAGGTTTCAGGCAGTCTGTGCTCTTCGTTATAGGCGGGAATAACAACGGAGATGGAGATCATCAGTGACCGTGTCCCTCTCCAGAAGATTTACTGACTGTGGAGCCCACGGGTAAAAAGAAACTCAAGGGACTTGAGAAAAATCTTTTTGCGACGGCTTTACGAATGGCACGACGTTGCGGTGGATTGATTCCACGGGCTTTAATCGCGACTAAAAGAGCCATACCAAAGCTCACACCGACATTCAGTGCACCAATAAAGAAAATGCCGACAACGGCTCTCCAGAACTGCGGCGTCTTTAAGAATTCAACACCTAGAACCGGCAAAGCCCCACCCAATGTGCCTGATGACAAAGTCACGTGGCGCACATCCAATGGAAGACCTAGAAACTTCATAATTTCCGGCACCATTCCCAACATAACCCCTAAAGAGATATTTCCGAGAAGGCCCGACATATTTTTTTCCAAGAACACGGCGATATTACGAGCCCCACGACGGCCAAAAATCGCTCGAAGCGTCGGACTGCGCGCCAATGTTTTACGAAGAGAGTGAAGAGCAAACCAGTTGTCTCCCCATCCCGCAAAAATACTTGAGAGCCACAAAAGAATTCCCGTGAAACCCGCAAACAAAATTGCTGGTCCTAGAATATCCACGGACGTAAAAGCATATTGTGCTTTTTCAGGACTCATCAAATGCGTGCCGAACAAAAGGAAGAAAGCCGTGTCGATCAGAATCACACAGGGAATGACAAACATCACGTTCCCTAAAATCGACGCCACTTGGGAACGAACCAAGTGCACGATTTCGGTAACGAGATCTTCCATCCCCTCTTTTGTTTCCACATCTTGCATCTTCGCCGCTAAAGCTGGAGCCGTCATCGCGGGCTGTTTGGTTCCCAGCGTAAACCCCAGCAAATGAATCGCTACGAAACTGATGGCATAATTTAAAGAGGCAAGAAAACCCTCCATAAATCCGGAAAGACCTAAAGCGAGGATACCAATTTTCACATAGACTGTGACTGCGGTCACAGCACCCCCGCCCCCTGCGGCTTGCAACATGCGACGGTATTCTTCTTTTGTGCGGGTGATGTAGTGTTCACCTGTTTCAGCGGCACGCTCGACCACTTTACGAGCGAACAATGAGATATTTTGTGAAATCAAAGAGCGGACGCTGCGTAAATCTTGGTTCTCTTCTACAAGCTTCGACAAGAAGCCTGTGACCTTCTTACTATCGAGTTTTTCCGTCAACAAAATCTCAAGAAGACTGTCGATACGTTGCAAGTAAGTTCTAAGACGAATCATTTGGAAAACCAAATTGATACTTACACCGTACTCATCCAAATGTTTATGAACCTGAAGAAGTTCGCGACGACATTCCCAAATAATCATGCGCAGGCGCGAGGCCTTTTCCAAAATAAGAGTCTTATCTCCGGCGTGATAGGCATTCATAAACTCTTCAAGACCGCGAACCAATGCAAAGAATGCGGAATCACGAAAATTAGGTTTATCCAGACGATAACGAATCGATGGCGACAAACCGATGGCGCGCACTTGGATCACCAAATACACCAAAGCATCCTCAAGATCCGTCTTCAGACGATTCCAATCATGCTCGTTGGATTCCACTTCATAAAAAAACAATTCAACGATCTTATCAAAAGTCACATTGTCGATAGACGCGAGCCACGTCGGATCGTCTTTATCCGGAAACAAGGCCCAGAACAAATACCCGAGTTCGTGATCCAAAGGCGGTGTTGGCAAGATCTTCATGGTCATGCGATCCGCGAGTTCCCCCCAAAAGCCCAATTCTTTTGGAAGACCGGTTTCGGTATAAAGTTCAAGACCGCTGACTTCATGAACAACTGTTCGCAAAATAACTGCGACATCTTTTTTCCACGAAGGATTGCGATCTAAAACAATTAAAAGGAAGCGCAGCCTTGCCACTGGCAGCCGCCCTGTCTCTTTCTCTAAATGGGAGTCTACCGCTCCCTCGTAACGAACCCATTGCAGAAGTTTGACCAGCCACTGTAGTTTATCTTCAAGCTGGCGATTGTCTTTAGCTGAGGAAAGAAGAACGTCAAGGTCACTATGAACCTTCCCGCTTTGTTTAAATTTGATGAGACGATTTCTAAATGCCGTAAGTTTTTTAAACATACGGAAATTTTACAGAAACCCTCCTGAAAATGACACCTGATACGTACATTTAAAATGCGCCGCGACGAAGACATCTCTACGCAACAATTCGTGGCATTACGGCGCGAAGACCCTCTGTGTTATGAAAGCTTTTATGAAACATCTTTTTTATGTCATTCTCCTTTCTTTTTTCTCATGGAGTGCCCACGCCTCTCTTCAAAGCATCCAAGGCTTCGATGTCGTCACAGAAAAAGAGCAACAACTCCAGTTTCCCTCTGAGAAGAGCGCCACTATTGCCGTTTTTATTTCTGCAAAGTGCCCTTGCTCTGCGAGCCACGAAGACGTTCTTAAAAATCTAAGCGCAGAATTTAAAGAATTTTCTTTTGTCGGCATTCACTCGAATTCGGATGAGCCTGCTGACATTACAAAAAAACATTTTGAAGACAGCAAACTTCCCTTCCCGGTTCTTCAAGACAAGAAAAATATTTTAGCGAACAAATTAGGAGCACTTAAAACTCCCCACGTCTTTGTCTTCAATAAAGACGGTGACGTTATTTATCAAGGCGGCGTTACTGACAGTCACGTGGGACCCAGTGCTAAGAAGAATTATCTCAAAGACGTGTTAGAAGACCTTCGCGCCGGAAAAACTCCACGCCACAAAGAAGGAAAGGCTTTGGGCTGCTATATCCAACGAGAGGATGAAGAATGAAAGTCCTCTTATTGCTTATCTCTATCGGCGCGTTTTTAGGTTGCGCACGTCCGGATTATATTTCTGCGGAAGAGTGGCAACGCCTGAACGGCAACCCTTTGCCTGCAAATACTTGCACAGGAGAGTTCAAGGCCTTGGGAATCTGCGCGCGCTTGCAGTGGACAAAAACTCCCAACAGCACTGAGGCCCAGGAATTTCTTTTAGAATTGCAAGGTGATACTTCTTTGTTTGACGATCTTTCCATTATTCTATGGATGCCATCCATGGGGCATGGCTCTGCACCTGTAAAAATCGAAAAGCTGTCTGCAACTCAATATCGTATCACCAACGTCTACTTCATTATGCCCGGCGACTGGGACGTGCGCATGAGTTTAAAGAAATCCGGACAAACTCTTGATCAACTCTTTATTCCCCTGATGGTGCCATGAAATCTTTCATTTTCTTTTCTCTTCTTTTTGGAAGTGCCTCAAGTTGGGCTGCCAGTTGTTGCGGTGGCGGATTTTCTATTCCGGCTTTGATTTTAGGTGACGACAAAGCGCAGCTCACCAGCACATATTCGCATGCCACTGTCAGTGATGATGTTTTAAGTAGCGGCCGCTGGCTTAAAAGAGACGATGACAATCTTTCACAGACATTAAAATTAGAAGGCGCTCTGCTTTTATCAGAGACTCTCCAGGGAGGCTTCAGTCTTCCGATCATGACAAAATCATCTGCGGGCGCAGAGAGCTCCTCAGGCCTTGGCGATGTTTCTTTATATTTAGGTCATGACAGTTTTCCGGAAACTTCTTATTCTCGTTGGAAACCTAAAGGAGTAACTTTTCTACAGCTAACTCTGCCGACAAGCCCCTCGATTTATGATTCTTCAGCTTCAACTTCCAATGAAAGTCGCGGACGTGGATTCTATTCACTGGGAGCGGGGCTCGCCCTATTAAAATCTTGGCGTGTGTGGGATATGAATTTCAGCGCGGAAGTTCATAGATCTTTTTCTCGCAATGTCTCTAATGCTTCTTATGGTGGCGACATTGAAGTTAAACCGGGCTGGGGAACTTCGCAAACTTTGGGTCTTGGTTGGAATCGCGGCGACTATCGCATAGGAAGCTCTTTGAGTTTTCTTTATGAAGACGCTATTCAAATTCGTGGCAGCACAAACTCAGACGGCAGCGCTCAAAAGAATTTTACTTTAGGTTTCTCAGGAAGCTATATGATCAAAATCGAGTCCGCGGTGACCGTCAGTTACAACGATCAAAGCCTGATCGGCAATCCTGTTAATTCAAGCTTATCAAAAACAATTAATTTAAGTTACCAACAGCGCTGGCCGCGCTAGGAGACCTTTATGAAATTACTTTTGCAAATCACTCTTTCGACACTTTTCATTTTCGCAGCAAGTTTAGCTAGTGCCCAGGGAGAGCATGGCGATCACGGCAGCGGCGGGCATCACGATCATAACAAGCTTTGCCCCGTCTATTTTGCTTTAGCAGACGTTTGCGCTGAAGTTGAATTCACCAAAGGTCCTTTTGACGGCGATGAATCTCAATTCCTGGTGAAATTCTTCGATCACAAATCTGCTCATGGCGAACACGTCATGGTAGACCCGCAAAATTTGGAAATTGATCTTTGGATGAACATGGGAAATCACGGAGGCCATGGTTCAGCCCCTTTGAAAATCGTAAAACAAGCTCAAGGTGTTTATTTTGTTTCTGAAGCTTACTTTGTGATGTCAGGCAGCTGGAATGTTCGCTTCTTCGTAGATGGAGAACAAGCGGACCTGATCGTTGACGTAAAACCCTAATTACGATTCGATACAATAGTACGGAATTTCTACCACGGCGCGAATACCCTTTCGCGCCAGGGTTGCAACCATCACCGCGCGAACTCCAGTGATATTCTTGCCTTTAGCACCGATAATCTGGCCCAGGCATCTCTGATCGCACTCCACTTTATAAACTGTCGTCTTATCACCCATCGAGTAACTGACGTTTACGGACTCTGGATAATCAACTAGACCTCGGATGAGTCTGTCTAAAAGCTGTCTTCCCTCTTCGCGATCCTTCTCAGAATCAATATTTTTTATTTCAGGTCGTTTGCGGATCACTTTCAACTCATTGGGGCCAGACATGTATTCAACTCCGGATTTGTTTGATACCAAACCTTTCGGCGTCGTAATGAGGGCTCTTGAGGAAAAAAGTAGTACAAAAGTAGTATTTAAGGTCCAGGTGAAAAGTCCTAACGAATTCCTGAATATTCTAGGAGGGAACGAGGAATGCGCTCGTATTTTTTCATCCATTTCTTGTTATTGAAGGGTTTTTCTAGTATCCGAAACACGTAAAAAGGGAACGATCATGATGAGGCCTTCACATTTAAAATATTTATTTACAGTGACGCTCGTGCTTTTCATTACGGCAAGGGCGCAAGCAACCTCTCTCACAACAGTGAATAAATCCTGCATCTGCAATGCGGAGGTGATGGATTCGCTCGAAGAACCCCAAAGCTTTAACTACGGAAAGTTCCAAGGGCAGTGCATCGACTCTTGCCGCTTTCGTGCAGCACGCATCCTAGAAAAATCGCCGGCATTGAGTGTCGGAAATATTCTCCACTTAGGAAGCTATTATAAAGCGACAATCCCGTGGGAACATTTTGCAAAAATTGAAATGGGTTTTGAAGAGTTCTTACCTGGAATCTCTCACGTTCTACTGCGTTTTACTTTAGATGAAAAAGCGCCATCTATTAAACTCGTCAATCAAACGGATCTCACGAAATCTCCGATTGAGGTTCGCTCACTGGTTATTTCGTCTGAAGGCGTTCCTCCCAAAGATCACAAATACAGTTTGTTAGAGAGCTACTTTGGACACTACTTGTTGGCTCACCGCTTGGTGACAGGCCAAGAGCTGGATCGCTGGATTGCAGAATACAAACATCCTTTGAAGTTTGTTGAACTTCAGGTCAACAAAGAGTCCATTGGCAAAATCTTTCTTCAGGGCGTTCAGGAAAGTGATGCTAAAAGATTGCAAAACATCTATGCTCTCTTTTCAAATAACTGCTCCACCAGTGCGTTTAGTTTCATTGATTCTGAGGTCAAGGCTTCCCGAACTTCGTGGGAGCGTTTCGAAGAAGCTCTTCCTATTGCCGGGCCTATTGGTACTTTGCGCTCGTTGTTCAACAGAAACTTGGCCAAACCTGAGCTTTAACAAAAAAACCTTCATGTTTCTCGACGGACTCTTCCTCTAAAAGTTGCAAAGGTCCGAAATTTTCGCAGACTGGTTTCAAAGAGGAGACTCTTATGAAAAGCCAGAACAAAAAAAAGATCAGCGCCCAAAAACCTTCTGAGAGAACTGAAAAAAGAGCATTACCTCCGAAAAAGAAAACTCACCTGGGCGATGTCATTCGCACACCTTCAGGAACAATTGAAGAAAATGTAGAAGAGCAGTCCCCTTAAAAATGCAATATGACGTCATTATCGTTGGAGCCGGTGCCGCAGGTCTTTCTTGCGCGAGAACTCTTATTCAAGGCGGAGCCCGTTGTCTTCTCCTGGAGGCCCGGGACCGCATGGGGGGACGCATTTCCTCTGTCAGCACCTCCCCGTCGAGTATGATCGAACTGGGTGCTGAGTTCATTCATGGCGCCTCTCCAGAAACTTTAGGTCTTCTTGAAAGGCATGACTTTTCTTTTGAAGATCTGACGGATCATCATCTTCAAAAAACGAAGACGGGCTTGAGTGATGTTTCTTCGTTTTGGGAAAGGGTCGGGAAAATAAACTCTTTATTGAGAAGTGACCTCACTCAGGATCGCTCGATGCAGAACTTTATTGATGCTCACAAAAGAAAAATTTCTCCCTTCAAAGATCTCTACATTTCTTACCTTGAAGGCTTTCAAGCCATGGATCTGCGGCTCGCCGGAGAATTGGGTATGGCTGAATCTGAAAATAAACAGGTACAAAAACTCAATTCACAAAGTCAATTT
The DNA here is from genome assembly GCF_047323225.1 of Bdellovibrio sp. HCB-110. Taxonomy (GTDB): domain Bacteria; phylum Bdellovibrionota; class Bdellovibrionia; order Bdellovibrionales; family Bdellovibrionaceae; genus Bdellovibrio. Next base: position 2,300,581 of record NZ_CP178750.1, read on the forward strand.
CGTCCACTCCCTGGATACATAAATGTTATTGAAGCGCTATTTAAGGAAAGTGGTCTTAAGAAAAATCAAATTCATTTCAACCGTGAGGTGCAAAAAATAGCGTTGCGGAAAAAATCTCTCGACGTTATTGCAGTTCATCCTAAAACCCATCGTAAAATAAAATATTCAACTAGTAGGGTTGTTCTTACCGTGCCTATTGGAGTATTAAAAAGGTCCCTTGTTTTTGAGCCCGCCATTCCCCGCTTAAAAAAAACTTTGAGTGTGATGGAAATGGGACACGCTTTGCGAATCACCTTCCAATTCAAAACGCGTTTTTGGGAAAAGCTCTCCACAAAACCCGTCGCATTTTTACATGGAGATAGCGACGATTATTTTTCGACCTGGTGGACTCAACTGCCTCGTCGCAGTCCTTACCTCACAGCTTGGCAAGGCGGACCTAAAGCGTTGGAACTAAGTTTCATGTCGGAACAAGAACAGGTATCTTGGGCTCTTAAAACTTTAAGCAAAATTACTGGGGAAAAACTATCTGCACTGAAGAAGAATTATGTTAAGCACTTTACCCATAATTGGAGTCAAGATCCCTATTCTCTAGGAGCTTACAGTTATGTGGGCATTCAAAAGGAAACATCTTGGGAAAAACTTAAGCAACCCTTTCATGACGCCATCTATTTAGCTGGAGAAGGACTCGCCAGCGGTGCTGATCGCGGAACGGTCACCGGCGCCATTAAATCAGGTCATCAAGTCGCTTTGAAAGTACTCAAAGGTTTATAACTTATTGAGTGTTCGCATGGCCAATTTTAGATCGTTGATAAGTTCTTTTCGCATCTTATCTGATTGGGTACTGCTATAACTTCGCAAAATAGCCGAAGGGTGCCAGGAAAGAATCACCCGTTCGCCAGAGGGGAGTTCATCTAAAACTTGACCTCTTTCTTTTCCAATCACCGGCTGCCTGTCTAAAATACTTCGCGCCGCCGTTGCTCCTAAGGCCACAATAATTTTAGGTTTAATAATCTCGCGCTGTTTTTCTAACCAGGGACGACATGCTTTAATCTGCTGATAGTTCGGTTTATCATGCAAACGCTTTTTTCCGACGACTTCATGCTTAAAATGTTTAACAGCATTGGTAAAATAGACTTTGCTTTCGGGAAGGCCCGCTTCTTCCATGCACTTTCTTAACATTTGTCCTGCGGGTCCAACAAAAGGTTCACCGGCCAAATCTTCATAGTGCCCCGGCTGCTCTCCAACAATGAAGATTTTAGAGCGTGCGGATCCTTCACCGAAAACAACTTGAGTCGCGTTCTTGTAAAGATCGCAATTCTGACAGCGATCCGCCGCCTTTTCGAGTTTTTGAAGTTTCAGCTCTTTATCGCTGGGCATGGGTTCTGCGTGAAGCTGATGCCGATCTCATCGGATGCATCAGAATTTCAACGTCTTCAGAAAGGGCTTCATCAATGCGATCTTTATAGAGGTCTTTTAACTCCTCCATGTTTTTCGCTATTTCCCGTGCCTCTTCATCTGAAAAACATTTTTTTGCTTCCTTAAAGATCTCTCCTTCCTCCTCTTCCACGTGGTGATCCACGATTTCAGAAAGCACAGTCAATTTTGCCTTCCAATCTTTGTCATCCACGTCCATACGGGAAAGTTCATTTAAAAGAAGAGAGATAACATGATGCTCTTCATTTCCTTCCCACGCGAGGTCTTCACCTTCTTCATCACGACTGGCAATTCTAAGAGGTTCGTAAAACACTTCTTCTTCAGCTTTCGCGTGTGCCGCAAGTTCTGTCTTCAGTGTATCAAAAATCGTTTCTGCTTTGCTCAGATCCTCATCCTCAAGACAGTCTTTAATTTTCTCAAACATCTTTTTGACTTCGCGATGATCATTTTTTAGCAGTTCATAAATAAGCATAACTTCCTCCTAGTGAGCTTGACGTTTGGAGCCTCCCGCTTTACGTACCTTTTTCCGAGCGCCGCCGGTTTCTTTGTTCGTCGTAGCCCAACCTATCTGTGCTGCGCGTTTCGCTGAGTATCCCTGCTTCTTCGCGCTTTCCTCAATGTGATGAGCCATGCGTTTTTGTTTAGGCGTGTATTTTTCTTTGGAACCTCTGGGCATATCAACCTCCTGGAAAAGAGTGAGCCTTATATCCATTATGAAAATTAAAATGTTCCAACAAAAGCACAAAGCGGACAAAGTGCCTTGTTACATTCCCCTTCTGAAATATGTGCTCTGGCTGACAGTTTCATGTTTTTCCTCAGGACAACGGTTCAAAAGCTGCCTTCAAAAAAAAGATAGTTATAGTGAAGTCACTTTTGCGAGCAATAAGCTCGACAACACAAGGAGAAAAAAATGGCTACTAGATCATCAAGTTCTAAACGTGGTGGCTCACGCTCCACAACAGGGTCTCGCTCTAGAACGAGTTCACGTGGAACTTCGGGCTCTTCCCGTTCAAGATCCGCATCGTCACGTCGTGAGGACCGCGAAGGTCGTGAAAGCGGACTTCGCTCGTTCTCGACCATGCCAGAGCGCAGACCTTCTGAATCTCGGTATGACGAAGACTATCAACCACGACGCAGTTTCTCAGGCCGAGGTCGTGAAGACTATCGTGAAGGATATTACGAAACCGGAAGAAACAGAGACACGGATTATGAGTCCCCCCGCCAAGACTTTGGACGCTCTCGCGGCTCATCACAATATGCGGGCGCATCTCGCTATGATGAAAATGAGTATCGAGAGCCACGTCGCATGAGAAGATCTTCGCAAGGACGCTCACCACAAAGCTCTTACTATGATGAAGAAATTGAATCGCCACGCAGTCGCCCTTACTCTAGCAACCTTTCATCTCGTGGCCGCCAAGGTCAAGATTGGTACGAAGACGAAGATCTTTATGACGAAGAAGACTTCAGAGATGAAGACACTATGAGAGCTGGCGAGGAAGATCGCGACGAGGACTATGACTATGATCGCGATGAAGATTACCGCGAGTCTCGTTATTACAATCGTTAAATCTAAATAATATTTTATTCAGATTGCCGGGAAAAACTGGTCACTCATCCCGGCAATACTGAATTTCTTAACAAATAAATCGGCTAAAATATAGCCATGACTGGAGGCAGTTATGAACAAACGAAGCCAAAACCAAAGTAATGCTCCTTCTAAAGAAGTTCCTAGAAAAGAGAGCGATACTAGCAGAAGAGACAGAGAAGGCAGATTTGAAAAAGAATCTTCTACTGACAGAAGTGATAGAAGTAGCAGTACCGACAAAAATAGAGAAAGAAGCAGATAGCTTCTTGACCTAAAGAGAACGAGCCCCAAAGCTCGTTTTCTTTTTTTGTTTTTGCGCAACCACCTCGGGCTCTCTTTGAACTACGCCAAATACTTTGGCATCAATCATTATCTACACCTTTCTGGAGGAAAATTCATGGAGAACAAAAAGATCCGTTATGCCGTGGTAGGTTTAGGGAATATCGCGCAAGTTGCCGTCCTTCCCGGATTCAAAAATGCGACTTCGAACTCAGAACTGGTCGCTTTAGTTTCAGGTGATGATCGAAAACTAAAAACCTTAGGAAAGAAATATAAAGTTAAAAATCTCTACAACTACAGAGATTACGACAAATGCCTGCAAAGCGGTTTGATTGATGCCGTCTACATCGCCACTCCCAACGTTAATCATCGTGCTTTCGCAGAGGAAGCTGCCCGTAACGGTATTCACGTACTGACGGAAAAACCTATGGCCGTCAACATCCACGATTGTATCAGTATGCTTAGAACGGCAAAAGAAAATGACATTAAACTGATGGTCGGTTATCGACTTCACTTCGATCCGGCCAACCTAGCTGCCGTTGAAATTGCTCAGAGCGGAAAGCTCGGAGATTTGCGTATCTTCAATTCCACTTTCTCTTTTCAAGTCACGGACCCTGAAAATATTCGCTTAAGATATGATATGGGCGGTGGTCCCCTATTTGACATCGGAATATATTGTATCAACGCTGCAAGATACTTATTCCAAGATGAACCTGTCGAGGTTTTCGCCACAGCTTTAAGTAATCCCCATGACAGTCGCTTTACAGAAGTTGAAGAAATGGCTTCCGTCACACTTCGTTTTAGAAAAGCTCGTCTTGCCAATTTCATTATCAGCTTTGGCGCGGAAGAAAGTGCTGCTTACGACTTGATCGGCACTAAAGGCCGTCTTCGCCTGGAAAACGCTTATGAATACGCAGACGACATGACTCTAAGAACGACTATTAATGAAAAAGAAACCGTCAAACATTTTAAAAAGCATGATCAATTCGGGCCGGAGCTTGAATACTTCTCAAATTGCATTCTGAATAACCAAGAACCTGAACCATCGGCCTTAGAAGGGCTTTATGATGTGCGCATTATTGATGCGATCTTTGAGTCCGCTCGTAGTAAACGTGCCGTAAAAATTGAGCACGCAAGAAAAGTAACACGTCCGAGTCGAGAACAAGAAATTCGCAAACCCGGTCATGAAAAACCTGAAACCATTAACGCAGCCAGCCCCCACGACGGCGAATAATACGGAGATTAATATGGCATCGAAAAAAACTTCAAAACCAAAAAAGACTTCTACAAAGACCCGTCCTTTTAGTGAAGACGATTACGACCATGAGGCCCCCCATCGTCACTTTGGTCGTTATCAATCCTTGGACGATGCTTCAAGATCGCCTTCTGCAGAGCGTGGCCCTCGTCGCGACCGTCAAGCCGGCAGAGAAGACGTCTATGAAGTTCGCAGAGAACGAGAAGAAAGAAGATACGAGGAACAAGGTTTCGGCAGTTCTCAGCGTAAAAGATTTCCTCGCGAAGAACTCCCTCCGCCGCATCGTCGCTGGCCTCAATCTCGTCACTAATTTTTTTACTGACTTAGCAAGTTCTTCGGCAGCCCCTTTACTATCAACTGGGCTGTCGAAGGATTTGTAGCCAATGGAACGGATTTTTCACTATCCACTCCGTTTCGTCCGTGTAAGAATAGCTTCCATGAGCACAAATGAATTAAAAATTACAGATACACTTCTTGGCAATGGAAAAGAGACTGTGAAAGGCGCTCTTCTTACGGTGCAGTATGAAGGATTCTTGGAAGATGGAACAAAGTTTGATTCTTCCTATGACCATGGCCGCCCATTTCAATTTGTGATCGGTTCAGGCCGGGTGATCAAAGGATGGGATCAAGGACTTATGGGAATGAAAGAAGGCGGCAAACGCACTCTTCACATTCCTGCTCATTTAGCCTATGGAGAAAGACAAAAAGGCCTTATCACGCCAAACTCCAATCTTATTTTTTATGTTGAACTGCTGGAAGTCCGCCCCCGTGAATAAAAATTTTCTTTTAACGCTTCTTGCTCTTTTAATCTTTGCAGGATGTGCACACTCTGGCGCCTCTCATTACGAAAAGTATCCGAAAACCCCTGCCATACCTTTCAATGATGCGATTTTAGATTTCTATTCAACCAAAGATCCTTACGGCGAATTTTCTAACTTTGCTCTCTTCCCTGTTTTCGTTGATGGGGAATGGTGGCCGACAAGCGAGCACTACTATCAAGCTCACAAGTATGAGCAAAAAGATCTCAAGAAATGGGTTCAAGAAGCTCCGACTCCCTATGAAGCCGCCCAAAGAGGACGCGACAAAAATATTCCTAAAAGAGCCGATTGGGAGCAGCGCAAAGACGAATTCATGGAAAAAGCGGTCTGGGATAAGTTCACTCGTTATCCCGTCCTCAAAGAACTCTTAGTGTCCACGGGAACTGCGCGAATTTATGAGCACACTCAAAATGACTGCTACTGGGGCGACTGCGGTGACCGTACGGGAAAAAATAAATTGGGCCTTTTGCTCGAAAAAATCAGAGAGTCTTTAAAAACTCCCTAACTCAATTTACGGAAACCAGAACTCACGTAGAGCAACATTTGGCAAAAGCTAAAGAAGTTCAAGCAACGTTAACTAAGTAATTTCAATAAGAAAATGTTCTAGATTTCTCTAGAACATTTCTTTCATCTTTGCAGAATAGTTCTGCTGCTACTTCATAATATAGCCAAAGTTTCTCACAGTATAAACTAATGGCGTTGAAAAATCTTTTTCGATCTTCCCTCTGAGTCTGCAAACCAAAACGTCGACCACATTCGTATTGGGATCAAAATCATAGTTCCAAACTTCCTTAAGGATCATTTTTTTACTGATGACCTTTTCAGGGTTAGAAACAAAAAGACAGAGCAAACGGAATTCTCTTTCCTGAAGATCTATCACTTTGCCTGCACGAGTGACTTGTCTTTTCAGTCGATTGATCTGCAAGTCTTTAAATTGAAAATGAACGGACTCTTTCGCTCCTTGCGAGCGCTTCACAAGATTCTTCGTTCGAATTTCCAACTCTGTTATATCAAATGGTTTACAAAGATAGTCGTCACAGTTGCTAAGACCTTTCAAACGATCTTCTAAATTTTGAAAGGCACTTAAGATAAGAATAGGCGTATCATGTCCCTTGTCGCGAAAAGACTTCGCAAAGGTAAATCCATCCATCCCCGGCAAAGTCAGATCCAAAATGATAGCATCATAGTGATCTTGGGTTACTCTCTCGAAAGCTCTTAATCCATTTGCTTCCATGTCCACTGTAATGCCTGATGCTGCCAATCCCCTTGATACATGAGTTGCAATTTCATGATCGTCTTCCACGACTAAATATCTCATTATCCCCCACCCTTTTGTTTTGTGTGACATATTCATATAGGTGAAGGTCAACAAATTCATTTTATATTTGATAGATTAAGCAGTCTTAATTATAAATTGAACAAAGTTTAGAATGAAAAACTACTTCGATACCATAGTTCCTATCGTGCAGTTCAAGACGAGCGGAGAGCCTTTTTGATCTACGGTTGAGTAAACCAACTGACCATTCTTCCCACGTAAATCACGAGCGACAATGCTCTTTCCAGCTTTCGAGGTCACATGCAGCGCAATGATCGGCTCCGTCACTGAATGAGGCACCGAAAATCCAAATGTAATACCATTGATATGGGCCAATGTTTGCACTTCTTCCGGAACAGCTTCAAAATTGAGAATCAGAGGTGGCAGGAGTTGTTGTGTGACTTCCCCATTATTCACTGACGAAAGAGTGCAGCGAATAAAAATTGCAGAGTCTTCCTCATGATCATGAACTATGTGCGCCAAAGCCACAGAAGAAAGATTTAAAGATACACATGCACATGCCAAACTTAATAGCTTCATTATCGACTCCTTTAAAATTTATGGAAGGTGGATGGTTTTAGCATGTGTGCCTCCTTTATTCTCGTTTTATCCCTGTAATAGTCTTGCCAAGCTCTCGAGTGGGAATTACGATTTTCGAATGAAATACAAAGCCCTCTCCATTGTTTATCCAAACGGCTCTCGCATCGCTCGCGGAGAAAAAACTATTGAGGTCCGATCCTGGATGCCTCCTGAGGGTTTTGAAGGCGATCTTCTAATCGTCGAAAACTACAACTTCCTAAGAAAAGAAGGTGAGACTGATCCCGAAGGAAAACCTGTGGCATTGGTTAAGATTAAAAACGTCAGACCCTTCATGGCGGGAGATATTCTTGCGGCCTGTGCTACAAAGTGGGAGCCGGGTTATTACTCTTGGGAACTCACTGACGTCCGCCCTATCAGTTCGAGTGAAAATGTTTTGGCGGCTAGGCAAATTTATGAAGTCGATCTAAATGATATCAGACTCGCTAAACCAGAGGATATCGAGCAACTTGCCAAGCTTCGTGTCCTGATGCAGCAGGAAGTTAACAATATTCCAGATAGTCAGATTACCAACGATTATCTGAATTCCGTGAAAAGCTATTTCCGTGAATCATTATCAGACAAAAGTTATATATCTTCCGTTGCCGTTGTCGATGGAAGAATCGTTGCCGCAGCAGGCCTGGTATTTTATCAAAAGCCGCCTTCCTTGCCGTCAGGCTCGGGGCTCGTTGGGTATTTAACAAATGTCTATACACTTCCTGAATATAGAAAACGTGGCCTAGGCAGCAGAATGATTGATCTTCTTATTAAAGAAGCCAAATCAATGAAAGCCGTGAAAATTCATCTCGGCGCCACAGAAGACGGCAAAGATATTTATGAAAAGCTTGGCTTCAAGCCGGTGCGCTTCGCCGCTTTGGAATTGAACCTTTAGGATCAACAATGGAAACGCGCAAAGGGATCGACGGAAAAGTCGGCATCTTAATTAAGTGGAGGATTCCACTTTTCCCAATCCTTGGGAGGTCCGGCGTTCAGTTGAAAAATCAACGCGGACTTCGCTTTTTCTCCGGGCGGATCTGGAGTTGCAAACTCGACTCCTCCCCTTAACAACGCATCAAAAGAACTGAGTTTTACTTCCGACTTAAGCAATCCGATTTTCGCCTGAAATCCAGCCTTACGCCAAAAGACGGTGTTGGTACGAATAAGTTTTGCGTGCTCCCAAGGCACACGAATCTGCATGACAACGGACTGTGCTGTTTTTGAAAGATGAACTCTTGAAACAGAGCCCACATTCAGTCCTCTATAGAAAACGGGATCACCCTCCCCCACCGATTCTATGTTTCGCGCTTCTAATTTAAAAGGGGCGGTATCTTCCAGTGGATCTTTCAACCCCGAACCTTCATCGCGACCTGTGAACTCCAATTTTTTATCACCGTGTCCCGGTGCCGCGCCAATATAACTTCCTTCGACTAAAGTTTCTAAGCCACGGATCTCTTCAAAACTAATTCGGGGAGATTCAATCCAAAACTTGGCTCCCTCTTTGGCAAAGTTCTCGGCATCACGATCAAGATCCGCTCGAACGACAACCTTTTTTTGATCAGGCGCAATTGAGACCTCACTGACTCTCCCAATTTGCACTCCGCGAAAGCGCAACTCTGTTTTGTTGGGTTTAATCCTCGTGCCTTGTTCAAAATAAATCGTGATTGTCGGACCTCGATGCCGGTAGTAATCCCAAAACAACCAACCTGCAATTAGGACGGCAAAGAGAGGGAATAGCCAAAGGTACCACGTCGACTTAATGTTGTTCATCATCGTGCTCCCAAAGAACCTTTGGATCGAAATAAGCGGAAGAAAGCATTGTGAAAATAACCACCAAAGCAAACACTCCCGAACCTATTTCTGGCTCAGCATGGGCCCAATGTCCCATCTTCATCACGGCGACAAGAACAGCCAGCAAAAAAATGTCTAACATCGACCAGCGACCAATCGCTTCGACAATAAGATAAAGCTTGGTTTTGAGTCTGCGATTTTGTCCGTTTTGTGCCGTAAACCCCAGATAAAAGAGGATCACTAGTTTCACAAAAGGAATTAGAATACTCGCTAAAAAAATGATAATCGCGATTCCCCACGATCCGGCATCGACTAAGGAAACGATCCCTTGCCAAATTGTTGAGGTATTTCTGTTTCCGTACATTTCCAAACTCATAAAAGGAAAAAAGTTTGCGGGAATATAAAGAATTAAAGCCGTAATCGCGAAGGCCAGAGTTATTTGTAAGGTGTCTGCTTTTCTCACTCTGTTCGTAGTTCCACAACGTGAACATGCAACAAAGGAGGAATCCCCTTCGGGGCGCGGAAGAATTTCTCCACAGATCTTGCATGTCGAATGAGAGGGCCCTTTTTCAGCCATTCTTTTATTCTAGCCTTTGAATTAAAGCCGTCATGAAAAGACAAAGAAGGTGTTGAGAACCATTAAAAAAGGGAGATGGCCTCTCCCTCAAACCAGACTATGGATGTCTATCTTGATACTTAACATCTTTTCTTCTGCCACCTTCTTCAGAAGATTTTGCGATATCTTTGGCGCCATTATTTTTTAGAATAGTTTCCGCTTTATCAGCCCATTCGCTGTCGTCGACATGAACTGATAATAAAATTCCGCCGTTTTTCACCATGCTCTCATATCTTTTGGCTTCATACTCTGGCATACCAAGACCAACAAGGGCACCAACCAGTCCTCCCGCGGCACCACCAACACCCACTCCTGCAAGAGCACTCATGATAGGACCCGCAGCAACCAAAGGCCCTAGAGCCGGAATCGTAGCAATGGCTCCGACGCCAACAAGCCAACCTAAAGCTCCACCAAGAACTGCACCAGTACCACCGCCGATAGCTGCACCTTCGGGCGCTTTCGTTCCTTTTTCATGAGCAAACTTTTTAGAGTCACCTTTATCAGCCATTAAGACTGAAATATCAGAGTTTCTAAAATTTGCGGTTCTCAGATTTTCGACACACGCTTCAAGACTTGCACGAGTTTCAAAAATGCCGAATACGGCTTTATGTCCTTTTTCCATATTTCCTCCTGTTATTTTGAAATTGTTGTTTCGTTGACGACGGGTGTTTTACCAGCAACACTTTTTGCAATTTCGCCCACCTTCTGCTGTTCGGCACTTGAAGCCACAGCTCCCTTCAAGGTGACCTTGCCGTTCTCGCTGATAATTTTAATATTGTGGGCATTCACGCTCAGTGAACGATCCTCTATGATTTTTTGACGAATGTTGCGAGTGATTTCGGTATCTTTGATTGTCATTTTTTGTTCTTCCGCCGTTTTCCCAGGATAGGAATCCACAGCGAAGCCATTACTGCTGAATAAAGCAATGGCCATGACACAAACGATGTATTTCATAAAACCTCCAATAGAGGCTCAATGAAATACGAACTTAAGTTATGAAACAACCTAGTAAGGAATAATACATTTTTTGAGGTTCATCGGATGCTGCTCTACAGGAGTTTTGCATCCAGACACCTGAAGACTTGAATCGTTAAGAGCTTCCACGACGAGCTTACCTTTAGATTTATCGGCCCAGTAATACTCACCAGGAGATAAAATGATATCACGCCCTTCTTCGGGTTGTGTAACCCACAAGGCCCCAGTGAGGCAGGTAATGCCTATGTCTTGTTTTGATTGCGTATAGATCTCACCTTTTAATAACTGAAAGTGATCTGCTTTTCGCATAACAACTCCTAAGATCTAATTTATGCCATTTTCGCAAATGGATACAGATTCAGTTCGCTGAATTTTTGATGGGTACAGTTTCCTATTAAGCAAATAATGAGGTATATTAGAATCATGACAAACAAAGACCAGCTTCTTTACGAGACAGTGGCCAAGGAAATCGAATCCCAAATTCAATTGGGAGCACTTCGTTCGGGCGAGAAAATTGCCTCCGTACGACAGCAAAGTAAACTCTTTAACGTCAGTATCAATACAGTATTGCAGGCCTACATACTGCTCGAACGCCGTGGTGTTATTGAGTCTCGCCCGCAATCTGGTTTTTATGTTGCGAGCCCTTTGGCGACAGAAGAAGTTCGACCAGAAACAGAGGTTCAAGCAAAGCCAGCCCCCATTCATATTCCCGACTTGGTTGCTGATCTTTTTGAAGCCGCCGCCAGTGACAAGTATGTTTTACTAGGAGCGGCCTGCCTGTCTCCGGAACTTCATCCCAACGAAGCAGTTGCGCGCATCACACGATCCGTTCTGCGCACTCATATCGACGTCAACGCGAAATATGAATTCGCTCCTGGACATCTTCCACTCAGACAGCAAATCTCTAAAAGACTTATCCGAACCGGGCATAAAGTGGCTGCTTCTGATGTGCTTATCACCAACGGAGCTTTGGATTCTCTGCACATGGCTTTAAGAGCCATTCTAAAACCGGGCGACACCATTCTGATTGAATCACCAAACTACTTTGGAATTTTGCAATCCATCGCAAGCCTAGGTTTTAAAGTCATTGAGGTGCCGGCTCATTCACGAATGGGTGTTGATCCTGATGACGTTAGAAAAATTCTTTCTAAATATAAAATTGGAGCCGCTGTTCTTATGCCCAATTTTAACAACCCTCTAGGCTCCGTGGTGCCTGATGCCAACAAGCGCGAACTTGTGAAAATATTCAGCAAGTTCGGTGTGCCAGGCATTGAAGACGACATCTATGGCGATCTTGCATTCTCAGGAGTTCGGCCCAAACTTCTTCGCGCTTTTGACGAAGAAGGTCTTGTCGTTTCATGCTCCTCGTTCTCAAAAACTATTTCCCCCGGATCAAGAACGGGATGGGTTCTTCCTGGAAAATTTGCGAAAGAAATGAGTCGTGTGCAACGAAGCAGTACGGTGGGTTCAAATCGCCTGCAACAGTTTGTGATCGCGGAATTTTTAGCGACAGGTGCTTACGAACGATATTTAAGAAAGGTTCGTCCTGTTTTACAAGAGCAACTGCACAAAGTTTCCCAATCAGTTTCAAAGCACTTTCCCGAAGAAACAAGGTTTACACAACCTCAGGGAGGATTTATGCTTTGGTTGGAGCTTCCTAAAAAGTTTGACTCACTCGAGTTATACAAAGCCGCCGTTACGAGGAAAATCAGTATCGCCCCTGGAGTGATCTTTTCTGCCAATGGAAACTACCGTAACTATTTGCGTATAAATTGCGGAAGACTGTGGAAGCCAGAAATCGATGCGGCGATTAAGACTTTGGGGACTCTGGCGAAGCAACAGCTTTAAGACCAAGCCTACATGGGACGAAGTCTATAAACTAGCTTCTTCGTCCTCTTTAGAGTTCCACTCAAGGAGAGACATCTCAGACGTCTTCGTCCAGTCGATGTTGACCTTTCTGAGAATACGAATAGAGACCTCATCGCCGCTCACTGTCCAAAGCAGAGTGTCGCCTTTTGCGATCCCCAATGCTCTTCGAACTCGCGCAGGAATTGTTGTTTGATTTTTCTTTGAGGCTTTTGAAGTTGCACCTGTTTTGCTCATAACTCACCCCTCCTTAGAGAATAAGGTGTGAAAAGTGCGTTGTCGAATGACTCTTTAAAGACAAGCCACAAACGATGCCCATACCAGTCCAAGGTCGTAGGTGTTGAAATTTATTTCTTAGTAGGAAGCCACACTTGAAAATACATCATCGCCCAAAACAAAATTCCTGATGTCAAAACCGGAATTAAAAATCCACCGTATCCAAAACGGCTAAAGGCATATCCACCCAAAACTGAACCAAAGCCAAAAAAGAAAATGATTCCGAGCCTCATCATTGTCGCTTTCCATTCATTTTCCGTATGATCGCCCAATTTTCGATGATTCAGAATTCGGATGAGGCCAATACCTAAATCTGTCGTTATCCCCGTGAGGTGACTGGTGCGAATGACAGATTTTGAAACCGTCGTGATTGTCCCGTTTTGCGTACCACAAATCAGACATAGCAGCATTAACAATACATACCCATGTATTGACTGCAGTGGTTCACCGAATATTCCAAAATACCCCAGAAGGCCACCAGCAAATACAACTAACGTAAGTAAAAAAACCAAACCAAACGCGATATAGTATTTTGGTTTTTTGTGAAGTTTCAATCTTAGATCGACAAGCTGTCCGCTCAACATGGCTCCGAACAGAAAGAACAGAGGCACTACCAGCATCCCCCATGCGTGCAGTTCATCTCCTTGACTAACTTCATAACCAAAAAAAGTCGCAAATCCCGTGACGTGAGAAACGAAGCGGTGACACGCCATGAATCCGCCAATGTTTAACAATCCGGCTTGAAAAGCCATGAGCATCCAAACTGAGATATTACTTCGAGTATAGTGGGATATTGATTCATTACCATAAAGCATAGATAGGAACCCTTGAGGACTGAGTCTTCTTATAGAAAAGCATCCTAACTTCAATCAGCTATTACTGCAACAAGTTGCAGTAATAGCTTGACCGATGCCGCTCGAAATGCGATCAAGAACGACTCAACGTGGCTTTTTTTTAATACACTGAACAGGAAGAGGCTGTGTCCTACATAATACCTGAAGAGCTTTACTACACAAAAAATCACGAATGGCTGCAAGTGGATGAGAACTTAGTCACAGTCGGCCTCACCGAGCATGCTCTCGATCAACTCGGAGAAGTCCTCTACTTAGATCTTCCCGAAGACGGGCAACACGCCGCTCCTGGGCAAGTTTTAGGCTCCATTGAAAGTGTCTTAAGAATCCATGATCTTGCCTCTTCGATTAACGGCACTGTACTAGAGGTCAACTTGTCCCTAACGGAGGATCCTAATGCGATTAACGATGATCCTCTCGGAGAAGGATGGCTATTCAGAATAGAAATGGACAGCGAACGTGATCTTGTGGGTTTGATGAGATCGAAAGAATATCGAGAATTTCTAGAAAAGTTGGGAACGCCATAAAAAGTTTCGACAGAAGGAAAAAACGATGAGCGACGATTCTCAAGATAAAGCAACCCGTGACCTTTTGTCGGAAAAATTTGAAAGCCCTCCAATTCTCCCTCTCGAACTCATTCAACATCTCAAATCAGGTGTTCCATTAGACGATAACGAGTTCGACCAGATACTTCCCCCTCTCTTCCGCTTTCTCTCGCCCGTGCATTGGACTTCGATCAAAGTAGCTCAAACTCTTGCAGAGTGGCTACAGCCCTACAAAGGCAAAAAGTTTATCGACCTCGGAAGTGGCGTTGGAAAACTTTGTATTCTCCTTCGTCTATTGACCGATTTAGAAATCTACGGCGTAGAACAACGCCGAAATTTAGTCGCGATTAGCGATGAAATCGTAAGCGTAAACAATTTAGATAGAGTTAAATTTTCCAATGGAAATCTTATTGATTTGAATTGGGCGGATTACGACATTTACTACCTCTACAATCCTTTTCAGGAACATGTATCGGCTCTGAATGCCTTTTTGATCGACAGCAACATTAAAATGAGTACAGACCACTACCGCCAATATATTGCGAAGGTGTCTGAAGAACTCAAGAAAGCAAAAGAGGGAACTGTTTTAATTACCTATCACGGTTACGGTGGCTCCACGAACAAGTTCTGGAAGTTAATACACAGCCAGTTCATTGAAGGAGGATTTCTTTGTATGTGGATCAAAGACTCAAAACAATCAAACACCAGAACCACTTCAGTTCCTTCATTTTTCAAATTCTTTTCTGAAGAATCCTAATAGGATCTGTGATACTTATCTGACGGGAGAAAAAATCTGATGAGAAAACATAAGGACCTGGTTCTTTATTTAAAGTCACACGGCCTTCGCATGACCTCTTCAAAAAAGATGCTGATCCAGTTTTTCTTGGACAACCAACATCGTCATATTCCTTTTCAGGAGCTTCAAGACTTCATGGGTAAACATCTACCCGATGTCGATCGAACCACTATCTATAGAAATATTGAGAAGTTTATAGCCTTAGAGGTCATACAAGAACTCTCCCTTCCTAAAAAGGGCAAAATCTTTCAATACATCTTCGACAAGAAGGCGCACCATTATTACATCTGCAAATCGTGTAGTAAGATTATCAAAGGTAATGATGATCTATTTAAAAAAATTGAAAAAGCCCTTAAAGATATCCACGACTTCTCTAAGGCAAATCTATCGGTTGTATTTTACGGCTATTGCTCAAAATGCGACCCCAAAACAAAGGGAGTCTAACTCATGGGCGCTGAAGTCATACTTGGGGCTATTTTCATTTTTATTCTGATCTCTTTTATCGCGGGACTTTTTCTTTTTCCACGCGTGTTTGGCATCTCGAAAGATTCCCACGAAGATAGTGAACAGAAAAAGTAGCACGACATCTTTTTCTTTGGTCTTAGATTTTTGTTCTTCTGAGCCTCAAAGCATTGCCAATTACAGAGACCGAGCTTAGTGCCATTGCTGCGCTTGCAAACATAGGGCTTAAAAGAATCCCGAATGCAGGAAATAATATACCAGCTGCAACTGGCACTCCGGCAAAATTATAAATAAATGCAAAGAATAAGTTTTCGCGGATATTTCTCATCGTGACTGAGCTTAAGTTACGAGCACGAACAATCCCTAAGAGATCTCCCTTGATCAAAGTAACTCCCGCACTTTCAATTGCCACATCCGTTCCATGTCCCATGGCAATGCCTACATGAGCTTGTGCCAAACCTGGAGCATCATTAACGCCATCTCCAGCCATCGCGACAACGCGACCTTCCTTTTGCAGATCCTCGACAATTTTCCTTTTTTGATCTGGAAGTACGTCTGACACTACTTTTTTTATGCCAATCTTCTCTGCCACAGCCATTGCCGTGACCTGGTTGTCTCCGGTCAACATTATCACTTCGATCCCGTGATTTTGAAGTGTTCGTACAGCTTCAGGCGTCGTTCCTTTAATCTTGTCCATCACGGATATAAAGCCTAAGACTTCCGTATCCGACATAAGGACCATCACAGTTTGGCCTTCTTTTCTCATAGCACCGATTTGTCCCTCAAAAGCGGAGAGATCAAATCCTAACTCTGAAGCCCATTTTGCATTTCCAACAGAGTATCTTTTACCTTCGACCCCGCCCGAAATGCCTTTTCCCGTTGTCGATTTAAAATCTTGAATTTCAATATCAAATTTAATTTTTCTTTCTTCCGCGCCTTTTGCGATCGCCTGTGCCAAAGGATGCTCACTGGAACGCTCAATGGCTGCAGCAATTCGCAAAACTTCATCCTCAGATAAACCTGAAATCGAAATGACATTTGAAAGAGTGGGTTTACCTTCCGTCAGAGTTCCCGTTTTATCTACCACCAAGGTATTTATTTTAGAAAAAATCTCAAGCGCCTCAGCGTCCTTAATCAAGATACCATTCTGGGCTCCCCGCCCAACTCCCACCATAATTGACATGGGTGTCGCGAGGCCCAAAGCGCAAGGACAGGCAATAATTAATACTGCAATGGCATTAACGACCGCATAAGTCATCCTTGGTTCTGGTCCTACAAAGTACCACACCAAGAAAGCAATGGCGGCGGTAACAACCACAGCGGGAACAAAATAACTGGAGGCAATATCAGCGACTTTTTGAATCGGAGCCCTGCTACGTTGAGCTTCTGATACCATTTTCACAATTTGCGAAAGAAGTGTGTCAGAACCAACTTTTTCAGCCAGCATAACAAAGGAACCCGTGCCGTTGAGTGTTCCACCAGTGACCTTAGATTCCTTGGTTTTTTCAACTGGAATCGGCTCACCCGTAATCATTGATTCGTCAATCGAACTCTGACCATCAACGATAACCCCATCTACCGGAATTTTTTCTCCGGGTTTCACTCGAAGAAAATCTCCCTTAACAACTTCCGATAAATCAATAAGTTCTTCATGGCTATCGCGAATTCTTAATGCCTTTTTCGGTGCCAGCCCCAAAAGCGCTTTGATCGCTCCTGATGTTTGCTTGCGGGCCTTTAACTCAAGAACTTGACCTAGCAACACGAGAGTGATGATCGCTGCCGCTGCCTCAAAATAAACACCGACTTCTCCCGTGTGCTGATTTTTCATGATTTCTGGAAACAGTTTAGGAAATAGCGTCGCCACAACGCTATATGCATAGGCTACAGCCGTGCCCATTGCGATTAACGTAAACATGTTAAGCTTCCAAGTTTTTATCGAAACCCAACCCCTTTGAAACAGGGGGTATCCCGCCCACAAGACCACGGGTGTTGCAAGAACGAGTTGAATAAGGTTCAAAGAAACGTAATTTGAAATGACATGAATACTTAGTACCGAAATCATTTCGGCCATCGCAAGTAAAACAAGGGGTATAGTAAAATACAATGATCCCTTAAAGCGGCGGTTCATGTCCTTTAACTCTGCATCTTCGCCTTCTTCAAGATTGGGCTGAAGGGGCTCAAGAGCCATGCCACAAATCGGACAGCTTCCTGGCTTATCTTGTCTAATCTGAGGATGCATCGGGCAGGTGTAAACTGTCTTGGAATCTAACGAAGCCGTATTTATGGGACGTGGTACTTTTTGATCTTGATTATGATGTTGGTGGTGATGGTGTTCGTGAGAACCATGAGGGCCATTTTTCATTACCAACCTCCCCTTTACAATTTCAGAATTATCAAATCCTCGCACAACTTATTGAGACTAACGAACCTTCAGTAAAATCACGAGCAGAACAATCAAAAGCATGACTTGAATCAGTGAAAAACGCACAAGCACCTGGGTGTTCGACCAGCCTTTGTTGTGTCGAACATGATCATGCAGCGGGAAACGAATTGTTCGGAATAAAGAAAATTTTAAGAAACGCAACAAAGCGACTTTCACTAGGCCAGTCCCACCATTGACCAGCAACACGGTAGAGACAATTAAAATTGTAAATGGATTGCCGGATTTGATAACGATGACTCCCATTAAAAATCCTAAAGCCCGCGACCCTGCATCGCCCATTAACAGCATCGAAGGATTGGCGTTGTACCACAGATACCCCAAAATACATCCGACCATGGCAAATGCCATCATTCCCCAAACAGCTCCGTCTTGATAATGTGGAAGCAGCAAGTAGTTGGCGATGTCTTTGTGACCTACCACAAAGTACAAAAGCAAACCCAAGATGGCAAAAGCCAGAACAGATAAAGTTCCCGAAAGACCATCGACTCCATCACTGCAATTGGTGCAATTGATAGAAGTCCAAATTAAAATGGCCGAGAAAGGAATAAACACAATGGGCGGAATCATAAAAGACGTCGGCGTAAACGGGAGCCATATTTGCACGGCCTGCATTTCACAAAGCAAAGCAGCCGTACCCACCGCTAAAAAAACATCCAGCAACGCTTTCTTATATTCTCCCCATGAATCAACCGAGCGATCGTCGAAGTAGCCTGACAACATAGCCAAGAAAGTCAGTGCTAAAATTCCCCAAGCCTGCAGCGATGGCGGCAGCAAAACAAGTTGAATGAACGTGAAAATCGAAACAAAGATCACTCCCGCACCAGTAGGCTTTCCTTTTGAAGCGCCACTTTGAATCGCATGCGCACGACCACGATCAGTAGGAAGTAAGCCCATCAACACAGGCAGGAAATAAAACGTCAGAACAAAACAAAGTACGGTACTCAAACCACCAAGAAACAAATGAGACGTGAAAAGACGAAAGGGACCGTAATAGTGTTCAAGCGCTTGTCCAAGCCAGTATAGCAAGTGGTCTCCCTTATGAGATTTATATTTATCTCTAATAATTTAATTTCAGGGGATCACTCATTGTCAAGGGCACCTTGAGGGAATAGCAAAACTAATGATGCACCTAGAATTGAGATACTAGAACCATTTTGACACTGCAAGAACTCGCGGACTCATCGACATCCTCTTACTTTACATATGCCCATATAATGAGCCCAATTGCGAGAGCAAGTAAAACATATCCAAAGAAATAACGTACATTTTCCTTGGTCGTCATTCCCTCCACTCCCCATTCAATCAACTTTCGAGATCGTTTCTTAAGACTAATCTTAGATTTAAGAACAAGATAAGCACCGATGAAAAGCATTACAGAGATAAGAAACCGTTCCGACCCAATCAGAGGTAAAAATATGGCAAATAGAGCTCCCAATGAAGGAATTCCAAGATGTATCCAAGCATTTATCTTCCATTCCCGCTCCATAGCTCCTTCTTACAACGATTTGCAATCACTCTTCTGAACTCGAAAGCTTCCCACTTGTTCTTTCTTTGAGTCTAGATATCTATATTCAACTGGAACCTTGTAGTCATTCATCAGAGACGTAGCAAATTTGTCACTGCATGCGCCTTTAAGCAGATGATCTTTCATCGACGATTGTCTCGCCGTGAATACCTCTTTCTCAAGAGAGATAGTATATATGTAGGAAAAGACGCCACTCTTATATTCAGCATCCACAAGCATGGTATATTGATCAACCATCATGGGTAGCTGCTTTTTAAGTTCTATAGCTACAGTAGAAAGATCAGCTTTTTGCGGCACCCAGATATACTGAGCGACAGCAAACCCAATAACCCCACCAACAATCGTCCCACCAAACGTCAAAGCCTTCTTTAAAGCTTCATTCATTCCAACCACCCGCTACATCAAGTAGTTACTTATCGGAATAAATTCCCCACAGTTTAGCCCAAAGACCTGTCTCAGAATGAACCCCAATATTGAAATAAATTATTTCCTGTATGTTCCGACCCAAATGAATTTAGCCAGAGCGAAATAATCACAACAGTGCCCCCAGAACTTGGATAAAATTTTGCCGATTCTGATTGCCTTAATTTTTGCTATCGCTTTTATCTACACCATAATTTTTCTTAAGATCCACAACGACGAATTCTGGAAGGGCATTAAGTCTCACAGGGAAAATGCTAGTCCCAATTCCCTTGCTTACAAAAAGAGACCCGTACTTAAAATCAACCCATCCTTCTGCCCATTCTCTCGGAGCATCGCCAATTGTAAAGATAGCTCCAACTCCAGGCACAAAAACTTGTCCTCCATGAAGATGTCCCGCCAGCGCCAAATCAAATTTATTTTTAGCCTGAAATATCGCTGCCGGATCATGCATAAATAAAATTTGAGGATCGGCAGTATTAACCTTCGAAAGAGAAAGACGAATATCAGAGTGATTGGTAAAATCATCTCCAACTCCTACAAGCCAAAAATGATTGTTTGGGTCAATCGAAATGAGTTCCGCCTCATTCTCTAAAACCTTGATACCGTTTTTCTTTAAAACCTGATTGATATGTTCACCATCATCCCACCAATCATGGTTTCCCAAAACAGCATATACCCCAAGACGCGCGTTTAGCTTTTTTAAAAGATCAGCGATCTTTTCAATCGGAATATAGGATCCGCCAATTATACCGGTGATTACCAAATCCCCACCAATCAAAACAATATCCGGCTGCATCTTATTGATTCGTGAAATCAAGTCTTCGATGTAACTTTCCGTAATGTACGGAGCACCAGCATGCAAATCAGAGAAAAATGCAATACGCAGAGGAGATACGGGCCATTTCGAAACTTCAACGTCTCGTTGAATCAAAAGTCCTGGTTCAATTGCTACAGACCAGACAAGAATTAGAAGCCCGATGGATATAAGGGCTGTAAATGCTTTTTTCAAAGTTTTCATCCACCTAAGGATATTTTTAAGAAAAGAAACAGTCCAGTGTTTATATCATTCCAACAAGTTTTGAATTAAAAATAAGACTTAAATGATCAGAGATTTTATCCTAACTCCATGCTCATAGTTTATCACTCGCGAATCCGCGCAGAGAATCCACTTGGATTAAGCTCATACCACTCGCTTCTTAAAATTCCGAATCCCAAACCGTCAAAATACTTCCCATCAACGATGCGAGCATTTCTAAAACAGGCCTCTCGGACGAAACCTAATTTTTTCGCTAAATGGATAAGGCCGACGTTGCCAGACCAAGTGCGCATATCCAACCGAACAATATTGGGATGATTTTCAAAGAGATAATCAATCCAAAGCCCAAGAGCTTCCCAACCAATGCCCTGTCCCCATTTGGCGTGATCGAAAATTGAAATTCCGGCACAGAGCCAATTTGTTTCTTTGGATTCCCAGTAGCTAGAGACCGTACCAATAAGTTCATTCGTCCTACGATCGGCGATAACCAATCGCATGCGCGGTGTTGGGAAATCTGCCTTTTCAATACGACTCTTAAGCTCGTCAGCTAATCTCTCAGATTCATCCTCTGTTGAACGATAGTACGGCCCATCCAAAGTTTGCCACGGCATACCCGGTTTTTGCCAACGTCTAAACGGTGCTACGTCTTCAAGTCGCCAGTCTCGTAGTCGGATTTTACTACCTTCCATACCTTAAACTCCATTTACTAGCAGGATAACGCAAACTTTATATCCAAATTGAATTAGATAATATCGATCATTCACTTACAATTTTTTTGGCATTTTTTTCGGAAAGAACTTGGAGGTGACGAGCGGATTTGAACCGCTGTAGCAGCTTTTGCAGAGCTGAGCCTAACCCCTCGGCCACATCACCTTAAAGAGGAAACTCAATTTAGATCTGAAGCCGTTTTAAGTCAATGCGAAAGACGGTATGGGTCATTTTCCCTTTTTAATAAAACCTCGTTTTAAGAGAGCGCGCTCTATTTCATCGATATAAGACGGTTCAATGCCAAGGACAGCTTCTCTTAAAATCTTGTTCATAAGCGTCTGATACTTCGTGTTTTCTTTCGCAGCTCGCTCTTTAAGCGCGACTAGAACGTCACCATCAATCATCGCAGTCGTTCTTATTTTGACATTTTGCGATGAAAGAACCCCTTCCTCGATCTCTACACTGCCATAGTTGATTTTAGTTTTGTGTGTCTTTACTTTCGCCACAAGCCACCTAAATGCATAATATATACATATATTATGCATACTTTTAACATATTATCAACCCTCAACAGCCGAGCCGTTTCAGAGCTTCAAACGGCACATAAGTGGCTTTTAAGGCCCGCTCAACGTGCTTCGGAGTGAGCTTTTCGGACTTTTCCAAGTCAGCATAGGATCTCGCGACTCGGAGCGTTGCGAGGTCGCGACGCCGAGATGCGAGTTCTTTTGGGAAAAGTTCTTTAAGGTAAAAACTAGGCAGATCCTGAATAAGCTCTTCCCATTTCCATCGCCCGGCAACCTTACTAAATCTCGCATCCTTCAACGCCATTTCTTTTCTAAAAGCTCTTACGTCTTCAAGAGTTTTTAAAATTTCAATTCCGGAAACCACATTCCCCAGTTCCCGTTTTTGCGTAAAGAAGATCAATTGAAAACGATCCACCAGTGGTCCCGAAAGTCTTTCTTGGTAAGACTGACACTTCTTTAAAGATCTTCCGCAAACCACTTTGGATTGCGGAACCCAGTCTCCACAAGGACACAAATTCGTAGTCGCAACAACCAACGCCTCCGCCGGATACTCTTCAACGAAACGACTTCGCCTGATACGAACTAAGAACTCTTCCATCGGCTCGCGCAAAGCTTCTTGCGCGCGAGGATTGAACTCCAACAATTCATCCAAAACCAAAATACCTTTGTGAGCCCGAGTGAACTCTCCTTTAAAAGGAGGCACACCCCCACCAATTAAGCCGAGGGGCGACGTGGAGTGATGAGGGTGCACCATGGGACGCCAACAAGCCAGCTCCCCTCCGGAGCCTTTGTTGTTTCTAACAATTTCATGAAGATCTTCTTGCGAAGGCTCTTGCAGCAACGACAACAAGGTTTTTGCAATCGTACTTTTACCAGAACCCGCAGGACCTGCGAGCAAAAGAGAGTGCTCTCCTAAAGCCACAAGCTTTAGCATTTCCGCTTGTCGTTCGGGGAATTCTAAATCCAAGCCATACACCGGACGCTCGACTTTATATTCTCGCGCGACACCTGGAAAAATTTCTGGAGCATTCAAATCGCGAAGCTCCGTCAAACACGCGCGAGTAAAAGGAACTTTTGTTTCTTGCGAACTCCCCGTCCACACCATCATATTTTCAGAGACAGGTTCAAAGTCTTCTTTCAAATCCTCTGGTTCAAAAACTCCGCCTCCAAGAGACAATTCACCATAAACTAAGACAGCATCTTCTTGAGGCTTGGGAACTTGTTCGCTTTCCCAAAGCACTCCCAAAGCCACAGCCAATTCCAATCCTCGCGAAGTCTTCTTTAAATGTGACGGTCGAAGATTCACCAGGATCTGTTGAGCTTTCGGAAATTCAAATCCCTGCGAACGAATCGCACTTTTAATTCGATGAATACTTTCTTTAATGGCTTGGTCCGGAAGACCTAAGAATTGGATTTGTGGAAGTCCCGGAATAAAGCTGAGTTCAACTTCAACAGGAACAAGACGATCATTTTCGCGAATGAGTGATTGTATTTTCATGCTCGGAAGGCCAAGCAAGAAATGGCGCAGCCTCTAAGAAAAACAAAGGGCCTCTCAGCAAGAGGCCCTTACGAGGTCCGGACAAACAGCTTCTACTTTTCCGCTTCCGGCATATGCGAAAGAGGATGGTGATCTTCGATCGTTCGCGACATCGTATTGGTGGTCACACTTGTATAGATCTGTGTTGTTTGGATACTTGCATGTCCCAACAACATTTGAATCGAGCGCAGATCCGCACCACTTTCTAGCAACGCCGTTGCGCAGCCGTGACGGAATCTATGTGGATTCACAGGTTCAGGGAACCCCGCCTTCGCCGACCAAGCCGCCAGCCATCTCCACACGTCAACACGCGAAGGACGGTGACCACGATCATTGATCAAGATTGATGGAGAATTTTCTTTCATCAAAGTCGGACGATGTTCTTTCAAGTAGGCTGTTAGATTTTCAGAAAGTTTTTCAGTCAAAGGAACCAAACGCTCTTTACTTCCCTTACCTAAAACTTTCACCCAACGATCCGTGGCATTGAAATCAACCACGTTTAAAGAAATCAATTCAGAAACACGGCAGCCCAAACCATAAAGGAACAAGAGAGTCAGCTGGTTGCGCGCTGTTTTCACAGGGTCTTGCACTTCTGCCGCATCAAAAAGTTGCTGGAACTCTTGGGGAGTCAGAACTTTCGGAAGTCCCACCTTCACCTTCGGCGGACGAAGTTCACGCAGCTCTTCGCATTTCATTCCTCGTGTTTCACAGAACTTAAAGTAAGTTCTTAGCGACGAGATCACACGCGCCTGTGAACGCGTGGAGAGTTTATTTTTCTTCATAAACTCGTAAAATCCAGAGACTGTTTTATTGGTTTTACGATACTCGATATAGAGTTCCAGGTCGCGGCGATATGCCATCACCGTATTCTGGGAACGTCCTCGTACATTTTGTAGCTCATCAAAGAAGTCGATCCAAAGAGGTAATTCCATACATATATTAGACCGAGACTTTCCTCCAAGCGCAAGGGAATATTATGTTCAGCATTTTGCTGCTCAGAGCAACACGGGAAAATAAAAAACCCCGAGTCTCCTCGGGGTTTGGTGATTCTGTTTGTTAGAACCTCGTTAGTTAAAGATTCCGAAGAACGATTGCGAGCAAGTATATCCGTTCACTCTTAGAACCGTCACTTTTGCATAGAGTCTTTGACCTTGTTCAGTCAAAAGTGCCCCCGCCATTGTAGGTTCTGGAGAATCGATACGCATTTCAATAGAACTTGTCGCACTGAGAAGTGTCGGTACGACGATATCGCCACCCGCATAACCCATTTGCCCAACAGAGTATGTTTGCAATGTGTAAGTGCCTGGTTGAATTACGCACGACGGATTGTAAGGATCAATTTCTGGTTTTGCAACGACCATCTGTCCTTGAACCGCAATCGGACCTTCGTAATTACGGTAGTTGTTGCCAGATGCATTAGGAATGATGCGTGTTGATTGACCAATCATCTGCATATTCGAGAAAGTAATATTCGCATTTGCACTTTGCATTTGGAATGTTGTCAAAACAACTGGCGTTGGGATTGAACCCGCGCAGTTTGTACAACCACTTCCGTAAATCGGTGGAACTACGACAGTACCACCGCCGCCTCCGCCGTCATTACAAGCCGCCAAAGCGAGAACCATTCCCAGCGCTGCGAAAGCTCGTGTGAAATACTTTGCTGGAAAACTTAAAGTTTTATTGTTAAGTCCTTCCATATTATTCTCCTAGTTAGTTTCCTTTATTAAAATCTTCTAAAACGTTAAACTTAAATTCTACTTCAGTTCCGGGCCTCTGGCCCTGCACTCTGCCGGCGCCCGCCGACTACTTCATAGCTGCTGCTTTGTTCAATCCGCTGAATGTTCCGAGCAATCTGTAACCATCACCTGGGTATGGAGTGTTTTTGTTGATGACAGCAGAAGCGCGGCAGTTGTATGGACCGTCGTAGATGTACCAGCATTTTCTGTAAGGAGATTGCTGAGCGTAAGACTGCGCGAAGTTTTTGTAGTATACGCGACCTGACACAGCTCCTGAACCTTGAGCATCACCTTGGTTAATATAGTCATCAAACACTAGAACTACGGCACCGTAAGCATCTTGGAAGAAAGCCGAGAAGTAGTATTTACCGTTGATAATGAACCATCTGTTGAATTCAGCTTCCATAAGATTAGCATCTTTCAATTTGTACATATCAACGTTTGTTCCAGAACCAGCTTCAAAGCGACCTTCGTAGTTGTAACCTGTATCAACATAAGAGATTTTCACAGATCCTGCGTAACGGCCGTTTCCTGCATTTTGCAAATCAACAGTTAACTTAAAGTTAGTCGGGTTATTCAATGGGTGCATCGCTACGTAAGAGTTGAACTCTGCGATCGACACTGGTTTGAAATCAACTACGTTAGAACCTGTTGCTCCAGTTGTTGTGCCTGTGCCCGGACCATCTGGAGATACTGGGTTTGTACCGTCATTAATGATTGGCTGAACAACTCCTGTTGTGGAGTTTGTCTGAAACTGTTCGCTCTTACCGCAGCCAACACCTAAGATAGAAATCGCCGCCAAAAGGAAGATCAGTTTTGAGTTGAATGTTTTCATATCAGCCTCTCTTTAAGAAGTTCGGTTTAAAAGGAACCTCTCACAGAGTCTTCTTTGCGATGCCTGTGCCAACGTTGCAGATGAATCATAAATACATGAAACCACGTGGCTTTTTAGGCCTTTCTCAGGGTGAAACAAACAGGCTTTAAGCGTCAAATGTCTACGGGAGGAGCGCAAAAGCGGCACTCTGTCACATCTTGGAACGTACAAAAGTTCGCCGAAAAACAAAATATTTAAGATTTTTCCTCACCTTACCGAAATGGGATTTGTACAGATTTTATAAAGGAATTAGTCATGACAATCACAGCAACTAACGTATTGATCTTGGGCGCCGTCTTCATGTTTGCAGCCCGAGTCTTTTTGGGATTCTAAAATATTTAGTTTTTTAAAATTTCGCGTGTAAGTACACCATTCCTTGTACTTTCTTTTCCGTTGTCCCCATCACAGGACTGATCGGCCCGATAACTCCAAATGGAGTGATTTGATTTCCACGCGTGCGCGAAACCGAAGCGCCGACTTCCACAAGTTTACTGATCTTCTTTGACCAATCCACATGAACAGATGAAACAGGAACCGTGTTGTAAAACGGATCTTTGCTTTTATTGGCAACGATTCTTCCCAAATCTGCACCAACACTGAAAGTTCCCAACTTTTCCGTCGGGATGACAGCTTTGATAGAATTTTTCAAAGCGACCGCAGAACTGGTATTCACGCCTTCTAAGAAATAAACGTCCGCGCCTACAACCAAGTAAGCTTCTTTTTTATCAGGATTACTTGTGTCGTACATAACACCAATACGATCATAAGTTGTCGTCATACGGCCGTTAAACTTTTGCTCGATATCGATCGGCTGCCAGCTCCACGTTCGATCTGCAGAAACTTTGAGATTCAACTCTTTAAACTCATGCTCCAAACCGGCTTTGAGTTCCGTACGAGCACCAGAAGATGTGTTCAACGCCACGGTATTGACTTCAATTTTTCCAGTCGTGTTGTTGATTCGCGCCGACCCTTTCAGATTTGAACCGAAGAACAAAGAACTTCTTTCGCCTTCGCGAAAACTTTGTGTTTTTGCATCAAAACCCGGAGCCGAAATTTTTAAGGCACCGCCATAAACTTCCGCCGTAGCTTTCACTTCATCAATCAACATTCCAGCTGTGATGATACTTGCACCCGTGCGCGCAGAAACTCCGGCTGCCTCTAAGTGATAGACACCTTCATCTGTCATCACTTTTGTTCCCAACACAAAACCCTTTGCCGTGTCGTTTCCGAACTGAGCTGCCAGAGTTTGTTCGTTCTGACTGGCTTTGATCGTAAATGCCGCTTGATCTGGTTTAAATCGCGCGACACCTTCGATTTGATCTTTCACCCACTGCGCAGTTGCCGGAACATATTCATGTACTTTCCCAGGACGTGATTCGATATATTGTGCGCCCGTAAGAACACCCATAACTTTTGCTGAAACGTCGACAGCAGACTGCAACGTCTTTTGTTTTGTGTTGTATATTTGCGAATAGTTTTGCACGTAGTATTCGCCCGTTTTGGGATCGCGGAAATGCATGATCGCGTGCCCACCAGCATCGTCTTTCGCAAGATCTTGCTGCCATTGACCCGTATGACGGCCGACCTCTTCAAATCCTAAATTCTTAGCGACTTCACCTAAGAGCTTATGAATGTCCCCGCAAATGCCGCCTTCTTTTTGCGCTTTCACCGCATTTTGATAAACGGCTTCTAAGTCCTTATTCTCTGTTGTCGTCGCACTATATCCCGCAGATAACTTACTGCCGATCATACTTAAGAAGAGCAGCTTTTCCTCATGATTTAGTTTATTGACGGAGGTCTTTGTGTATTTAAGAGCCTCTTGCAAATTAGTTTGTTCCAAAAATTTAGAGTAGTGAGTATTGATAGTAATCAAAGATTCATTAGAAATATTTAGATCTTGAGGATTTTTAAAAACAACATCCAGCTCTTTACCTGTCACTTTCGTGTCGGCGATAAAGTAGGCGTCGATCCATTTTGAATTTCCTGTTTTAACCGCATCTGCTACTTTTTTAAGAGCACCAACGGATTTGTTTTCTTCAACCGCACAATCAACACAAGGCCCTTCCGCTTCCGTGGCGAAAAGTGAAATCGAAAATCCTAGAACACCAAATAAGCCGACTAGAACGATCTGTTTTTTCATACCGTACTTTTCGGGTAATAATGAAGAGAACTGAATCTACTTGAGGCGGGCCAAAGGATAGTAATGCGTTAAGATTTGCTTATAATTGTGACCGCTTTTCCCAAGCGCTCGACTTCCCCACTGGCAAAGTCCCACGCCGTGACCAAAGCCTTGACCTTGAAACAGAAAGTTTCCGCCAAGTTTTTTTACTTCAAACAAAGCACTGCGCAAATCTTGAAAGCCCAACATTTGACGGAAGTCATTCACAGACATCACTTTTTCTGAAGATTCATTAAGAGCCAAACGCACGGACTTCACCCGATTTTCAGATGGAATACGAATTAAATCTATACCCGAGATATCCGTTACCTGAAGACGGCGACTGAGCTCTTCCTTTGTCAGCGTCAGCTTCCAATGAGCGCGAGGATTTGTCGGACACGAACTATCGACAGTGGTCCCGGCATTCACGCCATAGTTCCAAACATTTTTTGGAGACGTCGTTTTACCACCGCAATCAGAATGAAAGAACGCCTTAAGAACTTTGTCATTCGAGGCATAGAGTTTCACACCTTGAGTTTCACGAACAGCTTGAACAGCTTTTTTAATCAAAGGGTCGTTCTCATCTTCATCAAGAACGTGACGGAATACTTGATCAAGGATACTGCTCTCAAGATGGTAAGGCTTGTCTTTGCGCTCTTCCATCACAGCCAGCGCATAGGATCTTGCGGCGACAGCTTGTGCTTTCAAAGTTTCAAGAGGCCACGACAAAGGCATTTCACTTGCAAGCACGCCAACAACATAGTCATCCAAGGGCATGACCCCCACGACATCGACTTTTTTGTTGGCGTTCATATTAAGAAGAACTCGTGAAGGAAGAGACTGCGCTCCGAATCTTAGGTTCTCTCCTTGGATCAAAAGAAATTTTTCAGCAAAAAGATGTTCAGGGTCTTTGTTATTCACACGCAACGCCCAAATCTTTTTACCTTCTTTTTCCATCAAACGAACTTCGGCCCGGCCATTCTGGGGAATAGCGACGGGCTTAAAAGGTTTATTGAGATTCTGAAAACGAAGGCCTAGACCTGAGATTTGAACTTTTTGAGGCGTCGTCATAAGACGAACCCGCACAATCTCGTTACCTTCAATTAACGATGATTGTGCCTCGGAAAGAAAACTGACATACACAAAGATGAAACACAATGATGCCCAAATCAGTTTCAACTGCCACTCCGTCCTTAGAGTACTGGTTTACTGGTCTGTCAAAACGTCTTGTCTGACCCTTATATTAAACCGCAATCATCCGCGAGGATGAAAGTCTAGTTTTGTTTTCCGCTATCAATAAGCGGCTTAATGATGTCCAGCGGCAAAGGGAAAATGATCGTGTTCGATTTGTCACCCGCAATTTCTGTCAAAGTTTGCATATAAGCGAGCTGCAATGCCGATGGAGAACCCGCCAAAGTCAAAGAAGCTTCCTGAAGTTTTTGCGCTCTTTGTACTTCCCCTTCGGCACTGATGACCTTCGCACGACGTTCACGCTCTGCCTCAGCTTCGCGGGCCATGGCTCTTTGCATTTCTTTGGGAAGATCAATTTGTTTTACTTCGACCATCGTAACTTTGATACCCCACGCTTCCGTGTGTTTATCCAAAATACCTTGAAGAGCTGCATTAATTTTATCACGGTGCTCGAGGACGTCGTCCAAAGGATATTGCCCCATCACCGAACGCAACGTCGTTTGCGCAAGCTGGCTTGTTGCAAAGTAATAGTCTTCAATCTTTGTGATCGCTTCAAGTGGAGAAACCACTTTGAAGTATACTACGGCATTCACCTGCATGCTGACATTATCTTTCGTGATGACGTCTTGAGGTTGTACATCCATAGCAATCGTGCGCGTGTCGATTTTAATCATACGCTCAATAAATGGAATAAGAAGAATCAAGCCCGGCCCACGAACACCAATGGCTTTACCCAAGCGCAAGACCACGCCGCGCTCCCAATCATTTAAAATCTTAATCATGGAACTTAAGATGATTCCGCCAATGACTACTATCGCTATTAAAAATTCCATTTCACTCTCCTTATTTCACTTTCTTCACATTCAAAGTAAGACCTTGCCGTGCCGTCACATGAACTCGGTCGTTTTCTTTTAAAGAATCCTCAGAGACAAACCGCCAGGTTTCTCCCATAATTTGAATTTGTCCACGATGACCGTTAGCCTCGACGGAAACAACAACGCCGTCAGTACTAGCAAGATCCGAATCGACATCACGAGATTTGTGTCGAATGGTCTTTACGGCGAGATAGCCAATACCCAAAAAGAACAATCCCAAAACAGAGACGACGGAGATAATCAACGAGATGGGCAATGTATACCCCGTGGTTTGCGCATCAAACAAAAATAAACTTCCGACAAAAACAGAAATAAGACCACCGACACCCAAAGCACCAAAGCTTGGCAGGAAAATTTCTAGAATCAGGAATGCGATCCCTAAAAGGATCAAAGCCAATCCGCCCCAGGCAACATCCAACTTGTGGAAAGCGATGAGTGACAACACCAAACCTATACCACCAATCACTCCGGGCGCAATCAAACCAGGATGAGTAATCTCAACGTACAAAAGAGCCAGACTTCCCATGAAGAGAAGATACGCAAACTCCGGATCTGCAATAAAACTTAGAACTTTGTAGCGCAAGTCCGGAGTGAATTCTTGCAGATCTCCGACAGCCACCGTGTGCTCTTTCTTTTCTCCCACGATGACAGAGCGGCCTTTCGCCTGTTGTAGAAAATCAAGTTCATTGGCGGCTAAGATATCAAGGGCCTTTTCTTTATGAGCCTCTTCACTGCTTGAAGACCTTGCTTCTGTGATGATCTCTTTTGAAAACTTCAAACTGCGCCCACGAAGCTTGGTCACACCTTCCATCCAACTGACGGTGTCGTTAATTATTTTTTTGCGTAAGTCGTCAGGAGTCTTTTCTCCCGTCCCAAGAATCGGTGTCGCAGCCCCAATGTTCGTCGCGATGACTCCGCCATTGACATGACATGCTTGTAAAATGATAGCACCGGCACTTCCAGCATGACCTCCGCGCGGCGTGATCAAACACAAGTAGGGAAGATCCGACGCTAGAATACGTTCCACGATCAAACGCGTGCTTTGCAGACTTCCGCCAGGAGTATTCATGCGCAAATAAATAGAATCGCACTTATTCTCTTTCGCTCTTTTTTCTGCGCGTTCTAAGTAATCAGAGGTGGATGCGGAAATCGCCTCATTAATTGTAACAGCGACCGTGCAAGCGGCTTGAGCTTGGCTCGCACCCATAAAAAATAAGAATAAAAAAAGAGCCAGGTTCTTCATAAACCCAGCTCCCTCATTACTTTTTGCAGATCATTCCACACAACTTTTTTTGCGCCCGCATCCTCAAGTAGATAAGCGGGGCTGTATGTTTCCAACCACTTGCCGGGTCCTTTGAAGATCAATTCCCCGATATCTTTCGGGAAGGAACTAAAGACAACGACCACCTTGCCTTCACAGATTTTTGCAAGTTCTGACGGAAGTTGCGAGCGATCGTCCACGGTGCAATCAAGCTCCAGCACTTGGAGATTTTTTAACTTCATCGCCGCTTTCATCTTTTCAAAAAGATCACGCACGTCGGCGTTAAAGAAACTCTCTTTGGCCTGAGTAAGAATATTGAGGAAGACCAATTCATAGTGCTGAAATTCGTGAGCTTCAAAAGGGCCTTCCGCGGTAAAAAAGCGCGTTTTAACCTCACTTCCTTCCATGGGGGGCAGCATGACATTTTGAAGTCCAAGGACGTCCTGCAAATATTGAATATAGTCTTTCATGAAGGGGATTTTACTCTAGACCTAAGGCTGTAGACAGGAAAACCGGACGCTAATGCGCCGCTCAAAGCCGTGCAAAAAGACATATATGGAGGTTTACGCCTTAAAAAGTCTCAAGTTGAGACAAAAAGTGCCGATAAGAAGAACATCAAGACAGGGAGGCCCTTATGGAAATTTTCAAATTCAACATCATTCCGACTGAAGAATACAACAAAAGAGAAGACTTCCGTAAAGCCATCAACAACTGCGATATCTGCGGTGGTGCCCTTGAATTTAGCTACAATCAAATGAGTGAATTCGCTGTTCTTCAAGAAGATGCGAAATGCCCATGCTGCTCTTCTGAAAAAGAGTCGACTCACCACCGCGTTCACTAGAAGACAGAACGTAGACCCTTTGCAAACCCCACAAGAGTTAGAATAATTCCCGCAATAAGAAGAGCCATTGATGTATGGCTCAATTTCGCAACCGCTCCCCATGTGACGGACCCCAAAGCCATTCCGGCATAAAATACAGCCAAGAACACTCCGAGCATTGTCGCTTTCAAATGAGACTTTCCCGTGATCTGGCGGGAACTCATATTCATCAAAGTTGCAAGAACCAACCACCCCGTCCCACCTAAGAACATCGCTGCACACAAGAACCAATAATTGGGAGCAAAACCTAAAATCAAAATTCCGGCTGCATACACAATGTAGGAACCCGCCAAAGACTTATGCGTTCGATGCGGCAACATGATTTTGTCAGAGAGGACGGCACTTAGACACGCACCTAAACCGAAAAACCCCAGAAGTGAACCGTATTGAAGAGATGTCAATCCCATCTCCACCCGACCTCGCGTTGGATACAAAGCCCATAGCGATGAGGCACAGAATGTGACGACAAAAATTTCCACCCATAGTTTTAAATTGTGCAAAGAAAAAAGTGGCAACCAATCTTCGGGTTGAATTTTAAGTTGAGGCACTACTTCAGTTCCAGACTTCTCCACTCTGCCGGCGCCCGCCGACACAGGCCAACGGTAGAAAAAGATAATGAGTCCTAGGAATGACAAACTATTTACAAAGAAGGCACTCCCCGGTCCGAATCCACTTAAAAGACCACCGCCAATTGTCGGCCCCAGCACTCGCGTGATGTTAATTCCCATGTAATAGACGAGAACCGCTTGCGCTTGCAAATGTGACGGGACTAAATCCGTCAACACCGATTGGAAAGCTGGATTCGTCATTGCAAGTCCGATTCCCATGACAACAGACAAACCAAGAAGACTGAGTTCCGTGACTTTTTCTTGCCAAACTAAATACGCTAAAAGACCTGCGGCAAAAAACATAAGACCTTGAGCGAAAAGTAAAACTTTTCTCCTATGCCCAAGATCCGCCACATAACCCGCAGGAATACTTAAAAACAAAATAGGCAGACTGCTAGAGAAAGATAAAAGTGAAATGACAAGCGGAGAAGTATTTAAGTGTGTCATCACCCAACCCGCCGCTACATCTTGAATCCATGTTCCTAAATTTGAAAGAAAAGCACAGATCCAGAAGGACCTATAGACTGAAAATTTCATCGGGGACCAGACGGACTCTTTCATGACAAGAAGAGCATACTACGGAAAAACTTTGCGAGCGAGATTTAGTTGCGAAAAAATGGAAGTGACAGGAGGTGCTTATGAAGCTCGTATTAAGTATTTTCCTCGGGATTTTTCTCGTCTTCCCGACTTTTGCAAAATCCAGTTCTGTCGAACTCACTGTCAACCCAGCGACTCTTGAAACACAATCTTCCCGTTATTACTATTATAACTTCGGAAACGTGCGTGTGAATTGGAGCGAATGGGCCGACATTTACTTACGCAACACCGGCAATGACCCCCTGAATGTTCGAGGCGTTTTCATCATGGGATCTGCTTATTGGGCATGGAGCAACTGTCCTAATCTCTTGTATCCAGGACAAAGTTGTCTAACCCGAGTGGAGTTCCGTCCTTGGCACGAAGGATACTTCACAGGACGACTTCGTTTCGCCTTCCCGTATGACAGTATTTATGTAGATCTTTACGGTTGGGGTGTTCGTTGGTAAATTTACCCGACTTGTTTGGGTTGGATAGAGATTTCCAAACCGACAGCGGCTAACAGCTTCGCCACATTTTTAAATGACGGATTTCCTTCCGAAGACAACATTTTATATAAAGCTTGCCGAGCAATTCCGGTTTCGGACGAAATTTTTGATACTCCATGGATTTTTACGATTTCCGCCAGCGCTTCATACAGAAATTTTTCATCACCCTCTTCGAGGGCCGCAGCAAGATAACTTGCGGCGAACTCCGGATCAAGAAGTTCTATTTTTAGATGTTCTTGAAAACTTGAGCCTTTTGCCATATCACTTCTCCTCCCGCTTATGAGACATCCACAGTTCTTTTGCCAAACTAATGTCCCTGCTTTGAGTTGACTTATCACCGCCCACTAAAAGTAAAATTACTTCGTTCCCGTCTAAGGCGTAGTAAATTCGGTATCCAGGACCATAATCAATCTTCAATTCAAAAACACCATCTCCAACGCTTCGCCATTTGCCGAAATTACCTACTTCAGCTCTAGCAATTCGAGCCATGATTTTTGCTTTTCCCATTTTATCTTTTAGGGAAGCTATCCATTCTTTCGCTGGCTCTCTGCCAGATTTACTATCCTTATAGTAAATAGCCCATCGCTTCTGAAGCACCTTATTGTCTCCTATAAACGACACATTGTCAACTATAAATGACATACGGATTTGTGTCTTACGAAGAAACATACAAAGGCGATACTTACCTAAGATATAATGCAATTACGCGCTAGATCCGAACCTACAGTAAATCGGATCACTTCGGATTTAGCCTATTCGTATTAATTAAAACGACGTAAAATCTTTTGTAGAAAGCTGTGGGCTTGTTCTATTTTTAAGGCGTAACCTAAAGCAAAGTAGAGAACGCCATAGATAGAAAGACCGACGATCGCTCGTGCGATGACGTGAATACTTTTATCCATTCCATAGTGAACTGCCAAAGCTCCAGCACTGGCGCTAATGATGGCGATGATCCACACTTTGATTTGGAACTTAAAGCTTAAACCTGTTTTACCGATTTTCTTATTCAAGGCTTTTCTTAAGAAATAGAATTCAATCCATCCGGCCAAGCCAGCTGAAGCAGTTAACCCCGGAGTTCCCCATTGAGCATCAAAGCCCAATGCTTTTGGAAGATAGAACGCAAAAAGAACACCCAAGAGCGTTGTGAAAATCACGCGAACAATTGCAAACTGCAAAGGTGTTCTAGTGTCTTTCAATGAATAAAATGTTGAAGAATACAAACGACCTAATGTCGACGCCAACAGTCCTACTGTTGAGCCCGCCAACACCATCCACACGTATCGAGTGTTTTCTTCTTGGAATTCACCCGTTTGAAAAACAGCACCCACAATAAGATTTCCTAGCAAAAGAAATCCCACAACCGAAGGAATAATAAAGAATGCAATCTGTTGAAGCCCCCGATTCAGACGACCTTGAAGGTATTCTTTGATCTCGTGCTCTGAGCCCGTCGCCTGAGACATTGCCGGAAGCTCGGCAACAGAAACACTCATTCCAAAAAGACTTACAGGCAGCAAATAAAGTGTTTGAGCATAGGCCAATGCCGACACAGCTCCCGTTGGCAGAAGACTTGCCAGCATATTGTCAATATACGCGCTGATCTGCACAACTCCGCGAGAAATCACCACGGGTACAAAGTTTGTGATAATCGTTCTAACGTGGCTGATCTTTGTATTGAGCGATGGGTAAATCTTTTTTCCTAATCGCAACGCCGATGGTAATTGCACTGCAAACTGCAAAAAGCTTCCTGCAACCAGTCCCCAAGACACTGTCGTTGCCAATTCAAATTGACCTTGCCTTGAGCCCCAGATCACAAGAGTGGCAATGATCGTCAGATTCCAAATAACCGGAGCCACATAAGAAAGAAAAAACTTTCTATGAGAATTCAAAATTCCCAGGCACCAAGCTGACATGACAAGAAAACCCGTTCCCGGGAAAAGAATTTGCACAATCTGAATGGTCAGTTCTCTTTTTTCCCCCGTAAAACCAGGAGCAATAAGATCAATGAGAAACGGCGTCGCAAAAACACCTAGCAAAACCAACAAAGACGTCATGACGAAAAGTAAACTTCCAATCACAGAAGCGACCTTCGCCGCTTCTTCGTCATGTTTTTTCGCTAATAACTGGGCATAGACAGGAATGAAACTTGCGGAAAGAACGCCTTCACCAAAAAGATTTTGCAAGAAGTTGGGAATTTTCAAAGCCGCTTTAAAAGCATCTCCGGCGTCCGAGTTTCCAAAGAAGTGAGCAAAGACACGTTCACGGACAAGGCCCGCGATACGACTTAAGAAAATTCCCAGACCCACTAACAGGGCATGACTCTTCACTCTTCAACCTCAGCATCTTCATCATCGGGTTCGTTTAATTGAAGCAGAATACGTTCTGCCAGCACCCGATTGAAGCCTTTTAATTGAGCAATTTCCTCAGGCACTGCCATCTTGATTTCATCAATAGAGTTGAAATGAGTCAAAAGAACTTTCTTTCTTTTTTCACCTAAACCGACGACATAATCCAGTTCACTCTCTAAAGAGGTGCTTTCGCGAAGCTTACGATGATAAGTGATGGCAAAACGATGGGCCTCGTCCCGAATTCCCGTCAAAATATGCAGAGCTTCGGCGTTGTGTTTAAAGATCACCGGATTAGCCCGCCCCGGAAGGAAGAATCTTTCTTCCGTGGACTCCACTTCCTGCTTTTGGAAATCACTTTCGGTCCGCGCCTTCGCTAATCCCACGACAGGAATATCACTGCGACCGATTTCACTTAGAATCTTAATGGCCTGAGACAACTGCCCTTTACCACCGTCGATCACGATCAACTG
Source organism: Bdellovibrio sp. HCB-110 (assembly GCF_047323225.1). GTDB lineage: Bacteria > Bdellovibrionota > Bdellovibrionia > Bdellovibrionales > Bdellovibrionaceae > Bdellovibrio. Next base: position 2,337,694 of record NZ_CP178750.1, read on the forward strand.
CGGATCATCGTATTCCGTATGTTTGAATCGACGACTGAGAACCTCATACATAGAGGCAAAGTCATCAATGCCCTTCACCGTTTTAATTTTATAGCGACGGTAGTGCTCTTTAGCCGGAACACCTTCCTCAAACACCACCTGAGAAGCGACGGTTTCAGCCCCTTGGAATGTAGAAATATCATAACACTCAATACGGCGAGGAACTTCTGGCAAATGCAGTTTCTCTTTGATCTCATCCAAACCTCGAAGTTTTTCTTCGGATTTAGAAACATACTTTAAGAAGTGAGATTTAGAGTTTTCATTGGCCATCTCAACCAAGTTGCGTCCTCGTTCGTCTGTTGCAAAACGCACAACGGCCTTATTTCCAGAACGTTCTTTTAAAACTTCACCCATCAGCTTCGTTAGATCAGAGCCGATATCTACAGGCAATAGCACTTCATCAGGAATAAAGTTGTCTTCGTAATACTGATTGAGGAAATCCACCAACCATTCCCGTGGATCTTCACCAGCATCATTTGGATCAAAGTGAGGAAGATAGTGAGACCGCGTTCCGATCACTCGACCCGCACGGACGTGGACTGTTTCAACCAAGCAGCCTCGCTCGTCACCAAAGAAACCTACGGCATCTTGGTCTTTTTCAGAGGTGTCATTGATAACAGCTTGTTTTTCTAAAATTGCTTTGATCGCCTGAACGGAGTCACGCAGACGAGCCGCCACCTCAAATTTTTCTTCTTCGGCGGCCACCATCATTTTCTGTGTGATGGCTTTTACGACTTTCTTATTTTGTCCTTTAAGAAAAAGTTTCGCTCCTTCGAGTTCCTCGCGATATTCTTCCTTGTTGATATACTTCACGCAAGGAGCCGTACAACGACCAATTTGATACGTCATACAAGGGCGAGTTCTTGTCTTGAACATCGCGTCTCCGCAGTCACGGATCTTGAACGTACGATTTAAGAACCGAATGGTCGCTTGCACTGCAAAACCCGAAGTGTAGGGACCAAAATACAAAGAGCCGTCTTTTTTTACCTTACGAGCCAAATACAATCGCGGAAACTCATCACTCCACGAAAAACGAATGTATGGATAAGCCTTATCATCACGCAGACGAATATTGTATTTAGGACGGTGTTTTTTAATAAGGGAGGCTTCAAGCAAGAAAGCTTCAACCTCGGTCTTTGTCAGAATGTATTCAACTTCACAGATATTTGAAACAAGCAGCCTTGTTTTCGGCGAGTGATCCTTATTGTCGGTGAAATAGCTTCGCACTCGATTGCGCAGATTCTTAGCCTTTCCGATATAGATAATTTTATCGGACAAGTTTTTCATGAGGTAGACCCCACTTTGCATGGGGAACTCCTTCACTTTGTCTCTGCACTCATCGAATTTATTTGAGGCCATCCTTAACGACCTCCGCACTGTCTGATTCTACTTCACCACTTCTTAAATTAAGCTCTGTGATTTGCAAACGTTTGATTTCATCACGGATCTTTGCCGCTTCTTCAAACTCCAAGTTTGCAGAGTATTCTTTCATCTTCGCTCGAAGCTTCGTGATCTCCTGCTGAATTTTATCCGGCTGATGGGCAAACTTCGCATTGATGGCTCCGGCCTTTGCCTCACCTGTCAACACGGTGTTCACCAAAGTTCCATCGAAGACTTCACCAAGACCTTCTTTGATTCTCTTACGAATCGACTGTGGAGTGATTCCGTGCGTTTCGTTGTATTCCTGCTGAATACGACGACGACGCTCAGTCTCGCCGATGGCTTTGCGCATGCTTTCTGTCACGGTATCGCCGTAAAGAATTACGCGTCCGTTGATATTTCTCGCCGCACGACCGATGGTTTGGATCAAAGATCTCTCCGAACGAAGGAAACCTTCCTTATCGGCATCGGTGATACCCACCAAACTCACTTCCGGAATATCCAAACCTTCTCTAAGAAGATTGATCCCAACCAGGACATCAAAGACACCTAAACGCAGATCTCGCAAGATCTCGGTTCTTTCGACTGTTTGAATATCACTGTGCAGATATTTAACTTTAATACCAAGGCTTTCATAGTATTCCGTCAAGTCTTCAGCAGAGCGTTTCGTCAACGTCGTGATCAGAACACGTTCTTTATTTTTAATGCGCTCGCGGATCTCTTTTAAAAGATCGTCGACTTGATGTTTAACCGGACGAACTTCGACAACAGGATCAATCAATCCCGTTGGACGAATGATTTGTTCAACGATAATACCTTCTGATTTTTGCAACTCATAGTTACCCGGGGTTGCCGACACATAGACAACCTTGTCCATCATACTTTCAAACTCTTGAAAGTTCAGAGGTCTATTGTCCAAAGCCGAAGGGAGACGGAATCCATGCTCTACAAGAGTCGACTTACGAGCACGGTCCCCACGATACATGCCCCCGATTTGCGGAACCGTTACGTGCGATTCGTCGATAAAAGTCACAAACTCTTTAGGGAAATATTCAAGCAATGTCGGAGGCGGTTCACCAGGTCCACGTCCTGTCATATGGCGAGAGTAGTTCTCAATCCCCTGACAGAAACCCATTTGCTCCATCATCTCGATATCATAATAAGTTCTTTGCTCCAAACGTTGAGCTTCCAAGAACTTCATTTCTTGATTGAGCACAACAAGTCTTTCACGCAATTCCTCTTGAATCGTGCCAATGGCGCGCTTCAAGTTGTCTTCACTGGTGACGTGATGGCTTCCCGGATAAATTCCGACTTGATCCAGCTCTTCAAGAACTTGTCCCGTCAAGGGATCAATCCACGAAAGTCTTTCGATAAAATCACCAAAGAACTCAACACGGACCGCACGCTCTTCTTCATAAGGAGGAAAGATTTCAACATTATCCCCGCGCACACGCACAGTACCGCGAGAGAAGTCCACATTGTTTCTTTGATACTGAATACGAATAAGCTCGCGCAAAAGATGATCGCGCTTCATTTCCGTATTGGAAACAATTTGAATCATCATGCCTTCGTAGGCTTCCGGAGATCCCAAACCGTAAATACAAGACACCGAACTCACGATAATCACATCACGACGATCAAACAGAGAACGCGTTGCCGAGTGGCGCATGCGATCGATCTGCTCGTTGATGGCCGAATCTTTTTCGATATAAGTATCCGTAGAAGGAATATAAGCTTCGGGTTGATAGTAGTCGTAATAACTGACAAAGTACTCAACCGCATTGTGAGGAAAAAGCTCTTTGAACTCGGCATAGAGTTGGGCTGCCAAAGTTTTATTCGGAGCAAGCACCAGAGCTGGCTGATTGAGGTTAGCAATCGTGTGCGCCATCGAGAAAGTCTTTCCCGATCCCGTCACACCTAACAAAGTTTGATGTTTAAGTCCTGCTTCAAAGTTCTCCTTCATCTGCGCAATCGCCCGAGGCTGATCTCCAGAAGGTTTAAACTCCGACACCAATTGAAAGTTCTTTTTAAATGAAGAGCCCATCCCTTCGATGCTATCACAAAACCAAAAGGTGCCAGGGGATTTTTTGCGTCTACAATGCGTCAATCTTAAGTCTAGGGATCGATTTCTGCACAGTGACAACAAAGTACTTGCTTCACTGTCGAGTTTTATTCGAAAGTGAGTGTGCATGAAAATTTTAAAGCGCAGCCTTCTTGGCCTTGTTCTTCTTCTCTGTGTGGCTTCAATTGGGATTTATTTCTTCCTGAAAAGCACTTTAGCCCCGCTGGATGGATCTCTAAAAATCCAGAATCTCTCACATCCCGTTAAGATCACCCGCGACACTTATGGAATTCCTCATATTCGCGCGGAAAACAAAATGGACGCCCTTAGAGCTTTAGGTTTCATTCAGGCCAGCGAAAGACTTTTCCAAATGGAACTCTCTCGTCGCATGACTCAGGGCGAACTCAGCGAAGTGTTTGGCGATGTCGCTCTCAAGAGTGACAAACTCTATCGCAGTTTGATGCTAAAGCGCTCCATGGAACGCATGCTTGCTTCTGAAAAAGCTCAAGGTCGTTTTGATGAAAAACTATGGGCCGAGATGGAAGCTTACTTTGATGGCATCAACCAATATGCCGCCAACCACCCTCTTCCTTATGAAATGCAAATCCTGGGAATGAAGTCTCGCCCCTTTACTCCGCTAGATGCTTATATCATGACCGGACACATGGCTTATAATTTTGGTATTGCTTTGAAAGCAGACCCTTTGATGACTCAAATCGCCGGCAAACTTTCTCACGAGCAGTTTCAAGCTTTGCGCAACGATCCACTGAAGGCTCCACTGAAACTCGCTGAGAATTCTTTCTTCAGCCCTTATGAGCTTTTTACGGAAGGTCTTTTTGCTCCGTCTTTTGATGGAAGCAATTCTTGGCTCGTGGGACCGGAACGTTCTCAGTCTGGAAAAAGTATTTTCGCCAATGACCCACATATTGGATTTAGCTCCCCGGCCGTTTGGTTTGAAGCGCACATTCAAACGCCTGAGTTTGAAATCTATGGACACTATCTTCCTCTCGTTCCATTTGCAGTCCTAGGACACAATCGTCATCACGCATGGGGCTTCACGATGTCTCTTGCGGATGACATGGATCTTTATCGCGAAACTCTGGATAAAGACAAAAAGACCGCTCTATTTAAAGGCAAACCTCAACCCTATCAAGAGTGGAATGAGATCATCAAAATCAAAGATCAACCTGATCTCGTGGTAAATATGATTGAGACGGCCCATGGTCCGATCATGGATGAATTTCTGACGGAGAAAAATCTTTCTTTGAAGTGGGCTTTTCATAAAATAGAAAACAACCCCATGAAATCATTAAGAGAGATGGGTGAAGCCAAAGACATCACGGCTTTTGAAAAAGCTTTGCAATACGCAACAGCTCCCGGCCTTAATGTCATGTATGCTGATGCCGACAATATCGCATGGTGGGTTTTTGGAGATATCGCCGTAAAGAAAAACCCCAATTCAGACATGCTTCTTGATGGAGGATCCGGTGCTGACGAGTACGAGCGCGTTTTACCTTGGAAAGACAAACCCCACTTAGTGAATCCAGCTTCCGGCGTGATCGTCACGGCAAATTCTCGTCCTCCAGGGCTGAATGAAAATATTCGTGGAGATTGGCAATCTGACGACCGCTATCAAACTATCAGCCGAGCACTGGCTGAAAAAGATCAATGGAGTGCAGAGGAATTTAAGACTCTCCAAACAGACAACTTCAATTACCAAAATAGAAATATCCTAGATAAGCTCTTGCAGCACATTCAGCTCAATGAAGCCGACAGCAATAAATACAGAAAACAATTGGAAGGCCTGAAATCTTGGAACTTACGCTCCGACGTCAACTCCAAAGAAGCGAGTCTTTTCCATCAGTGGAATAACGAAAACATTTTAATCATGCTGGGAGGATTTGACGAAGATACAAAAGCCGCTTACCTCAACACTCCTTATGCTTGGGTGTTTTATGAAAGAGCCATCTTAAACCCGACATCAGCTTGGTGGACTCAACACAAGTACACGGACGTTATCTCACAAGGTTTTGTCGCTGCCGCTGAAAAGCTTTCTGGCAATCCAACCTGGGGAACTTTGCACACGATTGAATACAAACACCCGATGGGAAGAAGCTTTCCATTGGATAAGATCTTCAACCTAGGTCCTTATCCAATGCCGGGAGCTTATAACGATATCAACAACAACAAGATGCGCGCCATGGGTGGCGATTTCAAAGTTGTCGCTGGCCCATCCACTCGACGTATTATTGATTTTGCAAACCCACAAAAGAGCTGGGGCATAAATCCCATTGGAAATTCAGGACATATTCTTTCGCCATTCTACAAAGACCAAGTCCAGATGTTCCTCGATGGAAAATACCGCCCGCAACTGATGGATGAACAAGACATCGCTGCTGCCAAAACTCACGAGCTGATTCTTCACACCTTTCAAAAAGATTAGGTCTCCTGAGATATTCCCTGTGCCACTATCTCTTCTGTAAGAAGGAGATGTTATGGCATTGCAAATTTTTACTTTTTTCTTTGCGACACTCTTGGCAGCCGCTGCATTTGGATATCCCAATGTGGGCAACAAAGTTCAATGGACAGGAGAGGTCACTCATCCCGATGGCACCTCGGTCGAAGTCAAAATCGTCAAAGAAGTCATTGCTCAAGATCGAAAAACTAAAAAATGGACTGTCAAATTTGTCGCGACGATGGGAAGTGAAACAACCACGCAAATCATCGAGGTGGACAGTCTTTATTCTCCTGAGCGTTACAAAGAGATCATGGCTAATTGTATTCTTCAGGGAGGTAAAATCGAAAAGATCACAACCCCTGCCGGAATGTATGACACTTGCAAAATGACGATGGTCACCGCCGATGGAAGCACGGTCGAAAAATGGTGGGGTGATATTCCTTTTGGAGTCGTCAGTAAAAACACCCGTGATGCTAGCACGGGCGAAGTAAAAAAGCCTGACTTAAACTCTGTCGTCGCAGGTCTTTAATTAAACTCGTCGACAGACTTATTATTCTGGATTTTATTGGGTTTACTTCTTTGCACAATAAGAGATGAGGGGTCTCTTTTTCTAAAAAGATTATTCGCAACAATATTCTCCGTCGCGAAATCATTGTTATTCACACTAGAACCCCAAGGAAATCCCTCATCATCACCACAGTAGCCTCTGTTTCCATTGCGCGATCCAAGATAGACAGCGGGATTAGAGCCTTTGTATTTGTCGTAGTAAAACTTGTTATCCAAGATCTGATTGTGCGTCGGAGACTGATGTCGGATTGTTCCACCTTCCCCGCAATTTCTATAAAGATAAATTCCGCCGTGATTTAGTCCAGAAAAACGATTTCCGGTAATGGTGTTATAAGCAGAAGCATCCACGGCAACTTGCTCACGGCTTTCTGTTTCGACGTGAATATAGTTGTTGCGAATGATATTAAATCCCGATTCCGCATCCAAATACATGGCAACACTTGACGAAGTTCCCGTTAAATTCGAGTTTTGAAGAGTCACCTTTGTCACCCCAGGACTTAGATCCAAAGGCACACGGGATTTTCCCGTGATCGTGAGATTATCTAAAAGAATATTTTTAGGAGCATTTTTTTGCGCTCTTTGAGTGTGATTTTTATCCAATCGCGAAGACTCACGCAGATCCGCGCCCTCACCGTTCTTAGCCATCCCATAGATCCTCATAGAACCAAAGATCTTGCAGTTTTTAATAGTAATATCTTGCGGAGCACTCCACAGACTTCCATCCGCTGAAGGCTTCGCAAGTTTTTTGGAGCGAATCATGATCATATCCTGATCTGCATTCACACCCCGCCCATCCAGAGTCGCACCGGCACAATCCAGAACAACTCCACTTGCCGCTTCACCATCAAAGATGATCTGCTTTGTTACGACCGTCGAGGACGACAGTTTTAAAGAGCATTTTAGAGACACAGACTTTGCGGCTTCCGTTGCTGGCTCGGTTAAACTTTTTAGGACAGTGGCATCACAGGTTGGCGCTGCGGAAGCACCTGAAACGACAAAAAGACCCAAAATGGCAATGGAACGAAACATGGAATTCCTCCGAAACGATCACAAAATCCGTGACCGTATTTTATCGGAGAAAATCCCCCTCTTCTTAAGAAAATCTCACTCAGAGACAGTGATTTCGCTATCTCCCAGAGAGCACCAAAGGAAATTAACGAGACGAAATATAGCTAGCAGCACGGTATCTGCGAAGTCCCCTATAAAAGAACATCACGCTCAAAATAAAGAACATCACAGTACAAGCCACCATAACTGCGAAATGCTGCCATCCTGCCTCCTCAACCCACGCAATCGGCAAAGTGGCTGTCAGTGTCGCTGGAATTAGATACAAAATCCAACGCGATGACCCTTCTAAAATTTTCGTCATGGGATACATCGTAAAAGACAGAGTGCTCTCGATAATAAAGAAACTCAGCGAAGCCCCACGACTCATAAAGAAAGCCAGTGTCCCTGCAGCAATAAAGATCGCGGCAAATCCGACAATCACAATTCCACTACAAAAAGCCGCGCGAAGAACCCAGTCATACTCTTGCAACCAAAATAGCACTCCTAAAGTCACAATTCCCTGAATCAAGTCACCCAAAGCTGTTGCACTCGACTCGCTAATTGCGACCAACAACAACGGAGACCTTGGAGTTCCCAACATCGGCTCCAATTTTCCATTGTCGATCATTTCACCTAGAACTCTCAACCCACCCAAAAAGAAATTGAGACTCCCCCAGCCGATATAAGCAAGAACGGTCATCGTTAAATAATATGGGAACAAGGGTTTGTTCTGAGACTTCCCATCAAAGAGCATCAACCACATTCCGTATAGAAATAGAATGTTATTCAGAATCATCGTCAAAAGAGCGGCCCAAAGATTCACTTTATTAGAAGCCTGCGCGCTCCAGTTATAACGAAATGCTTTTGCTAAAAGTCTTAACATCTATCCCCCAAAACTCTGATGATGACGTTTTGAGTATCTAAAGAAGAAATAATTAAGAACCATCAAAGCCAGGGCTTGTATGCTGACTCTCAAGATCCATTCGCCCAAGGACATTTCATAAAAATATCCCTTCACGGCAAAATAAGCCGGCTGAAAGAAAATATCAGACGTTGGCATCTTTAAAAGAATCGAACGTGCGGGCTCAGAAAAATCAGACACCGGAGCAAAGACTCCGCCAAAGATTAAAAATAACTTTCCAAATGGCAATGTCAGATAGCTTGTCATCTCCCAACGTACATGGGCACACGAAAACAATAATGAATATAGCGCCTGCAAGATTCCTAATGGCAAAAGCAAGATTAAAAGACGCCCAACAATGACCGTAGAGTCCGCCCATGCAAGACCGAATACAACAAGCAACGGCAACAAGAGAGCTGTCATCACCAGTCGCGCGCCCAAAGTCTTTCCGTAAAGAGCCGAAAACTGTGTCGCAAGCCAAGAGCGAGGCCGTGCCAAACTCAAAGAGAAGTCACTGCTTGCTTGATTGATATTTCCTGTTCTTAAAAATGTCATGAACAGAATCTCAGTCGCGCCGATGTAAGCGAGCATCTCTTTATAAGTATAGTTACCTAAGTGTCCGTTAAATTTCTCCCACATGCGCGCCAAAATAAACATGAACACGGGGAAAAGCATGAAACCCACAATGCTGTTAGCAAGATTGGTCCATGACTCTCGAAAAGTGAAAGTCGCATTGCGAATATGAAAAGACAATACGTTCATCGGATCTCTCGATGTGCGAAACGAGCACTTAATACTTCTTCTAAACTCACTTCAAAAATTTGTAAATCTTGGAGCGAATCCCCATAGTGCTGAGAAAGACGCGATATTGTTTCTGTCATTGGGATTTTGGAAGTGTGAACCTCATACTTATGAACATACTCGCCCGAACCTGAAATACTTTGAATACGGGCATCGCCCAAGAGTTGGCCTTTTTCTTTCTCGGCCACAGTAATATGCAAGCGACGAAGACCGCTCAAATCCCCTTTTAATCCCGCCAAAGGGCCGTCGTACTGCTTCTGCCCATGGTCTACTAAAATGCAGCGATGACAAAGAGCTTCGACGTCGGAAAGATCATGACTTGTTAAAAGCAAAGTCGTCTTTTCTTCTTGTTGCCAAGCACGAATAAGTTCACGCAGTTTGTTTTTTGCAACCACATCCAGACCAATCGTCGGTTCATCCGCCAAAAGAACTCGGGGACGATGAATCAACGAGGCCACAAGTTCACAGCGCATACGCTCCCCTAAGGACAATGTCCGAACACGAGATTGCAAATGCCCTTCAATTTGAAAAAGCTCTGCCAGATGTTGAATGCGCTTCTTCTTTTCAGCACCCGTGACAAAATAGATTTCAGAAATCAAATCAAGACTTTCAAAAACCGTCATGTGCATATAGAGCTGACTGCGAGTGCCAAACACAAGACCCAACTTCTTATTAGCCTCGCGACTGCCCGCTGGAAGACCCATGATATGAGCCTCCCCTGAAGTCGGAGTCAAAATCCCACATAGCATTTTGATCGTCGTGCTTTTCCCTGCCCCATTGGGACCTAGAAAAGCGACGACTTCACCTTCATTAATTTCGAAATTTAAATCGCGGACAGCAAAGAAGTGTTCTTCTTGTTTGTTGCGTTTTGGATAAGACTTCGAGAGATTGCGAGCGATGATTGATTGCATTCTAAGAAAGTAGAAGACCGTTGTTAGCTAGACAAGAAAGATTTTTTTATCTCATCCACAACGGTTTCTAATTATAGAGGGTCATCAATCGTGTGATTCTTTACCATAGTATGTACCAAATCAGCACGATGGGAAGCAGGTACCTATTTCGTCACTTCCCAGAAGCTGCCTTCGGGCGTGTCACTGACAGAGATTCCCATCTCAGTGAGTTTTGCCCGGACTTCATCGGACTTCGCAAAGTCTTTCGCGGCACGAGCGGCCGCTCTTTCTGCGACTAAAGCCTCTACCGCCGAACGCTCAATTTTCATCTGAGCAAGCAAACGGCTATCCATATCTTGCAAGAAAGCTTGAGCTGGTTGCTGGAACAAGCTCATCAAAGCACCCACGCGATGAACGAAGTTGCGATACGCCAACGCCTTACCTTGGATCGCCGGATTTACTTTTAAACCACGACGAACTTGATTATTGAACTGACGAGTCACCTCAAACAAAGTCGCAAAAACTTCCGGAGTTCCGAAGTCATCGTTGAGCGCATTGACGACTTTATCCCAAGCCTCTTCCGTGATCTTTTCAAACCCTGCATCTGTCGTCGCTATATCCGGATTTAGATAGCTTTCAGCCACCGCCAATGCCGAATAAATACGCGCAAGACCTGTCACTGCACGACCGATAGAATCATCCGAAAAATCACTCACGCTGCGATAGTGCACATTGAGCATCATCCATTTGTAAACTTCCGCCGGATTCACCTCAAGGAACTCACGCATAGAAACGATATTCCCCAAAGACTTCGACATTTTTTGTGCGCCGAAATTGATCATATTCCAGTGCATCCAGTAGCTCACAAATTGTTTGTGTGTACAGCCTTCACTTTGTGCGATTTCATTTTCATGGTGCGGGAAAATCAAATCCATACCGCCACCATGAATGTCGATCTGGTCACCAAAGATATCTTTGATCATCGCCGAGCATTCGATATGCCAACCAGGACGCCCCGGACCCCACGGTGAAGGCCAAGAAATTTCCCCGGCCTTAGCCGATTTCCAAAGAGCAAAGTCTTCCGCGTTGTGTTTTTTTTCATCCACATCAATGCGAGAGCCGGCTTGTTGATCTTCGACCTTACGACCGCTCAATTTTCCGTAACCATTAAAAGAAGACACGGAGTAGTTCACATCGCCATCGACTTGATAGGCCTTTTTATTTTCAATCAACTTAGAAATCACGTCACGGATACCGTCCATGTGCTCTGTGACTTTGGGATTAAAATCGTGAGGTCTCAACCCCAACGCGGCGAAATCTTTTTTGTATTCCGCGATATAAAGCTCAGAAACATCTCCTGCGGCTTTTCCCATTTCATTGGCGCGCGCGATAATTTTATCATCTACATCCGTAAAGTTCAGAGCGTACTGAACTTTGTAGCCAATCTCTTCAAGCCAGTTGCGAACCAAGTTAAAAAATACAACACCGCGGAAATTTCCCACGTGCAAAAAATTATAAACCGTTGGACCGCAGACGTAGATTTTCACCTCACCCGGAGTGAGTGGTTTAAATTCTTCTGTCTGACGACTGAGGGTGCTGTAAATTTTTAAAGACATATTTCACCTACGTTGCAGCCAAAGCCTGCTCTGCACGAGCAACCAATGAAGTTTTCTTAATCAAAGGAACCAAGATTTTTAATTCAGCGCCGTGAGGTTTCCCGATAACCGCCACACGAATTGGCATAAAGAGATTTTTCCCTTTAGCACCCGTCTTGTTTTTCACTTCATCTTGATACTTCAAGAACTCATCTTCCGTCATAAAATCAGTAGGATGAGCTTTTACAAGATCCAACCACGCAGCCAAAACTGCTTTTGTCGGTTCCCACTTCAAAGTTTCATCAGCTTCAGGCAAGATCACATAGGACTTATCATTGAGCGGTTTATAAAGCTCAATCGCATCCGCCAAAATTTCCATGTAAGGCTTAAACAAAGAAATAGACTTGTCTTGCCATACAGGATCTTGCGGAAGTTCCATTTTCTCACGGGCCAAGAAAGGTTGAATCGCTTTCCAAAGCTCTGCATTCGGAAGCGCACGCAAGTGCATCGAGTTCATCCACTTGAATTTCACACGGTCAAAGATCGCTCCCGATGGATTCAAACGGGAGATATCAAAGGCCTGTTTCATATCTTCGACAGTCATGATCTCTTTGCCTTCCGGATGCGACCAACCAAGAAGAGCGATAAAGTTCAAAACCGCAGAAGCCAAATAACCTTCTTCTTTCAACTGACCGCAAGCCACGGCCCCTTTACGCTTAGAAAGCTTTTGACGATCTTCATCCAAGATCAAAGCCATGTGACCGAACTCTGGCAAAGGCCAATTCAAAGATTCATAGATCATCATTTGGCGCAAAGTATTTGGTAGATGTTCTTCCGCACGGAACACATGCGTGATCTTCATCAAGTGATCATCAACAACGCAGCAGAAGTTATAAACAGGCATACCATCCGAGCGCAAAAGAACAAAGTCCCCCACCATGTCTGACGGGAACTTCACTTCACCGCGCACAAGATCTGTAAAGATATAATCTTTCGCAAGACCTTTGGTTTTAAAGCGCACAACACCGCGATTCCCCGCTTTCAAATGATCCAAAGCTTTTTGCAAAGACCAATCTTGATAAGGAGAATTCACATGGGGAGAGCGACCTGCCGCCAAAGCTTCTGCCCTTTGTTTTTCAATTTCTTCATCCGTCAAAAAGCAATAGTAAGCCTTGCCCGCTTCAAGAAGTTGGTCCGCGTATTTTTTGTAGATATGTTGACGCTCACTTTGACGATAAGGACCGTTCGGGCCCACATCTTTCAAAGTTTTTGGATCAACACCTTCATCCCAAAGAAGCCCCAACCACACAAGATCATCCACCACTCCGCGAAGTGATTCCTCTGTGGAGCGCGCCTCATCCGTGTCCTCGATACGAAGAATGAATTCGCCGCCGTTTTTCTTAGCAAAAAGATAGTTGTAAAGAGCGGTTCTGGCTCCACCGACGTGTAAATATCCAGTCGGAGATGGGGCAAAACGAACGCGAGGATGAGGGGCGATTTTTGAGGTCATGGATGCTCCAAAATAAAAAAGGCTTGGTCTTTAAAACCAAGCCTTGAATTTATTATGTTTTTTGGAGTTCGTCCAGTGCTGCTTCAGCCTGCGCGCCACAGGCGCTTCGGCTCTGCCGGCATCCGCCGTTAGGCAGTAATCCCGAAGATCGCTTTTACTTCTTCTTCTTTGAAAAGCTCTTCTTGGCTTGTTGCCAAAGTGAGTTCTTTAAGAAGAAGACTGCGCGCGGAATCAAGCATCTTGCGCTCGCCGAAAGAAAGCTCTTTGTCCGCTTTTAGAAGGAACAAATCGCGTAAAACTTCAGCAATTTCGAAAACAGAACCTGTTTTGATTTTCTCCATGTATTCGCGATAACGGCGATTCCATGTTTGGTTGTCGATCTTGATGTCTTTTTCTTTAAGAATACCCACAACGCGCGCCGCTTCAGTCTTTGAAATAATAGGACGAAGTCCCGCAGACTTAACGTTCGTTGTTGGAATCATGATTTTCAGGCCTGTGTCCACTAACTGCATATTGTAGAATGTTGTCTTTGTGCCCAACATCTCTTTGGTTTCAATAGAAACCACTTTAACAACGCCATAGCCAGGATAAACTGCATTATCACCGATACTAAACGTCTGCATTCGAGAACCTCCCCCTGAAATTAGATAGGGTTACGACCTTCAACGTTCTATCAAATTTGACACGAGTTATCAAATCAGAGCACCGTGTCTGGAAATAATTTCAGAGGTTTTTTCAAAAGAGAAAGGCCCAGATTAAACCGAGCCTTTCCCAATTATTTCAATAATTTACACTATAAAGTTAGAACTAAATCTCTGTCGCCGTATAAACCAAAGCGTACGCTTGGGCACCGTTCTTACCTTGTGGAACTTTATAACCTTTAACAGTCAGCTTGTAAGTTCCTGCAGGAAGGTCTGCTTTTTCGATCATTTCTAAGTTGTTCACGTGGTCGTTCATGCTCAAAGTTTGACCATTTGGAAGAGTTAGAACCAAATCCAAATCGTTCACTAGAGCTTGAGCTGCATTCGCTGAACCCGGAGCATCTGTCCAAACAAGGTTCGCATAAAGCTTGCCTGCGCGAGACAAAGTGAATTCGTAAGAAACCTCAGATCCTTGAGCAACACCTTGGCGGTTGTCGATCATTTTTGTTTGAGGTCCCAAATTCGCGATATTAGAAACATCCACACGACCGTAACCTTCGTCAGAGTTTGGACGACGAGTCAAAATCTCTTGGCCACGAGCCGCACCGATCTCACCGAATTGACCTGGATACATATCAACCGCTGTGTGGATCATTGTTGCTTTCATCAAAGCGCCTGATGGATTTTGGAAACCCAATTTTTCCACAAGAACTTGACGAGCAATCGCTGCTGCACCCGCAGTCAACGGAGTTGCCATTGAAGTACCGCCAGACCAAACGTAGTCTTTGTTGTAAGCGCCCCACAAATCAGAAGCGTCTTTCACCTGAGATTTAACACTCAAGATGTTCGTTCCGGGAGCTACGATATCTGGTTTCACACGGCCATCTGTCGTTGGACCACGCGAAGAGAACATCGCAATACCGTTTTCATTGTTAGAGATGTAATCGCTGTAGATTGGTTCCGCAGGCCATTCATCTTTGGCAGCTCTCAATTTGCTGATTGGAACTTGGATACCACCTGTAGTTACTTTATTTTCAGAAGCACCTACAGTAAGAACGTTTTTCGCTGTTCCAGGAGACGCCATTGAGTTCGCATCAATGCGACCGTCTTTGTTTTTATCCGCACCAGAGTTACCTGCAGCAAATAGAACCAACATATCTGGATTTGCGTAAAGCCATTCATCAACTTGCACTGCGAAGTTGTCGTAAGCACCGAAAGTACGAGCACCACCCCAAGAGTTTGTGTGGATGCGAGCGCCATCAGCGTGAGCTTTTGCGAAAAGATCGCCCAATTTAGAAGGAACGCTTAAGTTTTTAAGCATTGGTGACCACATACCTTCAGCCACCATTTGCGCTTCGTAAGCTCCACCTTTAAGAAGACCTTTTGAAGCAGTTCCGCGACCCATCACAGATCCGGCAACGTGAGTTCCGTGACCCATTGGATCGTCCCAAGTTTTAGACCACAAACCGAAGGGGTAACCAGAGATCACGCCACCAGCAAAGTCTTGATGAATGGCTCCGGCATTACCGGAATCCAAACCTGTGTCAGCCATAGATACGATCTGACCACGGCCTGTGTAGCCCATCGCCCATGCCGCATCAAATTTCATCACGCGAGTTCCAGGCTCATCACCTGTCAGGTCAGAATAATCGCCCGCCGCAGTTGCATGAACATCGCCTGCAATATCTTGATCCATCACGAAATGGAATGGCTCGATTTCTGGAGTTGGTTGAACGTTTTCAACACCCGTCAAAGCCGCCACTTGAGCAACCGCGCCACGAGGAACCAAGGCCATGATGGACTTTCCATCAACAACTTGAAGTTCTACTTTAGGATTTAGGGCTGTCATTTTATCAGCGATAACTTCTGTTTCTGAAGCTTTAAATGTTTTAACTAGAACGCTTTGAACTGCGTCCTTATTAAAGATGCTCGCTGCTTCAAACAAAGAACTTACTTTATAAGAAGGAGAGTATTTAACCACTGCTTGAACTTCTGGGTGGCTATTTTTGAAGCTGATAAGGTTTGCGTAAGTTCCGCGAACAACCAAAGCATCATCTGGAAGGTAGCCGAAAACTTCAAACTGACCTTTAAGTTTTGCTTTGTCTGCTTCTGTGATCGCTTTCTTGAATTGCACGATGTACTCAGTCGCCTGAGCTTCCATCATCCAAGATGCTGCGAAGTTGTTAGAAATTTTATTTGTATCAATCGCACCAGCGTTCAATTTAAGAACAGTTCCGGCACTTGCTGCACTCACAGTAAGCATCGCCACTGCAGTTGCCGCTGTGATATTTTTCACAAGATGATTCATAGATTTCCCCCTCTACGAGGAAAATCAGATCACGACCGAAGTCGTGGAGCAATAAAGAATTCCGATGCCGCACTGAGTGAAAACTCTAGGGGTACCTGCTTCCCTCTGTGCTGAAAAAGTACATGCCTATGTTCCGAAATCAGCACGGAGGGAAGCAGGTACCTTTAGAGTTGATGAGCCATCACTGCCAAGGAAAGATTTCCAGCAGTTCTCCCTTTGGAGTTCATGCCAAATTCCATCTCTTGGTTTTCTGGTGCAAAGATTTGAGCTCTTTCAGAAACTTTGGATTGCCCACGCACACGTTTTGTTACGAGAACATCCATGAACAAACCGTCTTTTCTGTTCACTTGGGATTTTTTTGCAAACACTTCCACCAAAGTTTCTGTTTGTCCGTCGTCAGAGAACTGACTTACGAAACTTTTTTTGCCGGATTTTGCAACCGTATTGATAGAAATAGGAGATTGCCCTTTAAGGCCTACACGCATGCTCACTTTATAGTTCGGAGCCGCCGCCCAAGAGCTGATAGAAACGAAGAGAGATGCCGTTACAACGCTGAGAATACTTTTTTTCATTCGAACACGTCCTTGTGTTGATTTAATAGTGACAAGGATTTTCGTCGTGGACAAGAGGAAAAATAAAAACTCTTTTGCAAAATTATTCGCCAATTAACAAAAGATCTTCCATAACTTTGCCGGAACCGTACTTCGTTTGATTGTCGTAACCAGCTTGTCCCTCATTGTTTTTTCCCCAGCACTTCACATCGCCATTGTCTAAAACCGCACAAACGTGATTAGAAACGGCGATATTTTGAACACTGCGCCCTTCACCCAACTTCACAGTTCCAAGAGATGTCATCGACGCAGCAGTGCCTCCGCGGGCCGTCGTATCGTTATAACCAAGTTGCCCGTCGGTATTTTTTCCCCAACATTTGATTTGATCATCACTGAGCGTGGCGCATGTATTATACCATCCCATGCGCACTGATTTCGCCGTCACTCCTGCACCTAGATTCACAACTCCCAAAGCCGCCATGGAACCTGCGACATTTCCGCGGATAGCTGTGTCGCCATAACCAAGTTGAGCATCGGAGTTGTCTCCCCAGCATTTTACTTGAAAGGTATCAAGAACAACACAAGTAGAGTGAAGGCCCGCCGCAATACTCAAGGCCGTTCTTCCCGCACCTAGATTTATTTCCGCCAGAGTGGCCATGGAACCTGCCGTATTGCCCTTGTTGGCCGTTGAATCAATTCCGAGATTTCCAAAGTTATTGTAACCCCAGCATTTCACACCGTTCGTATCTAAAATAGCGCATGTATGTAAAGCTCCGGCAGCAATGGCTTTCGCTGTACGACCCGCACCTAAATTCACGTAACCCAACGTGGCCATGGAGCCTGCGGTATTTCCTTTGTTTGTCGTGGAATCGTAACCCAATTCTCCGTTGGAATTACCACCCCAACATTTCATTTGGTCGTTATCTAAAATGGCACATGTTTGACCAACACCTAATGCCAAACTTTTCGCCGTTCGACCCGCGCCCAAGTTGACATATCCGAGCCCGGCCATAGAGCCTGCTGTATTTCCCTTCGATGTTGTACTGTCATATCCGAGTTGACCGCTGCCATTGGCTCCCCAACACTTGACTTGATCATTATCTAAAATGACACAGGTGTGGTTTGTTCCTATGAAAACCTTCTTAGCTGTTCTTCCCGCGCCAAGAAAGACGGCAGAAAGACTTGCCATAGAGCCCGCGGTCTTCCCGCGAGAAACTGTATCATCATAGCCAAGCTGACCACT
This sequence comes from Bdellovibrio sp. HCB-110, assembly GCF_047323225.1. Taxonomy (GTDB): domain Bacteria; phylum Bdellovibrionota; class Bdellovibrionia; order Bdellovibrionales; family Bdellovibrionaceae; genus Bdellovibrio. The sequence goes on from NZ_CP178750.1 coordinate 2,355,687, forward strand.
GCCATTAAAGCCCCAGCACTTCAAATCTCCAGAGACAAGAACGGCACAGGAGTGCTGAGAGCCCACGGCGACTTGCAGAGTCGCGCCACCTAAATTCACGACACCTAAATCTTCAACATCGAAATCGACAGAACCGAAATTATGCGAAACTTCCTGCCCCAGTTTTCCGCTGGTATTCTCGCCCCAACACTTAAGATCATCGGTATCAAGGATGGCGCAAGAATAAGACCTTCCCAAAGAAAGAGACTTCGCTGTTCTTCCCGTTCCTAAATTAACTGTTGGCAAAGCCGCCATAGAACCCGGTGAAGTTCCGTACTCTTGCAGGTCATTGTATCCAAGTTGTCCGGAAAAATTACCACCAAAACATTTCACCTGATCGTTATCGAGAATCACACAGGTGTGATAAAAAGCGGCTTGAATATCTTTTGCCGTACGCCCCACTCCAAGATTAACAGGCACAAGAGCTGCCATATCCCCAGGATCACCGCCACGATAATTTTCGTCATCGTAACCAGTGCTTCCGTAACTTCCGTCACCCCAGCATTTCACTTCATTCGTATCTAAAATCACGCAGGTGTGTTCATCACCCACAGTCACTTTCTTGGCTTTACGACCCGCGCCCAAATTTACAACACCAAGAGCCGCCATGTGACCGGCCGTATCGCCGATATTATCCCAACTATCATAACCAAGCTGACCACTGCCGTTGTAACCCCAGCACTTAAGATCATCGGTATCAAGAATAGCACATGTATGAAGTCCTCCGGCCGCCAGGTATTTCACTTTACGCCCGACTCCGACATTCACGGTTCCGAGGGTTTGCATTTCGTTGGCAGCATCACCGACATCGTCATTGCGATCCAGTCCCAATTGACCGTCTCCACTTGTGCCCCAACATTTAAGATCATCGGTGTCTAAAATCACGCAGACGTGATCAAAACCGGCATCGATGGATTTAGCTGTTCTTCCCACACCGAGAAACACCGGCGACAAAGAGGCCATACTGCCTGCTGTCGTTCCGCGATCAACCCAGTCATTGTATCCAAGCTGGCCCGAGTAATTATCGCCCCAACATTTCACATCACCTGTATCAAGAATAGCGCACGTAAAATAGGCCCCGGCAGCAAGATCTATCGCGGTTCTTCCAGCTCCCAAGTTGACGGCCGCTAATGAGGAAACAGATCCAGGAGCGGAACCTCGGGCGACTTGATCGTCGTAACCCAACTGACCATCGCCGTTTGCGCCCCAGCACTTCACATCACCGGAATCTAGAATCACACAGGTATGAGAAAAACCCGTCACCACTTTCTGTACACTGCCGCCAATTTGAATTTTTCCGGAGGGAGTTATAGGAGACGGAGGAGGTTCCTCGGAACCTAAGTCAGGAAGGGCTCCTGCCTTTGGACGAAAAAGGGCGACGTCGATATTGCAGCCACTAAGCAGTAAAATCATTCCAAGAAGAAAGAAAATTTTTTGCACGACCGACGCTCCGGAAAAGTGTTTGATAAAAACTTCTCGGAAAAGAGCGTCCCTCGCTTTATGAAAAAACAGGATTTTTATAAAATAGAGACGGTTTATCGAAAAAAGAATGTTCCCTAGAAAAGTTCCATTGCGCGAGCCTGTGGATCGCATATGCAAGTTCAGAAAATGGATGTATCTGAAAACTACAGATGAAATCTCACTCTCTCTGTTGCTTGAAAAGCTGGAAGCATCAATGAAAACTTTCTCGACAGGTCGTCTTTCAATCGTGACGACAATTGCCGTTCGTGTTTAGTTTAAGCTCTACTTTAATAAATCAGAAACGCTTTCTATTGTGGCATCGCTTTTGAACTTCACTTCAACGTAATTAAAAATCCAAAATAACTAATATCCATTTGAGAGGCTCCATGAAAAATGTTTTTATTCTCTTACTGCTTCCCGCTTTTTACTCTTCCCTGTCTTATGCGAAAAAACTGGAGAAGCCATTTGATGGAGCCAGTCGCTCATGCATCGCAGGACAAGTCACATCTCATGAAAAATTGATTCACATGTCACTTACACCTTCTGAAACTTTGAATATCAAAATCATTAAATGTGAACATCAGGCCGAGTCGACTTATCAGCCGAAATTAGACACATCTCCAAACAGAGAAGCGTACGCCACCTCTGAGGGGGTAAAAGTCGAGGAAACATTTTCTCAATTTGAGCTTGTTGTGACGACAGAAGAGAACGAGATACTAGAAGTCATTGATCTAAAGCAAATATCTACGACCGGTACCCAAGAAGTAAATCTACCAAATGCAAAAGGCCAACAGTCGTTGTTATTATTTCTTCGAGCGCAACGTACCGTCAAAGCAGCCAATGGTGTTAACGAAAACTTCCAGCAAGCATGGAGCCCCTACCGTCTTCACTCCGAAGCCACCTGTATTATGTCCAAGGAACAGGAACGAAACTTAATCCTTAACGAAGGTCCTCTTGCTCTTTTAGGTGAAACCGTAGATCCGTGTTTTGAACAGTTAGTCGACAAACAAATCAACGGACAAAACGCGAAAAGTCTAGACACGGCAGAGCACCGCCGCATAACAATTGAGAATATGATTCTTTCAAATCTAGATAAATAATTTCATTTCAGGACCTACTTCAAAGCCTTTTCAATTCGCTCTAAGCGGTCTTTGATTGCCGTATTCTCTTTCATCACAGCTTCCACGATTTTTTTAAGCTGCGCATTTTCGGCCTGCAAGGAAGCAATATCGCGCGTATTACGATCCACTGTTACCGCCAGGCCGGACCACTGCTTCTCACTCACTTTACATAGCCCATAAAGCTCTTTGGTTGATTGAATCAAGGGGGATACAAGGGCTGCATAGTCTACCATTTTGTATCCTGATTCAGGATTCTCTATTACGGTGGTTGGAAATACTTTTTCGACTTCCTGCGCGATCACTCCGATGTCATGACGACCCGAACTTAATGCTTTTTCGTTCCAATCAAACTCCACACCCCGAAGACTTAAAATCTTTTCTAAGGCCTTGGGGATTTCTTTGATATTCGTTTTAAGTCTGCGATCCGAAGTACAGTTTGTCGCGCCCGAACCACCACCGAGTATACAATCTGTCGAGCCTTGTACGCGAAGATTTCCGAGAACATGAAGTTTTTCGGAAGGAGCTGTCGTTCCCACCCCCACATTCCCGTCGGCGCGTACTAAAAAGCGGCTGCTTCCGTTTGAACGCGCATTGAGTATGTAAGACCCGCTATCGCTAGCGACTGTATAAATATGTACACCATTTGACGTTGCCGCTGAACCTGAATTCACAAACTGCCCAATATAACCAGCTCCGGCCCCTAGCCAATTGATTGAGTTCGCATTTATACCAGTACCTGCGGGTGCAGCGTATGTCCCAGTGTCTCCTGTATTTGTAGTGGTATTTGCAAGCTGACCATTGGGAGATGTCGCTCCAATTCCCAAACTTCCAGAGGATGTCAACGTCATGCGAGTGGCACTGTTCGCTCTAAATATCAAACTGTCAGACACGTGGCTGTATGCAATTCCTCCCGGATCACGGCTTTCAGGATCAGAGAAGTAAATTCCGCCCGATTGTGTATTTGGTGTGGTCACTTGAATAACTGCATTGCCCGTACTCATAACAGCCAACTTATCTGTCGCGGTCGAATAAGGTGCCGAAACAGTTCCCGCCGTTGAATCCACAGTTAACATCACTTGCGGGGAACTTGTGCCGATGCCTAGCCAACCATTAGTCGCATACAATCCAGAGCCAAACTGACTATTATAGTTTAATGTAACCACATTTGCAGCAGAGCTAAAGTCGCCATCATCGTAACTCCACCCCGTCAAGTAGTTCGAAGGCATCGCGATATTGTGATTCATAAGATCCACGGAAAACTGACCGGAATACCAACGTTCTGTCGAACCCTTTTCAAGAAGAATGGCAATATTGCCACCCACATTTGCCAATTTCACCGTAGGCGCGGAACCACCTGAACTAGTGACCGAAGCGTTAATAAAACTTCCGGAATACACATAATATGTCAATCGCAGATCTAAAGACCTGCCCCCACTCCCATAGTCGTATCCATAGATGCGCAACATATTCATCGTCGTGGAACTGTTTGCAAAAGGAATCGTCGTCAGAATTCTTAAACGATATTTATTGGCACCCGTTTCCCACGCAGCTGCCGAACCCAATGAGATATTCATAGCATTAATGAAATAACCATTTGATTTAATGGGGCCTGCAACGTCCAGCTTAGTTACTGGAGAAGCTGTTCCGATACCGACATTTCCAGATCCATCAATTCGCATACGCTCTGTCGAGCTGGTTTGGACCGTGAGTGCGCCGCCAGCAACTCCGCGAATAGATCTGGCTGTATCTGTGAGATATAAACGGCTGTCATCGTTGCCGGTGCTGATCATAATCTCAGAGGTACCCGAAGAATTTACCACAAGTTTTTGCGCGGGAGCTGAGCTTCCGATCCCGACGTTTCCTGGATTGGTGATCGTAACATTGGCTACGGAGTCGTCGTGATTTCTAAATTGAATTCCCGCAGTCGCGATATTTCCACCACCTGAATTATACATGTGCAAAAAGTTAGTTCCATCATGGCTCACTTGAAGATTCGAACCTGTGCCTGTTGCGATAAGACTCGGTCCAGTCGCCCCCAAATCACTTCGAATAATACCGCCATTGACGTGAAGCAACGAAATTGGAGATGCCGTGCCGATACCGACATTTCCTGACGAATTGATGCGAAGTCTTTCCACAGGAATTGTGGCACCTGCAGGAGTTGTTTCAAAACGAATATGCCCCGGCATATTGTTAGTAGCAGGAGTGCCTTCGACGGCCATGACGATATTTGAACTGTTGATAAATGCGGATCCGTCATACCCACTTCCGTTTAACAGAAAGGTGATGTCGCCAGAATTTAGAATCGCAGGAGAGGCCACAGTTCCTCGGGCATGACGAGAAATGATTCCACCACCCGAAGCATTGCTTCTATAGGCATCGGCTTGCAAATAAGCAGCACCGCCATCACCAACCATGTGCAACTTTTGCCCCGGACTGCTTGTCCCAATCCCGACGTTACCACCATTCGGAGAAATCAGAACATTTCCTTTTGTCGCATCGGATGTCGAATCCAAAGTCAAATTTCCACTTGCCGCAGTTCCGCCGTATATAATTGGCGAATACATGCTTGTGCCGGAAGATATACTTCCGCTTGAGTAGATATTTCCACCAGCATTGATGTTGCCACTTACACCAACACCACCACTAACAACCAAAGCTCCATTGTTCGAAGCCGTCGAAGCTTGACCACTTGTTAGCGTCATTACGCTTGGAGACGTCACGACTCCAGTTCCCGAAGCCTGAATAGTAACATTTTGATTCGTACCACCAGCAGCCACCGTCACAGCACCCGAAGAATTTGTCGTTACATTAGAACCGCCCGATGAAGTCGTAAGACTCACCCAAGCACCATTTTGGTAAACTTCTGCAAAGTTGGTAGAGGTGTTATAACGAAGCATTCCGTTTGAAGCGGAAGCTGGTTGCTGTGCTGTTGTTCCATTCGGTAAGCGAAGTGCATCCGTCTTAGAACCAACATCAAGAGATACCGCTGGAGACGAAGTTCCAATGCCAACATTCCCAGCCGGACTGATGCGCATGCGCTCGATGTAGCCTGTAGCTCCGTCGGGTGTCGTCGAAAAGACTAAATAAGCAGGAGTGTCTGTATTACTGGTCCATGCCTTAGAAGCGAATCCTTCAATACGTGCCTGCCCGCTTGCCGACTCTCCGTCTGCGCCAAAGCCTACCACTCCCATTCTCTGTCCCGCAGCTGCAGGCAATGAATTTGAATTACTCCAAACTCCGGACTGTCCAATTGCAGCAGATACGTGCAAAGGAGCTGAAGGGGAGTTCGTTCCAATACCAACCTTCCCTGCCGATGTAATGCGCATTTTTTCAGTCAATGAAGCCCCACTGGCTGTTGCAAAATACAAATCTCCTGGAGCATTGGCTCCCGTACTTGCTCCGGACTGAACAGCTCCGAGCTCAACCGCCTGCCTAAAGGCTGTACCATCATGACCCGACCAAGCTAAAGCGCCCAGTTTATCACTTGCTTGAGAAGCTGTAGGAGAAGCTGATGTTCCGCGACTGCGCTCAAAAGCAACGCCATTCCATGTTGTCGCTGTATCACTGTTCGTTTGAATGATATTGAAACCTTCTGTTCGGGAATTTCCTTGAACATGCAGTTTGTCACTGGGCGAGTTGGTTCCAATACCAACATCACCTGAAGCGTTTACGGTCATTGCTGTTGCACCATTAGTCTTAATCGCAAGTGCATTATTGTCATTAGTTCCAAGTGATGCCGTACCCCCAAAACTATTTCCACCATTTTTGAAATAGATGGAGTCATAGGCATTGGCCGGAAGATCCGCAACAGCGATCGTTCTAAATGTCGGCGCACCCGCACTTCCATTGGGTGCTGCAAAGAATGTATTTGCTGTTTTTGAAGCGTAAGTAATTTGCGAATCACCAATAGAGATACTTGTGCAAGACCAAGCCCCCGTTGGAGAAAAGAATGTTAATGTCTGTCCAGCAGCACAGCTTGCAGGCATCTGTGACTGATCGATTTTATTGCTCAATTGAGTAGACAAACCCGGAATGCTTGAAATAGAAAGAGCAGTATTAATCCAATTAGTACCATCAAATTTTAAATAATGATCAGCGGCCAAACTCGTAAAGATAAGATCCTTTCCAACAATCTTAGCAACGGAAGGATTAGGATAAGTTCCAGAAAGGTCTCCGCCCGCAGCTCCTGTTGGCGCACGAGCATCACTCAGACGTGAATCATTTCCCGCAGCGACAGTATTAACGGTCGTTCCCACATTCAAAGTCAAAGTGGGTGCGGAAGTTCCATTTGCCACGGACAAATAAGCGTTGGATGAAGAAACATTTGTGACTGTTCCACCACTGGCGCCTGAAACCGGAGCGCAAACCATGGCCGTTCCATTCCAAGAAAGAAACTCGTTGGCGTTACACGTTGGAACTCCGGTCTTTAAGACGAAATCAGAAGCGACATTCGTTCCCAACTTTTGCGCTGATAAAGAATACCCGGCAAAGGGAACAGAGCGAATCGTTGAATCCGGACTGATCGTTTTCCATCCCGTTCCATCATAAAACTGCACTCGCAACTTACGACCATCATTGACTGCGGCAGCATACGACGATCCACCAGAACAAGAATAACTTCGATTATTATTAAAAGTATCAAGAATATTCAAAGAACCATCTGTAGGAAAACTCACCGAGCCTTGTCCAATAGGAACATCGAAAACACCGCCCGAGTTCGTCATATCAATGCCGTTGACTTGCTCTTGATAGATTACGCATGCTCCTGTTGGATCTGTGATTTTGAAAATGAAACTGACACCGCTGTGCTCTAGTGGAGCCCCATCGGCTTTAATGATTCGACCTTGGTAGGTTAAAGATGTGGGAGCCGCTTGCGTGACTAGACTAAAGCCAAACAGAAAAACTGCGAAAACTACATAATATGACTTACAATTTTTTCCCATTTAGCACCCCGAACGATCCGGCTTTTAACAGATATTTAACTTATCGGCAGGACGCTCAACTTCATGCAGTCTAATATTGAGATTTTGGATGAATATGACAATTATGTGTTGCTCGCATTTTTCCTTATTCCATATTTTAGACTAATTTACGGAGCTAAGGCTGAGCTCACCACCTAGTTCTTAATGCAAGTATAGTATTCAGGAGATGCACCCGCTGCAAAATCATCAACAAGAATTTGTGTTCTTGTGTAACCAGACGGACACGTTGCCGAGGGGATAACTCCTCGACATGCCGTGCTTCCGCGGGAGGAGTAATAACCGCAGTGCGTGCCCGGAGGATTGAAGTCAGACCACAGAGTGCCGTTACAATACTCCATAATATTGTCAGTCGAGTTGTAGCGCGTGGTTCCCTTTTTAGAGTTATCACACGTCGAAGAATCAGAGCCAACTCGAACGCCACCATTAACATCGAGAGCCGCAGCCGGGTTTGTCGTACCAACCCCTACCTTGCCGCTGTTCTTCACTGTAAACAATTCGGTATTTCCATAGGTTATTGATGTTTGTCCTCCAGCCGCCCCACGATTTGAAATCCAAAAGTAGCTGTCAGCTCCGCCATCAAACCACATGTCTGGGTAAGGGCCACCAAAGTGAATATCACCAAGAGTTCCTCCCATGGCCGCATGAAACTTTCCATCAGGACTTGTAGTTCCAATACCGACGTTCCCTGCAAAGTAATTTTTCGCTGTCGACGATTCCTGATAAACCGAATAATGGTTTGTTAAGGTTCCACCAGTCTCGGGAGATGCTAGGAAAAGATCATACATATTCGTGATCGTACCGGTAACTATTTTCGGTGCAATCATTATTCCCTTAGACACCGTCGTCTGAGGTGTTTGTCCTACGGTTCCATCAGAATGACCGTAATCCACCACGACTCCAACTTGGTTACCAAGAGTTCCTCCGTCATTTAAACCAGCGGTGCCGTTTCGATGAGATGAAAGATACAAACCCATTTCCGTACCACCGTTGGTCGTTCCACTCGCTACATTGGATGCAAGTGTAATATTGGAAGCATAGTGGGAATGTACGGCGCCGTCATTGCTTGTACTCTTAAGCTCTACGGTTGAGCCATAGGTAATATTGTTCACCGCCGACTTTTGACTGCCATTAATATCATCAACGAACAAGTCCAAATATCCCAGACGGTTAGTCCAATAATAGTTAGTAGGGTCGTTCGTGATAAAAACTTTTCCCTGAACATTGAGTTTTTCAACCGGAGAAGTCGTACCTATACCGAAATTACCCGTATCACCATTGATGTAAAAAGGCAGTGTTGTCACACCCGTCTTAGTGGAATTAGCAAGATAGATATTATTTCCACCATTCCTGCCATAGTCCGTCGTTAACTCCCAATAAGGAGATTGAGTTCCACCCGTTGGAACTGCAGTTGCGGCAAAGATGATTCGCCCTGATGTGGATCCATCCGCCGTCGCAATGTTGTTGCGAATCGCGAGAGTGGCCCGTCGATCACCCGCATTTCCCGTAGTTTCAAGTAAAGCTATTTGACTTTCATTTCCGGCATTAACACTGAGGGGGGCCGTCGGAGCTGAAGAGCCGATCCCGATATTGCCGCCATTGGGCGCTAAAATAATATTTCCCTTTGTCGCATTTGATGTTGAATCCAGAGTCAAATTCGCACCTGCCGCAGTACCACCATAAATAATTGGAGAATACATACTTGTTCCAGAAGCAATGCTTCCACTGGAATAAATGTTTCCACCAGTATTGATGTTACCACTAACTCCGACTCCGCCACTTACAACCAAAGCTCCGTTATTGGACGCTGTGGAAGCCTGGCCACCCGTCAAAGTCATAACACTGGAAGAAGTCACAACTCCAGTTCCGGATGCCTGCAATGTCACATTTTGGTTTGTGCCACCTGCTGCCACCGTCACAGCACCTGAAGAGTTCGTCGTGACATTCGAGCCACCCGCTGAAGTTGTGAGACTCACCCACGCACCGTTTTGATAGACTTCCGCGAAATTTGTCGTCGTATTATAGCGTAGCATTCCGTTTGCGGGGGATGCCGGTTGCTCGGCCGTCGTCCCATTTGGTAATCGCACGGCATCCTTTCTTGAACCAATATCCAAAGACACCGTTGGGGAACTCGTGCCAATCCCGACGTTGCCACCTTCATCTATTAAAAGTTTCGAAACACCATTGGAAGCAAAATTCGCGATAACACCGCTTGTATTATCGTTGGCTCCGGAATCAACCAATAAACCTTTACCGTTACCTGAAGGATTTTTAATTACAGCCGCATAGTAAGTGTTACTGGAACCAGATGTATTTAAAGAAAAGCCATCGGCTCCTGTTCCTGCGTTTAGAATGGTTGAGTTCGAACCAATGCCCGCCTCTGTGCCACCAATTACATGCACCTTTCCAGTAGGACTGATTGTCCCAATACCAATATTGCCGTTAGGATAAATAGCAACTGGATCGATCCAAGAGGCACCATTATAGTGGGAAAATAAAAGTACATTTGCAGGCCCCTTACGATGACTTATTTCCCATCTTTTATCTGTTGCTCCTTCTTCACTTTCTAACTGCAGAGTCGCATAATTTGTTGCACTACCAGCACCTTTGATCTTAACAACTGACTGAGTTGTATCACTCTGGATATGCAACAATGCAAGCGGAGAAGCTGTTCCTATACCTACATTTCCTGTGGCATCTATAGCCATTCGAGTGGAATTATTAGTTTTGATTTCTAGGGAGTTATTATCATTTGTTCCAAGCGATGCTGTTCCCCCAAAACTATTCCCGCCATTTTTAAAATAAGTGGAGTCATACGCATTTGCAGGAAGATCAGCGGCTGCGATAGTTCTAAATGTGGGAGCGCCAGCGCTGCCGTTCGGTGCCGCTAAGAATGTGTTTGCCGTTTTTGCTGCATACGTGATCTGTGAATCACTGATTGAAATACTCGAACAAACCCAGGAGCCTGTTGGAGAAGAGAATGTTAACGTTTGCCCAGAAGCACAATTCGCAGGCATTTGACCTGCATCGATCTTATTTGAAAGTTGCGTTGAAAGGCCTGTGATATCCGAAATTCCCAAAGCTACGTTTACCCAGTTGGTGCCGTTGTATTTGAGTATTTCGCCTGAAGCTAATGAAGTGATCACGACAGGTTTTGTTTGGATTTTACCAAGAGTTGTTACCCCGGCATTTGTCGTCGTGATATCACCATTTAAAGTGACTGCTGTAGCGACATTCGAAGCATCACCGACCCAGATCTTGCCATCGGCTAGAGTGGAAGTTTGTTTGTTATTGAAATTATCGTAATCAGTTTTACTGATAAGACCCGCCGTTGTTCCCACCGCCGATGCCAGGGGAATATTCAGTGTGTGCGCATCACTTGCCGAACTCCAATTCGGCGAAGTTCCTGCTACACCTGGAGTTGCCAGCGTCTGTGCATTTCCGGTTTGGCCATTGAAACTTTGCAGACCACTCCCCGCCACTCCCATTGTTTTAACAGTAGATCCGTCCCAGTATTTTACTTCGTTGGTTGTCGAATTAAACCAAACTTTTCCTTTATCAGCCGCAACCAGCCCCGCAGGATCTGAATTGTTATTAGAAAGATGCAGATTCTTGCCTGCCGCCATCGTCACATAACCAACGTTGGTAAAATTATTGTTGGACATTTCAATGGCTCCGGTCATTGTGCCACCGGCTAAAGGCAATTTGGAATTGTCGTCAATCGTGCGACATGTAAATAGCCCCGTCACAATATTATAACTCAATGTTTGCTGAGCACTATCACAAGTCACCAAACTGCTTTTGGCAACCTTACCATCTAAAGTCGTTTGCAAACTACTCACATCACTAATCGTTAAAACAGAGGGAGTCCATACTCCAGAATTTAATTTTAACACCTCGCCGTCATTCGGCGCCGTCGCTGAAACTGCCTTACCTTGAATTTTCACAACCGACGGGTTGGGCAAAGTTCCTGATAAATCTCCGCCTAATGCTGTTGAACTTTGAAATGCACCTGCAATACGGCTGTCATTACCAGCGGCCACGGTTCCCGCGCCTGTGCCAACACTCAGGGAAACTTGTGCCGTACTTCCTGACATTGTGACAGAAATCGGAGATGTCCCAGTTACATTTGTAACGACACCAGACGCACCAGCATCATTTTGACAAACGAAATTCGTTCCATCAAAAGTCAGATATTGATTAGCTCCGCAAGTTGTAAGCGAATTTTTCAAAACGAAGTCAGCACTCGTTTTATCCCCCAACTGTTGCGCAACTTTTGAATACGCAGCAAACGGTACCGTACGAATATCACTGTCCGGAGAAATAAGCTTCCATCCGACAGCATCTTTGAATTGCACACGAAGTTTACGTTTATCTCCATCCACCGCAGTGTAAGTTCCACCGGTAGCACAATTAAATGTCTTGGAATTATCAAAGGCATCCAGAAGAGAGAACGTTGGTGAAGCTGGGAAGCTCTTCGTTCCTGGACCAATCGGAACGTCGAACACCCCGTTGGAATTTCTCATATCGTTAACTTGAGAAACCTCACGATAAATCACACACGTTCCTGTTGGATTTGTGATCTCAAATTGAAACTGAACAAACTCGTATTCTAAAGGGCTACCCGAAGAATCAAGAATCCTACCCTGATAAGTTAAAGAGCCAGGACTAGCGAAAGTACTGAAACTTATAAGTAAAAGAGAAAGTACTAGTCCGAAAAAAGAAGATACGTTCATAAATTGCTTATCGGTAAAGATTTCTTTATACTAAATACACCGACCAACTTAATCTGTTGCACGAAGTATCAAGAGCAACACTATTTGCCCGACTCTTGAAGACCCGTCATATGAATCATCTTGATAGAGTTCATTGTACAGATCCTCTGTACATCATTGAAAACGCTTTCTTTTGATTTTGAAGTCTTATCCTTCGAATAAAAGTACAAAAAACTATTTAGCAAACAGTCTGCGCTTCTTTTTGCCGAACAATATGCCTCCGATATTTTAAAGGCTTGGTCTCTTGGAATGGTCTGGTAATTCTGTGAATTCATATAACCATAAAAGTAACCGAAGGCTTTTTTTAAACAATCCCCGTTGTCACGCTGTGAACAATACTCTTTTGCATTTTGATTAGCATCTTGCTCTGAAAGGTTCTTAAAAAAAGGTGAATTAAAGTACGTATAGGCCTCTTTGTAACAAGAGGGGTTTTCTTTCAGACTCGCAAATGCCAGACTGCACAGAACAGATGCTAAAAAAAATATCAAAGCTTTCATCACCGCTTCCCGACTACTGTCTTCCTCTTGTTGTACTACTTGTACTTCTCTTCGCCGATCTCTCTTCAGGAATATGACAAACTTTCTGTAACTCAGGATCGTTCTTAATCTGATCCCTGGCTTGCGCGATGATTTCTGTTTGATTATTGAGATCCGTGACAATACTGCTCGGAGTAACTTCAGCACTGCGGCCTGGTGCCGGCGTCTGCTTTAATCGAAGAAGAGCATTCTGTGCTCGATTTAAAGCCTGCGAATAACTTTGCTGTTTAGTCGCGAGTCCTTTCAGCTTCGTCTGCATCTGATCTTGAGCCGCCACCATTTTTTGCTGACTGAGGTTCAACAGATCTACAACTTTCTTCTGAGCGCTATTTCTTTTATTTTCATTAGACGCCTTAATCTCGTCGAGTTGATTGGATGCCAAACTCAGTGAATCATTCACGGCATCCATATCTGACTGAGTTGATTCTATTTCTTTAGTCAGCGTATCGATTTCATTTTGGTTTTGTTCAATTAAAGCAGCACGCGCTTGTTGAATTCTTCCCAAGCAAACTTGAAAAGCCTTTATAGCTGCCGCCTTTTTGGCCTTGGCCATCGTGATATGATTTCCACTCGCCGCAGAGTTGACAGCACCGAAACCTTGGGCTGCGTTTCGATACTCTGCCCGACAATCAAACTGACTGCCTGCTTTCGGAGATGTAAGCTCTAGCAAACTAGCGGATTTCTTACGTAGAGACTCCGTCATTTTACCGCGCAACTGAACCAAGCGCCCGCTAAGTCTATTGAGCTCCTTTTTATCTTCGATTTGTTTTGATTGAAATGCAGAAATTTGCTGCCGTTCTTCATCCGCTATTTTTTCTTTAGCTTCCGAAAATTCCTGTTGGGCATCCGTCATTGCTTGAGAAATATTCTGCATAGAAGTGCTAAAATTCTCTTTGATCTTAGCTTCTTCCTCTGCGAGTTCCGCAATGTCTTTTTGTGTCTCTTTAACTTCTTTTTCCAGACGCTCTATTTCTTTATAGTAGTCGCCACCACTCATCTGAGGGCAGGCCGAACTCACATCCGTCGTTGCTGGAATTCCCATGACTGTCGCTAAAGCGTCTATTGTCGGGTAAGACTCCTCCTGCAGGGTCTGACTACAGTCTAATGCCTTCTCTTTGCAATTCACCGATAGACCTGCTTTACTGCAAGACTCTGTCATCTTGTTGTTCGCGTCTTTAATCTCTTGTCGCAGTTCCTTGCATTTATTTTCAAGTCGTTGCGCTTTCTGTTCGGCAATTTCCTCAGGGCTTTTGGTCGCAACCGGAACAATAACCTGCTGCGCATTCACAACTTCCAGATAAGTCAAGGCAGCTAAAATCAAGAATCCCGGAACGTTTTTTTTAAATCTTAGATGTAACAATTCCATCACATTCCCCACATTATGAAAAAGTCGTTATTGATTCATATCTGTATAGAAAGATTCTTGGCTTTCTTTCATTTTATATCTTCGAGCGATCATTTGAAAAATGCTATCGGCGGCGACACCAATCGGATCACCGTTGTAGTTTTTTTGCATTCCTGCGAAGTTGGATGGATCACGATCAATTCCAGAGGATGTCTTAGCTGAAGCTAAAGAAAGTGACGGATCTTCCAGAGATTCTCCAGGTGCAGCTCCTCCTCCTTTAGATCCTCCACCTTCCTCAAATCCACTGGCGGCAGTCAAAGCACCTAACTTTAATTTTTCTAATTTTGCAGCGGCTTTCTTTTGAACTTCATCATACATCGCTAAAGCACCGTCAATGGCACCTTTAGACATTCCGGCAGCAGCCATTCCATCTACGGAGCCAAAATCGGAAGCATTGTAGCTCTTGCCATCTGGAGTTGTGATTTTCCCGGTTTTTTCATTATAAAAAGAACTGATCTTTTTCCAATTTGAACCCAGATTTTTTATACTGGAATCTTTGCTGAGAGGATTATTGGGATCTTTAAGGTTAATTCCGTCGAATGCGTATGGATCGCTACCGAAACCATTGGACTGATACCCTGTAAGCCCGGCAGCTCTGACTGCTTTTCCATGCTCGCTACCTTGCTTCATCGATAAAACACCTAAACCGGTATACATGGCCACAAAGCCACAATCAACGCCACTGCCAGATGAACATCCCGGCACATGCGAGGCCGCCATCCCAAACATCATGGCTCCTTGAATATATTGCTGAGCTTGCGCCGATTTATTAGCACTCGCAGTTTGATTTGCACCTTGATTAACAGAGGCCCCGTTTTGCGTGCCTCCACTTGTTTCGACGCCTTTCGAGGCTCCACTTGTGTTGGTGTTCGTTGTCGGATTCACGGGCACATTTCCTGCAAACGCAGTGATCTGCTGGGAAACAAGAAAGAAAAATAAAATTTTTTTGGTAAGAGATGCCCCCATAAAACCGCCCATTAATTATTCAACAAAGTATTCTTATTATCGCGATAACGATCTTTTACTTTTTCCCAATTCGATTTCCCGCCGGCCCCTGTGACCTCTCTCGCCCATATCTCTTGCCCTGCCATTCCTTTATTGGGATCTTTCGCTCCACCGGGAAGATAGGCTCGGTATTTCGATGAAGAACTTCCCGAAATAGAAGACGAGTTCCAAGAGCCTCCTCCACCGCCGCCAGCTCCTCCAAGAATATTTGCATCCAGAGGTTTTTTTGTACTAGAGGCTGAGGTCGGTGTAGCATCAGATCCGCCAGAGCTACTCCCCAAACCCGCTCCTCCGCCGGTTGGTAAATTTCCACCTCCATCACCGCCGCCGTTAGGATTTCCTGCATTCAATCCAGCCTCAGCGGGATTTCTCAATCCACTTCCATCAATTTTGCCTTGTAGATTGTTCTTATCCGTCGCACCCGTCTTTGCTGAATTACTTTCGCCATTTTGAGCACTTTTTTGAAGAGTGTTCGTACAACCCGGCGTGCGCGGATTTTTAAAACAAAGACATTCAGGTGATTGAGGATTTCTGCAAACACATTCTTCTGACTTTGCTTTGGTTGAATCGCTGCAAATATCAGCTTTATTCGCGGATGCCGTTCCTCGAGAAGCTTCGTCACAACGAGACGCCTGTTTCATCGAATCAACCATCGATGCAATTCCAGTCAGGGCTGATGCCACCATGTTTGCGTAAGAATAGGTACAAGCTACATTTTTCAGAGCGACAGATTTTCTCTCGGCATCTATCGTCCCCTTTTCGTCATTGTCTTTATTTGCGATGGCTTTGATCTCTTCAAACTTTGCATCTCTTAAAGCGATGAAGTCCGCGCAGGCAGACAGAGCAGTCTCCATCTGAATAGCAGGTGTCTTTGGGTTCACGCTGCAACTAAAGGATTCATGCGCATTCACGATTTCAAGAATGCGTTTGAGATTTGATTGAACAGTAGAACAAGACAACTCACATGCCGCTCTCGCCGTTGAACATGCAGTTACGTAAGCCGTCAAACCCGCCTTTACTGTTGCCATAGCGTTTCCAGCTGCATTACAAGAGTCGTTAACGCCCGCGATGGCCCCAAAGGCGTTCATATAGGTATTTACTTGATTCAGAGTCTCATGAAGCTTGGGACTCGTTTTTTCACTGCAAATATAAGAAGCTGCGCCTTGGGTCTTAACACAAGAACCGTGTCCGTTGGAGTACCACGATGCTGCACTATCTAACGACTTAAGGCTTTCCGGATTATTGACCATAACCCCCAGTACTGGCATTTTTTGAGCTTCTTGCACGAGCATCGAGGTCGCCGCCTTAACTTTTTGAGCATCATCTGTATATCCTTCACTACTTACATTCATGCGCGCATCTTCAGAACTATTCGTGGCATTCTTTTTATTAAATTTGGCAATCGCTTCCTCAAGGGTTCCCACTCCTGGCAGATTGAGATTGTTTCCTACTTCGGTACCAGTGCCATTATTCTGTTCAGTACTACCGTTTACGAGGCCCTCTGCAGGAACACTTCCAATAGGCCCTCCATCTTCTGCAAAACCCAACGAGCTCACCAACAACGACATTGAAAATATCAGAATCCCAAGTGACTTCATTGTATCTCCCTTTTGTTGGCGCTCTTGGCTGTCCTCTCTTTCGGTAAACAAATTCTGCTCCTATAGAGAACCTTGCAAAAAAATCATTGCTTGATTTTGAAGAGCAACAACTGTCGAGGGAACTACAGAGTGATTATCAAGGCCGAGAATACCGGCGAAGGGAATTTAAAAAAGGTCTTTAACCAAATAAGGAAAAAGACCTAATGAGAGATGGGACCATTTTACGATGCGCTAACTAAGGATTTATCTTTTTACTTCTTGGATCATCCGCAGGATTAATATAGGTAATTCCCCATGGACCCATGCCATTTAACTGCACCACCGTTTCTTTGTCTGCCTTCGCAAAGTGATGGGTTCCTGTTTTCATTCTTGCAAAGCTTCCCGCAGGTAATGCCATTGCTTTATTTTTTGCGTCGTCCCCAATACCCATCATAAGAGTTCCGGAAATCACTGTGACGTTTTCATCTTGGGGATGAAAATGCGGGGGAATAAGATATTTGGCTGGCATTTTTATTCGCATAGAAAAAGGACCGCTTGTTGACGGATCACCATACAATACCGCTGTCTTTGCCCCCGGAGGTAACGCTGCCGGAGCATCCTGCCACTTTATTTCTTGTGGTTTTAGCATAATATGGTCAGGTTCATCTACGGCAAATGCAGAACTGCTGGAAACTGCCAATACGAGCAAAACAACTGCTTTCATCATATTCAAAACTCCTGGGTAAAATTTAGTTACCAACACAGTAACCATCAGCTACTGAGAGTCAAAACTATCGAAAGCACGCGATAAAATACATTGTTTTCCATTACAGAAAAATCAATTGAGCATCAAACCCATTTACATTTAATTCTATATATTACTAATAAATTTCATACGGAGCTAACTTTGAGAGTTCTCGATTTCATTAAACAACAAATCATGGCAAAAGGATCACCCATTTTGCTGAATCAAAGACAGACCCATAAACTTTCAAAAAGCATGATCTACAAAAGGATGCCCCATGCACTCCTATCAACCTTAGAACAATACTTTCGCCTTGAGGTTGAGGGGGAAGAAAATATTCCCGCGGGAGGCGCTATTCTTCTCCCCAATCATTCCGGTTATTTGGGGCTCGATGCCCTTCTCTTAAATCACTGGATACTTAAAAATCAAAAAAGATTGCCTAGAATCTTACTTCACCGATTTTGGTTCACCCAGAATCTTCTCCGTAGTCATGCGGAAAAGTTTGGTTTCCTGGAGGCTTCTTATGACAATGGTGTGGGCATTCTAAACAAGCGAAAGCTTCTGATCATGTTTCCCGAGGCAGAACAAGGAAACTTCAAAACAATCAACAAGAAGTATCAACTGCAAAACTTCAGAACGGGTTTTGTAAGAATGGCCTCAGAAACCCGAGTTCCTGTCGTTCCCATTGTGATTATTGGAGCAGAAGAAACTCATATCAATGTCGGCCAAATCTCGATACTGGGACAACTCTTCCCTTTGCCTCTGAACTCAATTCCCCTTCCTGCGAAATGGAAAATCAAGTTTTTAAAACCTATTTATTTTGACGTGAGTAAATCGACATCTTTTGACATTCAGGAAACCGCCAACAAAGTGAAGGCCCTTATGCAGGACGTTTTAAAGAAAGAACTTGGTAAACGTCGGTACATCTACTTTTCTATTTAAAATAGCTTGCGATTGCGGGCTCATGTGAAATCGATTGTCATCGTTGCCCGTCACTTTTTTTAGCAATACCAATCATTATTTGTATATCGCTGGTTATTACATGGCACACCCTGTGCAACGACCTTCATTCAAACAACAAAGGAGATTTTATGAAAAAGAGTATTTTAGTATTTATTGCAACATCGGTAATTGCGGGTTCTGCCTTTGCCGAGTTATCGGTGGGCACTACAGCAGGAAGCGTACTTGGAACAGCCGCTAGCTCGGCGGATTTAGCTGAATTGAACGACCTCGTGCAAGTTCAAGGCGACGCGCTTGTTGCGTTGGAGACGGGAGTTGTCTCGCCAGAACTTAAGTCTGTTATGGAAAAAATGAGAGCGGAAATCCCGGAGCTTCAACAATCAACTGATGAAGAAGTTCTTTCAATTATTGTCACTTTATCTAAGGGCGATTCTTAATTGAATGCAGGGAGAAGATTCCGATGAAAAAAGAGATTCTAAATACAGCGATATTCTTTATTTCGTTGATCTTCTCCCTGGAAACTGCAGCACTAGAACTAAAACTTGTTGAAGATAATTTAAATAACAGTGATCTGCCTGAAGTTCGAAATTTAGTGAACACGGCGGAGCACATGCTTCCACCTGAACTCAAAAGAAGACTCGACAAAACCCTTCTGGTCACTTTCGCCCCCATACAACAACATGGCAAAACCTCTAGCCTTAGTAATGAGGTTATTCTTTCAGAAACGCTGCTTCCCCATATCGCAAGAGGAAGAAAAAATGCAATTCCAAATACGACACTCGCAAGCCATCATAAAACTTATTATGATGTTGCTTTGGGAACTCTTCTGCACGAGATCTCTCATCAGTACGATCTATCTCGATTAGGTAATATTTCTGACGAATCCCTAAAAAGGGATTATATTCTACGCTCTGAATGTCGTGAAATTACAGCGGGCGACAACGGACAAAATAGTATCCCGGCCCGGTGCACACTATTTAATTTTAAAAATAATATCTCAGATAACCCTCAATTTTTATACTCTGTTAGCTGGCATCCAAAAAAGATTTCTGGACATAAAGTCACCGAAGAGGATGATCAAACTCTCCGTTCTCCAAATCCCTATGAATTCAAAAATCCTGAAGAAGCTTTCGCAGTCAACTTCGAATTCTACTTGATGGATCCGGAGTATAAATGCCGCCGTCCGACTGCTTACCAGCTTTTATCGAAACACTTTGGATATTATCCCTATAAAAATCATCACTGCAATGTCGGTTCCGGTGTTATGACGACGATGATTCTACCTTCGGAAACGAAAATCGTGTTTGATGAACTCAATGCTGATCGGGTTTATGAGGTTCACTATCTTCTTGCCGATAAGGGCGACAGCTCTGCCTCAAGATGGGGACATTCAATGCTTCGACT
Organism: Bdellovibrio sp. HCB-110; assembly: GCF_047323225.1. Taxonomy (GTDB): domain Bacteria; phylum Bdellovibrionota; class Bdellovibrionia; order Bdellovibrionales; family Bdellovibrionaceae; genus Bdellovibrio. The sequence continues at coordinate 2,375,697 of NZ_CP178750.1, forward strand.
AGTCATATGCGCTCCCTTTAGAACACAAGTAGGTCCAGATTGCCTCAAAGATATCACCTACCATAAAGTGATCAGTTATGCAGCCGCCGTCAACGATCTCGCTATCGACAAGCTAAAAGGTCTCACGGGAGGTTACAGCTCACGCATTTATATAATGCCCCTACTGAATGTCATTAATGAATATACTCAACTTGAGTTAAGAGACCTAATTAGTTATCCCCTTTTTCTCAATCATTATCAAATTGCTGACCTCATCACCAGAGTTAAAGAGCAGTTCTGGAGTTATCGCGGTCAATACTTCTTTATTTCAAACAACTGTGCTGTTGAAACATTTAATCTTTTAAAAATGTTATTTCCAAAGAACTCAGAATTTGCTTCCGAAAGAATTAATACACCTAACGGCCTTAAAGAAATCATTTTTAAAAACCATGTGGGACGGGATCTGAAAACTCAAGAGAACTCAGATGGTCTTTATATATGGAAATCAAAAAAAGAAACCTTTGAAAAACTGTTGATTTCTCTTAATCGCTCCACGGGCTCCAATTATAAAACGATGAACGACTGGTTAAATCAGCCACCAAGTAAAGATATTGAAATCTTTGAAAAACTCAAAAAAATTAAAAAAGATATTTCAACATTCTTCATTTTAGAAAAACTTAAATTAGAGAAACTAAGCCATATGAGAAATATTGTTATCTTGGACTTTGAGTCCAAACAAAAAGACTCAGAAATAATTCAACGACTTAAAGAAAGCAGAAAAAGTGAAATCGGTTTTATCGGGAACCATTATAAGGGCACCTACGGTATTCCTTTTGACTCTGAAATGACCTTGATAAAAAATTTGATTCAAAATAATGAAAATGACTCGTCGAATGCCCAAAACAGAAAGCTGATCGAGGACACGATTGAAGAGAAAACACGAACCATTCTAGGTTCCGAATTCTTGGCCGAACTTCAAATGTCAGAAAAAATGCTTTTAGACTCTGTCGAGTACTTAAAACCAAAAAAGTCTCCGTCATCTACCCAAAATCCCTGAAGTATAGCTAGGATAATACTGCAAAGTGGGCTTTGTTTTTGGAAGCCCCATTTTGCAGTCAACTCCTTTAGACAGTTGAAAGAAAAGTCAGCAATTGCATTTCCATTGTCGACATTTTTTCTCGGGCGACGTTTCGAAGTATAACTTCGTATCCAGGTTTGAATCCACGCAAGGGAATTTTCTTTAGTTTTGATCCAATTAAAAATTCCGGCACCAGACAGACGCAATTAATCTCATATGCTAACTTCGCAGCCAGGGACCAACTTTCCACCGTCAAAAATGAAACGTTCTGCGCTTGCCTCAAAAGATGCCTTTTAAGAGCCGTTACTTCCGGACGAATCTCTGTCGTCACAATCTTGGGCCCCATCCTCCCATCCCGGGAAGCTAAAACGAACGAACCAGAATCAATCTTAATGCCTTTTCGTCCGCCTCTGGCTTCCGCCAAAAAGAGAGCCATATGAATTTCCTCTTCATCGAGGAGGTTTGATAATTGTTTGGAAGTTCCCGTAACCAGATGTAATGACTCTACAGATGTGAATTGTTTTAGAGCGGGAAAAAGAAAAGACTCCGCAAGACTGGACGAGCATCCTATTTTAAGAGAGTGGGACTCCCGCACTGAGGATTCCACATTTTTTTTAAAACTCAGGAATGAAGCCTTCATATGACGATAAAACTCCTCACCTGCAGGCGTCAGCTCAAAGTTCTTCTTTCGATGGGTCGTTAATGATTTACCGACCCACTCTTCCAATCGAAGAACGGCCTGGCTAATTGCAGGCCGGGTCACAAAATTCAATTCGGCTGCTTTAGTCAAACTTTGGGTTTCTACGACGTCGAAAAAGTATTTTAGCGCAGAAAGGCTTAATTCTTCAGTTTTCATAAGTAACTTATTCTAACTTATTTGATAAATATTAGTCACTTTAATTATAACCTCCTGTGAGATATAAGCGCTCCATATCTAAAAGGAGCTCTCCAAATGAAAAAAATTCTGATAATTTTACTGACGACATTTCTTGCGCCCCAGGCCTGGTCCGACACAAAGACAGTCGAAACAACCCAGGAAGGTCCCTTTAACTGCGCAAATGCAGAAAATCTGGCAAAAGAAAACCTCGCACAGCAATGCCAAAACCAGGGTATGAACCTTAAAAACGTATTTTATGGCGCTTGCCAACAAACCGGCGACGATGGCGGTTACGTAAACTATTACGCCGTCACCGCCCAGGGAACTTGCTTTAACTAGAACAAATGTGACAGATATCGTATCTCCGGATGCTCATTGTCCTGATTCCCCCAATAAAGACAGTGAGCATCAACCTTTAGTAGTCAGGCCAAACCTGCAAAGTGGGCTTTGTTCGCGGAAGTCCCATTTTACAGTCAAGCCCCCAGCAATATAGGTGGCCTGTGTCCGTCAGAGCATATATATTATTGTAACCGCTTAGACCGACAATACTGCCATTCAATCCACCGCCTTGATCTAAAAGATGCGGCGTCTTTTTCGCTGTAGCGATTGTTTCTCCTAACGACGGCAACAAACTTCCCCAACAATAAATCGAATTAGAGCGCAATATCCCGCAAGAGAAAGAATAGAACGCATGCATCGAACTGACAGTCAGGGGGCCAGAAATACCGGAAACGTCGACGGGCATCACTTTGTCGGCGGAACTTACGGTGTCACCCGTTCCCAGCAGTCCATAGTAGTTGAATCCCCAGCAATAAGGCAGACCATCTGTCGAAGTGCCGCAAAAAGCTTCGTCGCTTCCGTATATATCACTGAATGTTGTCGCTCCCGTCATTGCCGAAGTATCCAAGGGAAGAGGCACCGTCGTCATATTTGTTGAGCTATGTCCCCCAGTCCAATCCTTTGCTCCCCAACAATACACAACACCATCTGTCATAAGGCCGCAAGAGTGAAAATTCGTTGTGATGATTTTCGAAAAGAGCGTGGAACCCGAAGCAATGTTGGCCGTGTATACCGGATAGGGCTTATTTTTTAAGGCCAACGAGCCATTTCCCAACACCGGAGCATAGAGACCTGGACTTGAGGTCATCTCTCCCCAGCAATAGCCTTTACCATCCGTCGCAACACCGCACGCGTGGCGCCCACCAACACTCACTTGAGAAAATGTTGTAGCTCCCGTCATATCCGATGTAAGAACGGGTGTCGGTACATCTGCGACTGTCACAGCACCCAAGCCCAAAGCGCTTGAACCTCCCCAACAGTAAAGAATGCCATCTGTAGCAACCCCACAAACCGCTGAAAATGAGACGGCTAATTGAGAAAATTTCTTGGCACCCGTCATAAGAGACGTGTCAACAGGACCTGGCGTTGTTTCGATGCTATTGCCTGTCCCCAACACCCTAGTCCCTTCTCCCCAACAATAAGCCGTGTCATCACTGCTTGTCCCGCAGGCATAATTATATTTTGCAACAAATGATTTCCAACTCCCCGAACTCAGTGGTGGAGCAGAAATTTCAAACGGTTTTAATGGATCCGTTTCTCTGAAAAAACTTAAATAATTATTCTCCCAACCCCAACATGCCACTTGATTGTTCGTAGTTTCCGCACATGTCCGATATTGGCTCATAAAAATATTTTTGAATTTTGATCCTGCAGGAAGTAGCGACGCATCTACCTGCGTGGGGCTTAGGGCATTTTGCGAAGCTCCGTTCCCTACAGTATAATCGCCGTTATTACCGAAGCAATAAGCATTTCCGGCAGAAGAAAGGCCGCAAGTCAAATATCTGCCTGCCACCACTTTTGAAAAGACTTCCGAAGAGGGAACCAGCGAGCGATCCACGGCTGTTGGTACAAGACGTTTGCCAGTCGTTCCATCGCCAAGCTGTCCGCTATTATTCGCTCCCCAACAAAATATTTCTCCAGCAAAACTCAAAGCACAACTATGGTTTTCCGAGACACTCACCTGCTTGAACGAGGTCCCATTTGGTAAACTGGATTCATCAATCCACATAGGTGTTGCTCTCGCCGTAGTTGTACCATCGCCGAGCTGACCGGACGAAGCGCTTCCGAAACAAAATATTCTGCCATCACTTGAAAGACCACAGACATGACTATAACCAACACTTACTTGCACAACTTTGACTGATGAACCCAACGCCGAAAGATCCATAAGCTGAGGCTCGGAGGAATTTCCTGCATATGGAATATATCCCCAGCAAAATAGCTTATCTGTCTCTGTGATTCCACAACTGGTGACATAGTATGTAGAGATGTCACGAAACTTTTTTTCTCCCGAAATGTTCGTCACAAGCAAAGGGGTTGGGATTAAGAGTCCTCCGGTCGTACCGGTACCTGCTTGCCCTTCGTAATTGTCCCCCCAGCAATAAACAGCTCCGTCACTATTAAGCGCACAAACTCCATAGGCGGAAGCCACTATCTTGCGTATTGAAACGCTTCCACTGATTAAGCTTGAATCTATTAATCCCGGAACACCTCGATCGGCATCGACACCACTGCCGTCACCAAATTGTCCTTCAAAAGCATGGCCCAAACAACGAACTGAGTTATTCACGTCGATATAACAAGTATGATTGAATCCCAACGCCAGCTTCGCCTCTGTCTGAGTCATCGTTTTACTTACACTTGGAGATACAACCTGTTCATTCGCCGTGTGATCTGCGAAACTGACGCTTCCACTTGGAATCTCAATCTCGATACTTCCCGGCGCTGAGGAAACTGCCACGTCCAGCGTGAATTCTTTTGATTTGCCTGTGGTAGGTGACAAACTAAACACAAGCCCCTTAGCCGTGCCATTTTGTTTGAAAATACTTGGATTAAATGCACTCGCTTCTAATTCTTCCGTTGAAATAATTTTGAACCGCGCCTGATTATCAAACGTGTTCGTAGAAAGCGGCGAGGCTTCATCCTGAACAATTTTGAGACGGATTGAGGGAGTTGATGAAGATTGAAAAATATTGGCATCTAAAGAACATGCAGATAATAGAACCGGAATACAGAACAAGATTATAACACGAATGCACATAATATCTTTTCGGCCGGCTAACTATTTACTATAGACAATCGGAATTCTTTTTCGTTCGACAATCCTCTTAATGTTGCCTACAAAACCGAGCAATGCCTCAAGGAGACACAACGACATCAAATGTGAGGTCATCCGATAAATTATTCTCCATCCCCCCGTCATTTATTTGCAAAGTGATTTGCGCAGTCCCAGCCATGAGGGGCTCTATCCGCATTGTCCCGACACCATTTAAAAATCCGTAACAGGTGACTTTCGCAGTAGCACTTGAAGATGAAGAGCATTTTGCAAAAATAAAGTTTTGTACTTCTGAAGGATGTCCCGAGTTTCCATAAACTGACAGGTTTACAGTCGAGCCGGCCGTAAGTGTTTGGTCTGAGATCGGTGAAATAAATGGTTTATAATTAATATTCACGAAATGAATGAGCGTCCTTTTTTGGGGTCGCATTAAATACTCTTTCCCAGGCTCCGGATCCATCGCCACCGTAATGACCAAATGCTCCGCGTGATCGCACTGAGCAACTCCGCCTGGACATTGAGCCACAAAACTCGTGGCGACGCGATAGGTGCATCTCGGAGGAATGCAGTTATTACTCCCAGCTTCATCGTAATAAACAGGATTCGTGGAAGTTCCACCAAGACGTGCTCTCGCACTTAAGTTGGGATTGGTATCGCGAGGATCCAAGAGAATGAAATCAAAACTCTGCCCACCTTGACAGCAGTTACTTGTACAACCTGTCGTAGCGCCGCCACGAACGCAAGCTCTTAATGGCTCATTGATCACATCAGGTAAAAGAGCACTCGTTCTTACGCCGAACGGCGATGTGGTTATCTGATCCAGCTGATAGGAAGCTAGAATTCTTCCCTGCTGGGCACTGGTACGACGAACCTCTTTTTGTAAGTTAATAATCATGTCCGCAAAAACACCAGCAAGTATACCTAAGAGACCTATCGCCAAGAGCAGTTGGACTAATGAAAAGCCATTTTTACCAAGAGTCCTCATTTCGTGTAAACCTTCACGATGTCCGTAGGCAGTAAATAGCCCGTTTTAAAAATGAGCAAATCGTTTGTAACTGTATAGTCGGCTCCTGACGTCGGCAAAAGTATATTCGATCCGCGAAGGACTTCGACACCACTGATATTTTGTGCAACTAGCGCCGGAAGTTTAAAATCTCCGACGCCTAAAGTAGACAGATAATTTGAAACCGTTAAAAACTTAGACGCATAATCCGAACTGCAAATAGGAACAACCTCTGAGTGAACTTCTCCCATCTTTGTTGCGAGGGCCTGATATTTTGTTCCGATTTGAGCTCCTGGTGTCAGGGGACAAACACCACTCACCGGATTAATGACCGGCACATAGTAGAAATTATCAATATTAAATTTTTGCTTAATTAAATTGTAAATTCCTGTGGGTAAATCGTCATTGGTGTGAGCGACCGAATCCTCAGGAAGAAAAACCTCAGTAAATGTAAACCCAAGATTTGATGCACCCACACTACTCTCCGGCATCTCATAGCAAGTTCCTGGAATCAGGTATTTATAATTCACGTGATTTTTCACCATCGTGCTATTGCAAAAGTCTGTCGCTGGCGAAGTGGGTTGATAAGTTCCCAAATGCAAATATTTGTCTGTAGCGATAATACAGTTGCTGATGTTGTATTTCCCAGTGAAGGTGGGGTAATTGATCTTTACCAGGTCCAAAAATGGAGCAGGATCGGCGAGTACAGTTCCAAGGCAACTGTCCCCGTCAGCCATCGTAGGTGTTGGCACGATCGGGACAGGCATTTGGCTTCCGCTCCCAATTGTAAAAGTTCTAGTCGCAGGAGCACCGTCAATTTCAATTTCTATGGTCGCCGCAACTCCCATGCGAAAAGCAGATCCGTACACGAGAATTGCCGAAGGCATTTTCTGTTTCTTGTGAGTAAACTGACGACCACAATCCGCCGCTGTCGGAAAAAGGCCCGTCGTTTCGTTAAGATCATAAAGATGACTTTCATCATCTTCGTTGGTTAAAAGCATAAACACGGTCGGAGACGTCGGATCAATTGTCAAAGCGGATTCTTTTTTTACGGCCTCCTCAAGAATACGAATCATCGCGCACAATGGAGCATCCTTTGCATTCGTGATTTCCCCTGATTCGAAAATTCGGTCAATTTTCCCGAGAAGCCCGTTGATTGTCGAAGCTCTTTCTGCTTCAGACATGGAATTTTTAAAAGAAAAGATTCCTACGCTATCGTAGAGAAACGAACTCCCATACGTCGCTCCGGTGTTGTAGACGCCTCTATATGCGAATTTGCTAATGTAATCGGAATAGAAGATAGTTCCGTCGGGCAGGTTCTTTAATTCGGTGAAAGTTTCTATCCAAGTTTTGTTTCCCGACCCATCCAGCGTATATCCTTGATAATTGCCCTGGATGGAATTGTGGTTATTAATTGAATATACCGCGACATTGGCATTCAGATCTTTCAGAGAATCAACTAACTTAACCATATTAGCTTTAAACATATCTTTGATTCCACTCATACTGTTGGAACCGTCGACAAAGAGTATGACATTTATGGGACGCCCGTCTTCAAGTTGAGTATTCGGAACCAAGGTGAGGATCTGCGTCGTCTGTGGAGAAACCGTGACCACTTTGCTTGACGAGAAATTAATTCCCAGGGGCCCCGCAACGGATGAATCAATAGTGATATTGATATAGTCCGCCTTTTCACAACTAGACTGATCTAAAGGACAATGAACCTTGAAGCTTAAATGCGTCTGAACGTAGCGGGTGGCTTCAGTATCGATGTGGTTTAAAACATTTCCCGTCGTTAAATCAAACGAAGTCAAAGGATACGGCTTAGAAGTGTCGCAAAGTATGGTGTCGTCCGAAAGGCAGCTCTTGAGATGCGTATTCTTCTCGTAGGCAGCTAAAGATCCGACATAGTTGGGATTACTCAAAAGCATGAAGAACTGACTCAGCTCCGTATTCCTTAGAGCGATCGCCGTCTGCCGTGTATTTTCATTCCTAACATAATTTATAAATTCAATAGAGGCCGTAGACACCATGGAAAGAACAACCATGGCGAGAAGGACTTCGATAAGCGTAAAACCCTTATGAGAGTGGCTCATACTTCTTTTTCGGGTTTTCCGAACAGAAGTTAAAGTCATCTTTTACATGAAAGTGAAAACAAACGACTTTACAAAAATATTGTGTTGCTATGACATTCGTAGGCAGCACATTTAAGTTCGTGGCTCGCTAATTTTCAAAGCAACGCATTTCAGATACGCAAGAAAAAGGGGCACCGAATTTTCCTCAGTGCCCTGCTATAAATTTATTTTAAATTTTGTGGATTATAAATCCCAGCATCACAGTGAGAAGTGTCCCATGCGCCCATAATACGAGCGGCATTAATTTTCACTCCGCCATTCTCAAGCATCGTGTAATTAACAGCAATGGTAGCAACCATATCACGCGGGAAGGACGCATCGTAAACGATATCATAGTGCGCACTTACTACATTGCGATTTTCATAAGTATGATAATTGTCTTCCAAATCTGTGTAGGGAGTTGTTCCGACTTCGAGAGCTTTGGCAACAGCACCTTGGCACTTTTTATTAAAAAGCGTTGTTACGAAAGTTTGCACTTCTACCGGAGTCAAACTTCTACTCTGAAATTGCACTGGCACAGACTGCGCAAAGGCAAAAGACGACATAGCAAAAAAAGCAGTCATTGAATATGAAACGATTCTTTTCATTTTTTTCTCCTGATTTGTAATGAGAGTGCGCGCACTATAAATCAAGTGACTGAAAAAATCTTAAGAATTCCGAAAAGTAATTTACGTGTAATAGAAACCATGAGAATTTTATCGCTTCGCCCAGAGATCAGACGTTGCTACTTTAATACAAAAGCAACGCATCGAGAAACGAACTACTCGATAAGCAGACTATCAAAAATATCTCCAGCGTCGACAGCAACAAAAACGTCGTATTCGACTTCGTCAGAAAACTCATTGCTTCCTCTAAAAGCGGAAGGATCTACAACTTGAGAGATTTCCGGCAAGCCCTGTGCGCTCCTAAAAAAACTCGCTTTATCCACCGAGATTACGACGACGCGTCTTTGCAAAGCGGCGTCCTGCTCCGCAAAACGTTTCGCTACTCTTGGGTCGGCAGAGAATGACACCATACTATCCCAAACCGCATCGCCATCACCTACATATTTTAAGTAAGAGCCCGCCATATGAGTCAGCATCAAAAACTCTGTTGGAGAATATAACGTCGCCGATCTTGAAGCTGCAGGAACAAAAACCTTTCCCTCCCGCAACCACTCGACCCCGACTTCTGTTATTCTAAAACTAAAAGCGGCAGGAAGATGGCCCGAGTAAAAATCTTCATCCGCCAGTGGCAAAAGACGAAGAAAAGATTTATTTAAAATTTCTAAAGTTTCAGCGAGGCTCTTCCTTTTTAGCGAATACCGAAAAAAATGAGAAGTTGCTGGTGTCTTATAGACTTTGCTTTCCCCTCGAAATAACACGACGTGATTTTTTCGACAGGGCTCGTTCTTCTCCACTATATCACATTCAGTCGCCAAACAATTTTGAGGGTCCTTTTCTAAACAGATTCGCTCATACAAAGCGATCCATTTTTCCAACTTCGCTTTATCGAGCTCTGGCGTATGCCGCCCATTAAGTTCAAAATACGCGATTCGATTTTGAATAGATCTTTCTAATGCTTCGGGTGAAAGCTCGCTGGCATAAACTCCTTGAATAGAAATGACGAATATCGTCACAAGCAAGGCTATATGTAAAAACATTGTGCGGTATTTTCTCATTAGAAAGATCCTGAAAAGAGTTTACTTACTCTATGCCTATTCTGTGCCAGCGACTCCAACAAACATTGCTACAAATACTAGTGAGCAACAAAAAACTGCTGAATCGCCTTAGGAAGTGGACGGCCTTTGGGAGTGATCGCACAGACCTGGGTGATAGCTTCAAATCCCGGAATATTCAGCTTCACCAGATTCCCTTTTTCAAGATACAGCTCGGGAATTAAACTCCAATAAAATCCTTGAGAGATCGCTTCACAAGCCACTTCATAAGAGTCATAAATAAACGTAGGATTCAAGGGAACTCCGAGCTTCACGAGAGCTGGATGCTCCTCACAAACCTCAATTCCTACAAACGCTTTCGGAGAAGCCTGAGGATACTGCGCCAATGATCGAATCAGCTCTGGGCCCTTAAGCTTTGTGAGCGGATGATTCTTTTTAACGGCTATCACCAAAGGTTCTTTGCGAAGTGGATGAATAACAAGAGAGGGCGACGGTGTTGGCGCAAAGCAAACTCCAAAATCCAGATCGCCCCGGGCCACGTTCTCAATGACCTGAGCGGAGCGCAGACTGTAATACTCAAAGACAAGTTTGGGATTTTCCTCCGCAAGTTTGACCAGCATAGGCAGCAGAAAACCTCCGGCAAGTCCGTGAGTCGATGCCGCTCTAAAGGTTCCTTCAAGCTCTACATTTTCCGACTGACATTCCTCTTTAGCCCGCGCTAATGCGACCAAAAGAGGCTCAATTTTTTCCGCGAAGCTTCGCCCCGTTGCCGACAAACTGATCGCCTTCCCTACTTTTTCAAATAGAGGATGACCCAATTCATCTTCAAGTGCTGCAATGCTATGACTGATAGCACTGGGACTGACATTTAACCGCCGAGATGCTTTTCCGATATGTTGGGTTTTTGCAGTTTCTAAAAAATAAGTAAGTTGATCAAGCTTCATGCGTGAAAGCTATTCAACTAAAACGATGAAATCAAATCATTTTATTTAATGAATAAATCTTCCTATAGTCGCCTCAACTACTTAACAAGGGAGTCCAAATGAAACTAGTTCAGTTGACAGGAGTTATGAGTTTAATTCTTTCCGTTGCTTTTGCAGCACCCACTTTTGCCAAAGGCTCAAGCCGCGGTGTTATGCCATGCACAGGCAAAGGAATCCGACGCTGTGTGAATCATGGTCACAAAGTGAATGCCCCCGTGAACAACACTATTGAAACGGTTCTTTCCGGAATTTACCGCTCAGACTGTAAGATGATCAACGGCAACTGGTCTTCCCCCACTGTGCGTATCAACGCTTCTGCAACAGCATTTATCATAGATGTGCCCAGCGAAAAAAATATGTTGAGCCCAGCTCTTTATATGATTGAGTCCTATCCAATTGGCGTAAGCAGAAATCATAACCTCGGCGAAGGATTCCGCGAGTACAAGGCTGGCTATCAAGGCGGCAACTTTGTGCTCACAGTTTCCGAAGCTCGTTTCAACAATGATCCGGCTGAATTATCAGGCACACAGACAATCGAAAGAACAGGCCTGGGAGTTGTAATCACTGAAGCTGACGAACAAGGTACTATCGTAAATCAATGCACTTTGATTCCGTATTAATTAATTAATTAATTTAAATAAGTCTATGGCAATTCACCGCGCCGGTTGGATCAATCCCTCCGGCGTTTCTGACAAACAAAGCTGCGGAAACTAAGCCATTATCCCACTGAAGAAGGACCTTACTCTTTCCTTCTGCTTCGAATCAGTTTGTCGTCCGATATCTCCTTTTATTTCCGAGAGGATTGATTTCGAATTTCTCTTGATAGAGAGACACTCAATGTTTCCAATATTTATCATTATTCTTTAATGCATCTCTCTACTGTTGCTTTACTATGACAAGCAACGCATTGAGCATTCGATACTTCCTCGAGACCTTTGTAAGGATTTTTCACAAAAAATTTACTGTTTTTTATCAATGTGAGAACGTGTTCAAAATCTTTTCTCAGGAGTTTTCGTGACTTTTTATAGATCAAAAATTTACGTTCTCATTTTTTCAGCTCTTGTCTCTCTGCCTGCCTCGGCTGATGAGGGAATGATGTTAGAGGGATCAGTCGGGACTTCCCAAGTGACTATGCACAGCCCACAAGATGCCGAGACGGAACTTTCTGGAAACACCGCATTTTTACGACTTCATTTCCCGCTTTATCAAAGCGCGAATCAGTTCTTCAACCTGACCGTTTCAAATCAATTTCTTCATAGCAGCCATGAATTCCCCGACACGGGACAAAAACAGATTTTAGGTCAATCTGCCTTCGGCATAGGATTGAGTTATCGATTGTCTTACTTGATCGTGGGCGCTGAGTATCAACAGGCCACCTTTGAACAAATCACCGTCGGCCCGCAAACAACTGAAAATATTTTTTACATGGGGAACCCTCATTTCTACGGAGGGCTCATTTACAAATTCGGACGCTTGGGTTTGGGCGCGATTTATTCATTAAAAAAATTCGACATCCCCACAGAAAAATCCGAGCTCTCTAGCCAACGCCCCTATGAAGAAAAAAATATTCTGCTGACCATCACCTACCACTTTGAAGGCGGCACAGGATCTTTCCTGCGCTCGCTCTTCTCGAGAAAATAGGACACATCAGGGCGCCTCATTCTTCAGGACCGCCCTCGTCTATCTACTGCCGTCGCTGTTGAAGCGAATCACTAAAAAATCCGTCAAAAATAAACCAGTTGATCCACCAACTAATATTTTTCCATCACTTTGAAGAATGAGGCCCTTGGCATAATCAGAGATACCACCGAAATCCAGAACCACTTTTCCCGCAGATCCAAATCCCGAATCCAAGGAACCGTTTGCATTGTATTTTACCAAAACGACGTCATTGCTCCCAGATCCATCCCCATACCCGGTCGCAAGAATTTTTCCGTCACTTTGAATAGCTATGTCAGAGATATAGTCCCATGACCCTGATCCGATATCAGTGAAGACCTTACCTGTGGAGTTGAAACTCGTGTCCAAGGAACCGTCGTTGTTGTATCTCACCAACGCAAAATCATCCGTACCGGAGGCACCAGAAGTTCCTCCCACAACAATTTTTCCATCGCTTTGAATAGCAAGCGAGTCAATAACGTCGGCGGAGTTTGTGCCACTGTCTGTGATCACCTTGCCTGTGGAGTTAAAGCTAGTATCCAAAGAGCCATCTGTATTGTATCGGACCAGCGCAAAATCACTGGGGCCCGCGGAGGTGGAATATCCTCCGACAAGAATTTTTCCATCACTTTGGATGTTAACTGCATAAGCGTAATCATCACTTCCCGAAGACAAATCGGTGGTGACTTTACCTGTGGAATTAAAGCTGGTATCCAAAGAACCATCCGTATTATATCTAATAACCACAAAATCGATATTACCAGCCACCTCAGTAACACCCACAATCAGAATTTTGCCATCGCTTTGAAGGGCCATCTCATAGGCAAAATCAAAGGTGCTGATATTCGTGGTGACTTTACCTGTGGAATTAAAACTGGTGTCCAGCGTGCCATTGCTATTATATCTAACCAATGTAAAATCACTAGCCCCCGCAGCAATGGAGTTACCAGCAACAACAATTTTTCCATCACTTTGAATTGCCACCGTATAGGCACTATCGTTTGAGCCTGCTCCAATATCCGTGGTCACTTTCCCGGTAGAATTAAAACTGGTGTCCAACGTACCATCGGTATTGTATCTCGCCACCGCAAAATCATAAGCACCAGTGTTACCCGATTGACCAACGGCCACGACTTTTCCATCACTTTGAATTGTAATACTCAACACATCATCAACGGAACTCAACCCAATATCTGTGGATACTTTTCCAGTGGAATTAAAACTTGTATCCAAGGAACCATTGGTATTGTATCTCGCCAAAGTAAAATCATAAGATCCCGAGGAAGATGAGGATCCAGCCGTAAGGATTTTTCCATCCCCAAGAACTATCACTGATTTAGTCCACTCACTTGAACCTGTACCTATATCTGTAGATACTTTTCCTGTGGAATTAAAACTGGTATCCAAAGAGCCATCGGAATTATATCTCACCACCACAAAATCATTGGAACCCACAGCATTACTGTGTCCCACCACGATGATTTTTCCGTCGCTTTGGAGGGAAATCGCATTTCCATAATCAGTTGAAGTTGAACCGATATCCGTTGTTACCTTGCCTGTAGAATTGAAACTTGTGTCTAAAGATCCATCTGTATTGTATCTAACAACCGTAAAGTCACGGTTGCTTGAGATATTCGAATAGCCTGCCACGATGATCTTTCCATCCCCTTGAAGGGTGACATCATGGGCGACATCGTATGAGCCTGAACTAATATCTGTGATGACCTTACCTGTGGAGTTAAAACTTGTGTCTAAGGAACCATCCGTATTATATCTTACGACCGCAAAATTTATTGAGCCTGAGGCCGACGTGTCGCCAACCAAGATAATCTTTCCATCACTTTGAACTGCCATGGAAAAGGCATAATCAACTGTGCCAGTCCCGATATCTGTCGTCACTTTCCCAGTGGAATTGAAACTCGCATCCAGAGAACCGTCCGTATTGTATCTCACAATTACAAAGTCATCGGAGCCAGAGGCATTCGAATGACCTATCACGATGATCTTTCCATCACCTTGAATCGCGATCCCATAGGCGACATCATAGGAATTGGAACCGATATCTGTAACTACTTTCCCATTTGAATTAAAACTGGTGTCCAGAGAACCGTCACTGTTGTATCTCGCGATTGCGAAATCACTGGAGGTGACTTCCGAATAACCTGCCACGAGAATTTTCCCATCGGTCTGAATAGCCACAGCATTAGCTCCATCAGAGGAATAGGATCCAAATTCCATGGCCACTTTCCCGGTAGAATTAAAACTGGTGTCCAAAGATCCGTCTGCATTATATCTCACGATTGCAAAATCATTGGTGCCACCACCGTCAGTCTGGCCAACTACGACATATTTGCCATCACTCTGAATCTTCATTTTTTGAACCCCGTCATTGGAGGGGCCCACATTCAACGAAAAATTAGTCTTCACCACTCCCTGCGCGCCAAAACTTCCTGAAGGTGCGGAGGGCGTCGTTGCCGGAGGTGAGGTGTCTGGCTCGGAGGATCCCCCTCCGATTGTGTCCTTGATCTCGTTGTGCAAAGAACAACCATTAAGAGTCAATAAAACAAACAAAACAATAACAACACGGTGATATTGATATTGAGACATCAAAATCCTTGCATGAAGAGGTTTACCTACGTTCCACATCCTATTCCGATATTTTATCGGAATAGGTTCTAAATTCATGAAGGAGTCAATGACATCCAAAGTTAAAAAACGTTGCGCTACAAATGATGAGCAGCGCGCCCATCTTAAAATCCGCTTGCACCGGAACTTCAAAGATTCGAATCTATTACACAAACGGAAGAAATAGAACCGTCCATTGTACCGTAATTATAAAACATTGGACGTCTTGTATCACCCATCTTCCAATAAGATCTGGATACACTGCCATTATGGAAAAGTTTTTCATCTTCATAAAACCCATATCTTATTGAAGGTTAACTTCAGCAACACTTTCTAATTCACGATTGTTAACTTCTACTGTCGTCGTCTCTACGAGCACTCTGATTTTCACTAACTTCCCTGCTGAGTCGTATCTTTCGCCAATACGGATTTCTCTTTTCACTGTAATTTTCATCGGAAGCTTTGCACCCGGGATAAACTCCTTACCAAAAGCCTTTTCCGCATCAGCGTGATCTATGCAGAATTTGAAATTTGGATTCTTCAATCCAATCGCTCGGTATTGATCATCAGTCCCAAAAAGATCGTCGTGCTTTAGTTGCTCATTAAAATCAAACCAAACTTTTGGAATTCTCAATCCAGGTAACTGACAAGCGTAACCATTGACGTTCCATACAAATGTGTTCTGTTCGATCTCGAGTTCCGCATTCACAACATTTTCGGAAATGATCGCCGCAACTTTATCCTTTGATTCTGCAGCGTGGACATTACCAAAAAAACCAAGCATCAATAAACTCATCAATAGATTTTTTGTTTTCATATGCACTCCTTCCCCGGAGGGATGAGGCACAGTAAGATTCCTTATAAATAAAAGATATTAATTATGATTAATACTATTAATAGAAGATGTTTATGATGGAAAAAATTTATGATGCTTGTGATATCAATAAAGGTGCAAATGCTCAGTCAAGGAAAGTCTCATTGGGCTGAGCACGAAATCCATAGTTATTTATTGCAAGTGTGACTTCTTCAATTTGGATTATTAACAAAAGTACCGCCGCCGACTGTTGCTTAACTTAAAATACGCAACAGTGTTGAAGTTATAGAGCCAGAGACACAAAATGCGAAAAAAAATAGGTCCAAGCAAAAGCTCAGACCTATTCCAAGATTCTTTGAACTAAGTACTTACTTAAGTTCCTTACAAAGAGAAGTGCTTCCAATAATACCACCTTGTCCAAACAAGGCCACCTCACGATTTACCTTTACTAGCATTAGAGGAATCGAAGGATCTAATTCTGCACCTTCAATTGTCTGACCGCTTTTCGGGAAAAGTAAGACGTTATTTTTGCCAGTTCCATACATGCTTTCATCGTCTGCCTTCGTAGCGAAACGAACTTTGCTAAGCTGAATGGACATATCTTTTCCTGTCTGGAGGTCTTTTCCCGTCTGAGGATCGACTTCTCTGAAGCCAAGAATTTGCAATTCTGACTTCTTAGTATCCAACTTGACTTTCATTTTTAAGAAGACAGATCCTGAATCGGAACTCCAGCAAAGGTCTTTGGCAACACTCATAGTAGAGTTTCCGCTGGAGCCAACTTGTGTTGTTCCTGCGAAAGCAGAGTTTGCAATTGTTGAAGTAAGCATCAATACGACTACCATCATTTTTTTCATAACATTCTCCTAGTTTTTTTGTTTCACAGTTGTTTTTTATCCGCGACCAAAGCATCTCGGTGAAACAATCGACATGCTCGAAACAGACGGTATACTTTCCATGACTTCAATAGCTGTGCCATAGACTTAAAACTGCCGGCTGGCTTTATAAACTAGTTGATGAATTTACTTTTTAAACACGTACGCCAAATTGAGTGAAAAAGTCTTGGCGCGTACCCTTGGATGGTTACTCTTGCACAATCAACAGAATCAGATAACGATATTGGGCATGAAACCCATCATTAGCGACTACATCAATGTTTTTCAATTCCTCCAAGATCACTATGCCTATCGAAAAAAGACCGAGGCTCGTTTTTCTTACTCGGTATGGGCTCAAGAACTGGGATTCAAAAATAAATCGTACATTCGTTTTGTGACCTTGGGAAAAAGATCCATCAGCCCAAAGCTTCTAGAGAATCTTAAAGAAAACATAGGATTTGATAGTCATCAGAAAAAGATCTTCGAGATTCTTTGCCATTATAGTCAAAGCCGTACCGACGAACGAAAGGTAGTGCTTGGTAAAGAACTTATTCGGCTTATCAAACAGTCTCCCCACCAGTTCGAAATTGAACATCATCATGAAATGCTGATGAATCCTGTCGCTTTGATGATTAGGACTCTTTTAACGTTCAAAGATTATAAAAAGACAAAAGAGCAATTAGCAGACACTCTCGAAGTTGAAATAGAGAAAATAACTGAAGCCCTCGACATCCTGCGTACCTTAGGTTTTGTCGAAGAAAGCGATGGACAATTCACGAGCACTCATAAGAATATTAAAATCCCAGACAATTTTTCCAGCATGGGACTTGAACAGTTCTATAGGAAAAGCTTTCACCAAGCTGCTTTGTCCATTAACTTTCCAAAGCCTTCGCGAAAACACCGAAGCTGGTTTGTGGCATTAAATGAAGAAGATTTCATTAAATACACTAAAGATACCGAATCTAGAATCCGCGAGAAGACTTTAGAAATGGATTCGGATTTTTTCGAGAATAAGCGGCTGTATCAAGTGCTTTTTGCTATTTTGCCGGTATCAAAGTAAAATAGGCCCGAAGAAATTCAGACCCATTTGAAAACTTCAATGGCAAGTAATATTGGTAGATAAAGCTGAATAAGATTTAATCTTCAATATCGGGAGAGCAAACCGCAAAGCGATCATTTTTACCTGAGGGATCTAATAAACGAACATCCAAAAAGCCATCAGTTTGATCTACGAACTCTGGCTTTGATTTATATCAATTCGAAGCTTAAGATTTGAAATTTATGTGTTGCTCGTTTTTTTTGAAGCCACACTTGTTGGCTGCAATACAACAAACCCGTCGACATCAGGAAATCAAAAATATAGTGGTGGGGCTTCACAGGGGATAACACATGAAAAAATGTATCTTTTTGATTTTTGTTCTACTGACTCTAGAATCCACCGTTTTCGCTGAACAAGCTGCCTTCTTGCACATCGTAGGCATCGGCTTTGGAAGCTCCTCCTGTGCTGTAAATCTCCCAGGGTACTGTTATGAGCAAGCCAAACATAATGCATTTAATAGTGCCGCACAAAATGCAGCCTTCCAATGTATTACTATTCATTCTGGTTTTCTGAATGATGGCGTTCTAAGCTGTGTAAATTCCTGTAGCACCTCGACACTTGCATCAACCGTTTTCTACCAGTGCAGCGCCAGCTGTAACCTGAAATGCAATCTAGATTAGGGGTCTGGGGGTGAGTTCATCATATCGACCCAAAAGACGTTGAAAATAAATCAACGTCTTTTTAATTTTTAATAACTGTCCTACGGCTCTTTAAGTCCAACCTGTGTGAGAAGCCCACTCTGCATCAACAAATCTTGAACAGGAACAACGGAGCCTTCATATCTTGGAATCTCGGATTTCGTATGCGCATTCCCAATTAAAAAATAAGATTGTTCGCATCGCTCATTCTGAATTCTGGATATCACATTTCGAGAGATCTCTTCATTCCTAACGGCAATCATTATGTGAACGTATTCATTCCAAGTTTCAGGTGAATACGCCCCCTGCTTGATTCTTTCTGCTTCCATTTTTTTAATAATAGCAATAGTTTGCCACCCTACTTGCGATTGTCGGGAGATATCGGCAGTATAAACAGAGATTTCACGCTCTTTTAAAAAGGTCAGAAGACTTTTTGGTAAGATATTCTTCGCATTTTTAAAGCCATACTTCTCAGTATACTCACCCCAAGCTTTTAAAAATGAATCTTCGTAGGTAGCACGATTGGATAAAAATTGATTTATAGATTTTTGAAAGTATGGATCTAACTCTACGAAGTAACAATTTTTCTTGCCCTGACTCAAAGTAAATTGGATTTCTTCAATAACCCTCGCAATGATCAATGGATTTCCATGGTCAGAATCAGGAAAAACCGTCACTCGTGGTACCGCCGACCACGCGTACGGGCTCATTGCGAATAACATTAAGAATAACAATATTGAGGACTTCATGTGCTCCTTGTGTTTCGGGGCATCTTTAGCATAGACAAAACCCCACTGCAAGAAACTAGCAGTTCAAAGTGCTGGCAAGTATAGATACCGCGAGCAACGTCCCTGGCAATACTTTGCAGATGTTTCCGCTTTTACACTCAGAATCTCGACGGTCTTATTAAAGCTTAGTGCAACTCGGAATTGCCATAAGAGCTTTCTTAAAAGCTCTTTCACATGCAGTGCGAGTGTCGTCTCGGGATTCGTCATACCCTGTGCTCTCCCAAAGAATAACATCAACGCCGGAAGGTAAAATTTCTCGAATCAATAAAGTCGTTAAACAAACGTAACCGGAAAGTACACTTCCACTACCGTCTACTTTATATCCGATATATTTAGTCGAATTCTTAAGAACTTCCGCATTTGAAAGATCGGAAATCTCAAACGGCATGTATCCCTTTTTATAAAGAACACTTGGAAGATAGGAATCAATCCCCGCAAGTCCGGTATCCTGCTTAATAGACATATAGGAGATATTGCAAGCGTTAGGAACCGGAACTTCAGCTGCATACGAGTTGGTTGCGAACAATGCTAAGAACAACACTAAAGACTTCATAATGCTCCCTATTCGAGCCATCTTAAACATGGATGAATTTCCACAGCAAGAAATCGCGATTCAAAAGTATGGTAAATTTCGACATATCGCTGCTTGCAATTTTCCCAGCAACACCATAGTTGAATGGATCAGATTTCTTTAGTCTTCTTGAACAAGATAAGTATTTAAATCTTTTGGTTTTCTGTAGCACGGGACCTGATGTAGTTATTCGACAATATCGCTGATGGGATGAGTTAGATATTGCAGCCCAAAAATAATTCAACTTTAATTTCCCTTATCAAAACTATGGGAGATTCCATGAAATACTTTGCTATTCTTATTTCCATGCTATCTGGTCATTTTGCTTTTGCGGACTACACATGTACAGCGACTTTCCGGTTGGTTCACCCGGATGGTACGTCGAAGGAATTTGCTCAGAGTTTTAATTTTTGGGGGCCACGAAGCGGAACCCAAATTAGCGATCTAGATGGTAACAAGGTATTGATTGATCTTGAAATGGATAATGGCAGCGATCGTTTCGGAAATCAACTTTCTGGAACCACTGCCGGAATCGCCGTAGGACCTAAAGACGGTTCAATGAAGTATAAATCACGACAACATTTCGCCGTAATCGATGGCAAATTACCTTCAAAATTTTCTATCACATTCTACGGCGACGACCCTGGCGAAATCATCAAAACGGAGAACGGCAACCTCGTGGTTTGGCTGATTTGTAAAAATGATTTGGCTTTTGAAAATCAAAAATAGACTTGAGATCAGAAAAATATTTTAGGCCAATCCCCTTGTTTCATGAACATATATCGATCAAGAAGGCGTTGAAAATAAATCAACGCCTTCTTTTATTTCGATCGACTGCCCTACCGCTCTTTAATACTCAAAAGAATATTTTTTTCGTGCTCTTCACCCATAAAAAAGAACACCGTCATTTCTAGGGTTTCTTTCTTGAATTTTGAACATAGTATGGTCTTAGTCTTCGCAAATGTCTTAGTTGGAATAATTTCGATCTCTGATTTGGGACATATTTTCGGATATGTGATTTCAGTTTTTTGCGCAAACCATGAGAAAAGAATATCCAGTTGGCTTTGCGTGAAGCCCTTCAAAAGCAGGCCTTTACGGCAAGACCGAATAACTTCCGTACTACCTCCTTTTTGAGCACATTGAGCGATCTTTCGAAGAATTTTCACTTCCGCAGAAAAATCACTCGCGCCTGTGGTTATCACTGCATGGACTGGAATCGCTGATAGAACGAATGCTAAATAAATAAATTTTCTCATCGAACACCTTTTAACAATTAGAGTCCGGAACGAGACTTATATCGGCTCTTTTTTGATGCGACTTCGTATTATTAACAAAATTTAGATTATGGCTGCTTAAAAATGTTGCCACAATATTTGATAGCAACACACCATGATTGAATGGATCGGATTCCTTGCATTCTCTTGAACAAGAAAATTATTAAAAATATTTCTTTGATGACCGCTTGTTTGGCTTGCCGTTATTATTTGCCGTGCACAAGTGAGGTGTCGTTTATGCTTATTGAGGCCATTCCTCTTACTCTTAGATATACAGGGCCTGGAACTTTTGTTCCAGAGGTCGAAATAAAGGTAGACGGCCATTCTAAAATATTCTTGTTGGATACCGGTGCCGTTTCTTCAAGTATCGCTAACGATGTCCATGTAGACTCTTATCCAAGTATGGGAGAGCGAGACTCCAAGGCGGCAGCAGGAATTGGCAAAAAAGGCGACATTATTGAGCCCGATAAAATTTCAGTTGGCAGTTATTCATTTCGTAGGTCACAAATTACAAGATGCTCTCCGAGTTTACTGGGGCTCGATCGACTTAAAGAGATTGTATTTCAAATCGATTTAAAATCTAAAACGTTAAACTTACTAAAGCATTTTCCAATAAAAAGCACCAAACATCAGTTACACAGGCTTTCACCTGGACACATGACAGTTCCACTTAGACTAGGAAAAATGTCTGTTGATGCATTGTTCGACACAGGCGCCGATACAACTGTTATCGACAGTCAGTTCATAAAAAGTAACAAGAATCTTTTTGAACTACTTCGGTCAGAAGTTGGAACCGATGCACTGGGAAATAAGATCCCATCAGAAGTTTATCTTTGTAGATCAGTTCAAGTTGGAGACCTTATCGTAAATGATATTGAAATGGCGGCATTCAATTTTGGCGATCATTTACGGAAACATATGGAGGGATGCCCAATCATACTTGGGAACAACGTAATCTCGCATGCCAGATGGACATTCGACCTGACCCTAAATGAATGGAATTGTGAAGTTACGAGTTCTAACTAGATTAATGACACTTGTTTTACGAATACATACGACCGCGAAGGCGTCGAAAATAAATCAACGCCTTCTTTATGCTGAGCTCAATCTGAACTACTTACAAAGGTTCAGTGGGATCGCAGCAACCTCTAAATATTTATAGCTGAAAATCACGGTTGATCAATTTTGTGGTTGGATTACTCAATAGTCTTTCGACGAGTTCCCCGACCGTGAATTTCGTTCCTTCGAAGCTCTTAACAACTTCATCGAAGTATTCGATGGGTATCTGAGCCACGACATTATAATCTGACGTCTTTACCTTGACCTCATCAAAAACAGCAATGTCATTAAGTTTGGTCTGCTCGGTTAGTTTTGGAGAACTAACATACAAACCGCCTTTACCCGGATAGAACAGTTCGTCCTTGAAGATGTTCTGATAAATTAGAAAAATATAAGTTTGCTTACCTTCTTTAATTAGGCGCCATTGGCGGGCAATATCAGGGTTCAATGACGTGGAGACACCGCCCTCTTTTTTAGTATAGGGACCGTAAACACCTTTTTTATAAGCGCCGACATTTACGCGGAATAACCAAATATTTCCCTCATCATCAATTAGATCTGCAACACTGGTTTCACGAGGAACCGTCACACGGATTGAATAAGTATCAGCTGTCACGGAAAACTGAGCTGCTGAAGCATATGTTATTTCTGAAATTAAAACGAGTGCCGTAAGAATAAGGAAAAACGGTTTCATATCTATCTCCATTTTATATTTAATTGAACAATTGCTTCTGTCTGCAACCCGAATGCCAGAAGACTTTTTCTTCAGATAAGAAATAAGAATCAGCGCCGATCCTGATCACATCAAAGGAGTATAAAATTGGATAATATTAATTAATTCGTTTACATCGTTGCTTTGAGAACTATCGAGCAGCGCAAATGCCATTCGGAATGTTGACCCAGTCGAACGTATTACGGTGTGATCACCAAGGGCAGACTGTGCTCCGAAATATTTCCAGCGGTGTCCACGGCTTGAATTCTATAGGTATAGGTGGCTCCGCGCTGCACATAGGAGTCGTCAAATGTGGCATTCGTAGCAGGCACGATTGTGTACACCTCGCCGTTGCGTTCAATGATATAGCGTTGCACACCTCGGTCATCCATCGATGCGGTCCAGGACAAATGAACCGCCGTTGTCGTGACGGCACGTCGTCCCTTGCCGTAGGTCATTGTTTTCATTGAGGCCTGCAAATTCGTCGGCACAGAGGGAGCGCTCACATCGGGAGAAGCGACTTCCACGCGAATACTTGCGTAGGTGGAATCACGGGACAGCATTTGAACTTTCAAAGCTCCACTGGAGTCAAACCAAGTTCCGCCGACTTTCACTGTTCCTAAAAGGATCGATTTCGTACCCAACCCCGCTTTATGAATACTCACACTGTCCAGAAACTGTGCACTTAAGACGGAATCAAAACCAAGACCACGGCGATAAGAGATAAAAAAAGAGTCAACCGTCCCGGCAATTGGAATCTTCACGGTCTGGATGTCACTGATGTCTTGTTCTATGTGAGCGACTTTGTAATCTCCGACACTGCCGGGAAGACCACTCATGACGGATATTCTTGACGAAGGAATCCAACCCATCGCGATTTTGTGAAACGAATTATAGTGAAACGGCGTTGACGGATTCGCCATCACATCCGAGTGATCACCATACTCCCCCGACACCGACGAAGCATGATCCATCCCTAGATTGTGACCCAGCTCGTGGGCGTAAACCATCGAGTTGTTGCAACCATCACTATTAATAAACGAACGATTTCCTCCAATATACGCAGCTCCTGTCCATGAACAATTTAAAGAGTTCGGAGGAAGAACGTAAACACGACGCTGAAAAGAACTTAGATCATAACCAGCCTGACCTGCGGCCGCGTCACCTCGAGAAGAGATACTGCTTAAATCACAATTTCCTATCGACGGAGCTTCAATCGTCACCGGCTCTGTGACCACTCCTTTAAAGCCGACCTTTCCATAGGAGTTTTCTTGATAGAATTTATTCACGGAAGATTTACCTGTGAACATCAGACTGTCTACTTGGGTTTTCGTACATACTTGCGGAGAGTTTTGAAAGTTCAATAACACCACAATTGTATTCTGCATTCCCACCCCGACAGCCACGGGTTCCGAAGTGGAAGAAAGGCTCGAGTCCGACAAAAGAAATTTCAGAGAAGAAGCATTCAAGATACTGCCATCAACCGCGCCTTCTATTTGAACTTGGGTTCCGGTCATTAAGTTTTCAGGGATCTTTCCCTTCATCTTCAATTGATATTTTTTAGGAGAACGTCCTTTTCTTTCACCACGAAATTCATAGGTAGTCTCCGAGCGCGCCTTGGTGAAGGATTCCTTATGCACAACTGTCACAGAACCGACAAAACTTTCAGGTTGTTTCTGCGCAAAAACGATCCCCGAATGAAATAAAGTCGCAATGGAAAAATACACGATCTTCTTCATACTTCCCCGTCCCTTTTTTATACATAGTTACTAAAGCAAGACAGGTTCCAGATCAGCGGGCTCTTATTCGATCTGGAAATCTCGAACCACATACACTTCAGTCAATTTTTTAGAGAGCAACAGAGCATCTTCGCGATATCTTAAAAGAACTTTTGTTCACGACTATAATTTGGACACTGACCACAAAAATGAAGACGTTGCCTAGGTTTTTAAGCAGGTCAATAAGTGAATATTGTAGTATAGAACAATGCAGGTCCTAAAATACATTGAGGGGCTGTTCTCTTAATAAATAATCGACAAAACTATGAACCCAATCTTGAGCGCATTAGTGCTATTCGTCTGTGAATCAGTTTGGTCATTCTTGTAAGACGATAACTGTGTTTTTGTTCGATTTCTCTTTGGGTCTGGATAAGACAGTCATCAATTTTATCACACATGGTAAGCATTTTTTTTGAGAAGTAACTTCGATGAACGCTCAGCTTCTTCGAAGTATTTTCTAAGTGAAAATCCTGAAGCTTGTACCAGAAGTATTGCTTCTGCCCGTTTTTTCCAAAGCCAAAAGCAAATCTTCCGGTGATCTTTCTATACACCGCCGTCGACAACAAGTCATAGAAAGGCGCGAGCCGCAATTCTCCATCGCGATAAAGAAACGAAATATTTTTTGAATGGGAGTCGTTGTTACCAATAATAATATTAAAGACAAGCCAATCCGCATAAGCGTCAAGGTCCTTGGCAGGAAGAGCACTTGTCCCTTTTATAAAGCTAAAATTTTGTTCGAGCGTGGGACCTCCGTCATCCTCATACTTTTTTCCTGAGGAGTACCCCTGTCCCTGACAAAAATCAAATTGATGAAGCCTTTCTGCAAACCCTTGGTCATTGATATGACGATCATAGCGATCAACGATGTAGTAAGGATATTTACTCTGAACAATGTCTGACTGGGCAACATTGAGCCCCGCTTTTTTGGCAAGAGTCATACAAAAATGTTCATTCAGAACAGTCGAAAGGCCATGATTAAATCTTTTAATTATCGGTTTAAGAATATGGGTGGTGGCGCCACCTTTCGTCGGAATATAAAGTTTTCCGTCATGATAAATAATTGCAATCTTATCTTGGGCCCCCGCTAAAGAAAACCGCCCATGATGCTTCTTATGAATGAATGACCCAAGATCTTGTTCTTTATCAATGATCGAGTCTAACTCCGAAAAGTGGACCTCTTCAACTTCATCAGGCTCGACGCCCTTTGGATAACTTGCATCCGAGGTGATGATGAATGCCCCCGCGCAGTCTTCACCAAATTTTTCAAGAAAACGAAAAGCGTCCTTGGCGATATCACGGTGAATGGCATTTATGCGATCTTTCGCAGTGCCTTCCGGCAAAAGGTTTTCAAAGTAGGCTCTGGTAACAACATTGCCATACGTTGTGTTTTTTTGAAGAGGTAAGGTCGGCGCTAACGGAAAACTATGGATTGAATCCACCCACGTAGAGTCGTAAGAAAACTGGAGAAGTTCTTCCTCAGTTTGAAAAAGAGTTCCTACCAACTGCTCCCTATAGAACACATAAAGCTGCTTATTCTTATTCTTCGGAGCCATCGTTTTTCGTTTCTTTGGCTGTGAACTCAAGCACCATTTTTATTCCGCAAACTCTCAACATCTCCATAACATTAGAAAGCTGTGGATCTGCTTCAAATCGTTCAATATTACTGACGCTTTGTCTGTTTAAATTAACGAGACGAGCAACTTCTTCTTGCGAAATGCTCAGCTCTTTACGGTGTTTTTTTAGAATTTGAATGACATCCTTTGCCGTGGAAGCAGGCATCCTTACGACGTCACCAGAAATTGGTTTTGAAGGTTTTTTTGCTTTTAAAACGATTTTAGCCATCTTACGCCCTATTTTGTCGTCTATACGTGACATTATAGACGTTTTGAGCGTGAGAGCCAAGAAATGTCTTGTTTAGACGACATTTTTATTTAAATACTGGACATATATCTAAAATGTCATCTAAACACGACAAAATATCAGTATTTGAGGGAAATAGAGTTCGGGAGTTCACATTTGACAACTGGGGCCCTCAAAAAAGCTTCATCATTTTCTTGGCTTGATTT
This sequence comes from Bdellovibrio sp. HCB-110, assembly GCF_047323225.1. Lineage (GTDB taxonomy): Bacteria > Bdellovibrionota > Bdellovibrionia > Bdellovibrionales > Bdellovibrionaceae > Bdellovibrio. The sequence goes on from NZ_CP178750.1 coordinate 2,402,479, forward strand.
CCGGAAACCAGTTCCACCTTAATATCGAACTCTTTTTAAATTACAAAATCCATTCTTCTGACCATCAATAGACCAACGGATAAGTAAATCGCCCGCGGAATCAACAGAGAGAGCAATACGATCATCCCATCTCTTAATACATGGATAATTCAACCCAATGTTAGATTCCACAGAACATGTCGAAAATTCTTTTCCCTTCGCGTGAAAGTCGAAAGAGCTTTCTGAGACAGCGTATTTAGCTTTCGCGTAGTATTTCAATTCGTCGCTATCTCCAGAGAGCGGCAAAGATTTTTCAGTCCCACTATCACGCACAACTAAAAGATCGCGCACGCCCTCGTTTGAAAGTGTGATATCAAGGTGATTGACTTCGGCGTATGAAATCGAAAGAACCCCGATATTCTTATTGTATTTATCGTCATAATTGGTCTGACATTGACTTGGTTCAATACGATAGGATCCGACAAGTTTTTCAGGCAAACCATTCGCGTGAGATACTTGCGCCAAAAACGTTAAAGTCACAAAAGCTAAAACTGTTTTCATGTTTATTCTCCATTTTTTTGAATAATTGAACACCTGTCTCTTTTTGCAACCGAAATGCCAAAAAAAAATTCCTCAGATATAAACCAAGAGTCAGCGCCGACTCTGGTTACATCAAAAGAGCGCAAATTGCATAATATTAATTAATGTATTTACATCGTTGCTTTAAGAATTTTCAGCAACAAGATTGAAAGATCAAAATTCCTCCTCTGGCGGAGGCGGGTTCAGAATTTGTCCATGAACTCCCATGCCGCCAATATTTGGAATTTCACCGCGAAGAAAATCTGAAGACACCATTTTTACAGAATATCCTGTCGATCCTCCCACCACACAGTTGCCCGAAGTCGCTGCGTTAGCGAAAGGATACTTCGCGCACTTTCCGAACTTTCCGTTCGATAGCTCATAGTTCATTAAACTTGTTGGAGCCCAGCCGGTGAGAGCATGCTCCCATTTCAATGACATATATGTCAGTTTATCTTTTTCCAAAAACTGGTTTAAATGGACACTGCGCCCAACGACCGTGTATTGATCTTTAACGCTGAATTCGTCGTAATTTATTCCGTTCACCTTGGCACCTTTGTGTGTTCCTAGATCTCCCAAAAACTCCCGGCCCTTTGAATAATAATCCGATCCGATGGTTTTCAAAAAGCCATCACGAATTCGAACGTAGTAGTTGTGATAAAAATCCGGTTCGATTGAGTAGTAAGCAAAGTCAAATGTGTCAGGAAGAATAGCCGCCGTTTCTAATTCCCTCATGCGGGAAGGTTGATCGTTCTTTAGGTCCCAAGCCATTATGTCTTGACTGCCGCCCTTTTCAAAAAACTTATAAGGCAGATGATCCCAGTGACTATACCTTGGAGCATCATCTGACAGATCTCCAGAATCATCTTCGACTTTCGGCAAATTAATTTTAGAAGCCCATTGGGAGTCTAAAGAATAAATAGCTCTCCCGTATTGGAACAATACCCTACGACTCTTCAAACCCCATTGATCTCCAAGAAACCGGCTGTAATTCGCCACTCTCGTTGGATCCTTCGGTTCACCTATATTGCTTGGATCCGTAACTCGCGGAGGAAGATTTGGATCTAGTTTATTTCCAGGACCTGAGCCAACTCCGGGCACATCACGCGAGGGCCATTTATCATAATACCATGGGCCGATTCTGCCGCCGAAGGGTTTGTAAAACGCCCGTGCCTTTAAAGTGATTCTTCCCATTGGAGAAAATGGAATTTCCGGCTTCGACTGAGCGGAAACGCCAACGTAGGCCATACACCAAGGACTCTTCTCGACGCCAAGGGAAAAATTAAAAGGATGATCTATAGGTGGTTCGGCCATTTTAATCCACGGAGACATTTCTTTTATGTCGTTATGATAATAACCATCCGGACTTTTACTGTAATTAGGCCATCCATGAATGTCTTTGCTGAGTTCCTTAGAGACGGGTTGAATTCGATTCGTACCAGGCTCACAAAGTGTATCCACATAGACGAATCCGGGCGCTATTTTTATAGGACGCAACCATTTTGCCGGAGCGCCGGACGCCACCGAAGATTTGTTACAGTTGTTGTGACCAAGAGAATTATACACCTCAAAAGTCACGGAATCTCTATTAGGATTCGTCAAATTATTCTTCAATGTAGCTTCAATACCTTGATGCACGCTTTGACCCTCGATATCGTAAAAATCACTTGTTGGATCTTCAGGACTTATCGCATAAGAGAGCTGGGAAATTAAAAGCATGCGCTGTCCTTGATCAATGTTGAAAGAAGCGACAAAACGTCCAAGCGCCAAATAATTGAACGCACCAAAAATTTTACATCGTTCAAAGACTTTTGCACGAAGCTGTTCTGAAATATTTCGAACCGAATGACTGAAATTAGGAAGATCAATGAAAACTCGCGGAACTTCGAAGACCTTGATCCCACTCAACTCCCGTAAATCTTTACATGTGTTTTCTCCCCGAGGCATTTCACGGAAAGGAATATAGGTAATACAAAAAGAAGGAGCTTCGTAAAAATCAAGCTGGGATGGATTGATTCCGTCCTCATCCCCATTCTGAAGCCGTCCCGTCTCTTTGTTGAAAGGGTGCTCTTTAAAATCCCCTGCCGACCCTAAAATACGATATCGCCACGTCAATAATTTCCAACTTTGCCTGATTTGATAGTTGGTATGAGCAATCGCATTCATCGTCTGAGCTTGCTTCATCGCTCCATAATAGGCAGCCAGGTCAACAGAGTTTTGCAGATTGACCTTATGATGAACAAGAAGTCCTACATTGATGACTATCGCAAAAAATAAAAATAAAATTTGGAAAATGAGAGCGACAAAAATAGTAACTTGGCCACTTTTGCTTTTACGAACGAGATGTATAGACATGTAAAATAAAAACTAACATTTGATTTGTTCGAGAGATGAAAAGACCCCGTAATAACGAGGTCTTTCTTTGAAGATAAAAAACTATCCTGCAACGAGTTCAATAAAGGACTTTTTAATCCAACCGCTTTTGCAAGGACCTTTATAGTCCTGGCGGTCTTTGATAGGACTAGAAACTCCGCAATCTTGATTCTTCTTTCCATAGACGACGCCGATCCAAGCACTGTCTTCGGAACCGCTGTAATCGCACATGTATACCATCGCGTTTACTGGAACCGTATTAAATTGCACATCACCAGATTTAGAGCGTTGAACCAACGTTGTCGACGCCAACGCAATTCCAGAAGAACCACAGGCATCTTCTTCTTCGTTTCCACCAACCTGAACATTGCCAACTGGTAGAGATGCTGGTTTTCTTATAGAACCTTGAGTTTTAGATTTTGCTTCACTGATTGAAACCATTGCCCCAACAAGTAACATTGCAATTACATATTTAGTCATTATGACCTCCCTTTTTTCAAGGTAACAATGAAGACTTATCAAATGAAGAATAGTTTACCGTGTTCGCGCTCTGGGTCGTTGCTTTCCGTTGCCATTAAGGATGAAGAGCAACATGAAATATGAAAGGACGTCGATAGTGTTTTGTCAGTCGAATTACTAAGTGAGCAGCAACGAGAAGCCATTTTGCAATGACCGCTACTTCTCGCTGCCAACTCGAAGTTAAAAATTAGTTTCCGCGTCCTCCTCCATCGTGGTTGCCGCCGTGACCACCATGATGTCCGCCACGGCCACCGTGATGACCACCGCGATCATCTTTGCCGCCGTCTGCAACTTTATGGCACGCGAATCCGCAGCGATAAAATCCTGTACCCCAACCACCCCAGCAATACTTTGCCACAGGTTCCGTCCATGGTGGACAGCCCTCATTTTGAACGGGGCAAGCGACGTGGTCCGTTGTGGGTTGAGGTCCTACGTCGTCGCAGTTCTGATGAAGCGGGACAATTTCAAAATTTCCTTTTTTATTTTGATGAAGAACACCTTCAAAAGCGAAAGCTGTGCTTCCAACTAATGAAACAATCATCATCGCTGACATCAATAACTTCTTCATAAATCCTCCCGGATAAAATAGTTGTGGGTCTGTGACCCGTGGGAGGGAATCTATTTTTCAGATAAAGTAAATGCCATGAAAAAAACTAAGGGGTGCCGGAATACAAAATCAAATTTAAATTCGCAAGCGTTGCGTATGAATCTCAGCGCAACAACTTGCGGCTACAAAGAGATCACACCGGTTTTTAAAATATCGTTACTCACACTTGTAGATAACCCCTTGGTATCAACCTTGATTAAACCGGGATACTGATTGGAAAAAGATAAGAGAGTGCTAAGGTTCACACGGCTCTGACATATTTCAGAGGAAAAACCCGCTTTGAGATTGCAACTATTGATCATGGAAAAAGTCTGAATGCTCACGCTAGCACCGTCCGCGCTCATAAAATACAATCCGAAACCACCGCCCACGACGGGGTTATCATCACGCGCTTTGGGAAACTCTTCAACTCCCGATACACTTTGATTCTCGTTCAAAGTGATCACATAGGATCTGAAAAAATTAAACTGAATGCCGCCATCGGAACATTGGGGATTCTCTGGCGGACAACAGTTCAACTGTGCTTGCCCGTTGTTTCGATAAGATAAAAATGGCCGTCGATTCATCGCTCCTAAAACATAAAATGCCGTCACCCCGGGCGCACCAACTACATCCCGAAGATTGAATATTTTGTCTAACTTATCACAGCGAGAAACTAAAAGTCGCTTTGTCCTTTTCTCAAGCCCCCCGTTTATAGTGACGAGAGAGTGTTCTTCGAGGGTAAATGAATCCAGCACAACATCATATGTGGCCTGAGGAAAGGCTGCCATTGCCTGAGAATAGAGAGGATTAGACGCTCCTGAATCCATCCATTGAATGCGACTGATTGTCAGTGAGGACGCTGGCGTATTTGAATTTACACCTAAACTTTGCAAACCCGTCGACGGACTCTGGTAAAAAGTTGTCGGCATATTTAAACGACTACGATTGAGATTCTTAGAAGATCTTCGAACATACATATCCAGCTCTTGAACCTCCCCTAACGCCTCTTGAGCCCTTTCAGTTCGCTTTAACTGCTTAATAAAATAGAGTGTGGCCTCACTGGACGCCATAATAACAAGAGCCATGACAAAACTCACGATCATGACTTCAATTAGAGTGAAACCGCCAACTCCGCGAACCATCTTCATTATTAATCAACCTTAATAAAATCCAGAGGACCTAGATCAAAGTTTTCTTTTTCAAGAACCCAAATCAAAGAAATGATACTTTTTTTCAAATCACTTTCTTTCAATCTGATTTCATCCGAGGCGCAACCACTGCTCTGACTGTTTACAACAATGTTTTTTCGCTTTCCACTATAGCAGGCCACTTTAATCTTAACGTCAGGGTTAGCCACCCATTCATAGACAGGCTCAGTCTTCGTTGTTGTATTCGTAGATGTTCCTGTGGGTGTTGACTCTTCCACAGATGACTTTACTTCGACTTGCATTTGTATTTTTCTTTGCTCGATAAAAGATCCATCACGATCGACAAGCGAAGCGCTTAACTCTTCTCCCGTTGTCTTGCGATAACTCAATTTTTTAAACTCCCCTTGCAAGGCAGGACTTAACGCTCCTTCAAGAGCTACCCAGACACGGTTCGGGGGATTTGCCGTCAACTCTGGAAAGGGAGCATAATTTCCGTGAGCTTGCACTTTAAGAAGTGCCTGCAACCACGCCGTAGGTGAATGCGGAGCTGCGAAAAGACCGCCTTGAGATTCGCAGGCGCTGCCCCCAACATCGAAGCTTCGGTTTGCTTTTCCTGCCGTGACGAAAAAGGATTTGTCCGTTTTTTTCTGGCATAAGAATTCAAAAGCCGTTTCCTGCTGCCGAGAAACCGGCACGACTCCTCTGAATTTCACATGATTAAACAAAACAAAAGCTGTATCACTTGCGCCTGTTGGAGGTTCAACAAAAGAGTACGGAGTTGTAGTGACCATATCATGCGTTTGAACTCCGGCTGGACTGTAATAGACCAGATGTTGCTCATCCGCATTATTACTTGTTGATGCCACGGGAATATCTGCGACGACTCCACCCATTTCCATTTTTAGGGCGACCCAAAATTCACTTTGAACTTGCGCAGTGCCAAACTCTTTTTGTAAATCGACGACAGCGCGGAGCTTTTCTTCTTCAGATTGAGGAGCTATAAAAGATCCTGCCTTCGACAAATTCAAGAAGGCATAACGCCCATTTGACGAGGGAATCTTGTCAATGTTGGCGATAGATCCACCTTGCTGCAAAATCCCCAGACGAAGAGTTTCTGTGGCGTGAGATTCTCGCCCCAAATCTCGGCAAGCCCGAGAAGCCATACTGTATTTTTCAACTCGAGGAGTGCTCACCCCTAGAGGAGTTGCCAAGGTGTATTCCCCGAAAGCAAAACACATGACCGGAAGTGAGTCATTGCAATCGCGGGTTCTGTAAACCAATTTACCGTCAACAACTTTGGCTGAAATACAACTTGAAGCGATAGACGTATTTATATTTTGCTCCGCAAAAGGAAGAATTTTTTTCGCCTCCATATCGTCCTGAGCCGCACACTCTGGGATCTGAGCATCTAATGGCTCTGGTGGCATCTCCGTCACCGGACCAAACGTCTCCAACCCCATTCTTGTACAACTCTTCATAAAGCACATCGTACAATGCAACGGCATTGATGCAGAACCCACTTCAGATACCGGTTTACCATCCGTGTTTAATAAATCGGGCGTACTCATTTTTAACTCAGGCTTAAGCGTCGTTGGTTTAGTGACCGAACACACCTGACGACATAAAGGTTCTGCATTATTCACGGAAGCTAATATACGGTTGTTGCCTTCACCAAAACTCATGGGGGCTGTCAAATCAAGTCCACCTCCCGAGTTGACAGGATAATAAAGTTGATCCGAATGCTGGCGATAGTTGACGGAGGCAGACACCGTGTAGTTCACAGAGGCATTATAGCGAGATAGATAGTCATTTCCATTCGCATCAGCGAACTCGAGCTTCGGAATGACACGCGCTCTTTCACGGTACCCATACATATTGCGGGCATGATAATTTACATCGGCGATTAAATTGATAAAGGATCGATAACTTCGTTCTTCCTTGGTTTTGGGACAACGATAACGAGTTTCGGTACATGCTGAAACCACGTTTTTTGTCCTGTCTGCGGAAAGGCGACCATTAATGTACTTACCTTGAACCACTTCCATGGCCGACATTGTGATTTCAAATGCCGCAACACCGATATCTTTAAATTCCGTATTATTAAAAATCGTTCTTCCGGAAGGATCTCCGATACCAGTCCCCGCAGGAGACAAAATCAACGCCTTTCCCGAGGCGTCTTTGATATCACAAGATCCCACGTCCAAGATTGAAACAAGATCCTTCGAATCTGTTTTTACTTCTTGTCTAACCCCGTTCTCTAGAATTTTGTCATATTTTGTAACCGCCTCTAGCATGAATACCACTTTTTTGGCGTCAATCCGCTTCGTATTCGAGGAAATTTCTGAGAATAAAACATCCTCCGCTCCCGGATCCAAAGTGCGAATACTCGCATTCATGTAAACACGTAGACTTTGGGAGTCTATAGCTCTAGAAGAAAGCAGAACGTTCTTACCTTCGACAGCAGCTAAAGAAAACTGAATACCTCCACTGCCTGTCACTGAAAACGCTTCGAGCTTCCACTCCGGTGCAAAAACCGTCGCCCATTTTTCTTGCGTGTACGCATCCGCCACGCGATCCACGACGAGCTCAACAGGAATAATTCCTGGCTTTATCTCTCGAGGCTCCAGAAGCGCACATAGGCCTTTCGTCTTTAATTGTGTCGCTGTATCTTGCGTGTCCAACAACAGGCTGCGAGTTCTGTTAAGGACATCCGTGCTGATACCGGGCATTTCTTGCTTGGCCTGTGCACTCTTCGTTAAGCGCGAATGCTGTCCAACGATAGTTCCCACAGCCAAGACAGAGAGAGCCACTACTCCCGCCGCAATAATTCCCTCAACAACTGAAAAACCTTTTGGTGATTTAAAATTCATAGATTCCCCGTTGTAAATTAGTTATCGCCATCGCCATCGGTACTTATGGCCTCTACACGCTCACGCGGTCTCACAACCACGGTGGTTGTTGTTTGCGTGATCGACTCTTGAGGCGAGCTGACTTCAATTTCCGGTAATTCTGTTCCGATTCTTCTTGGTTCAATAACAGAAAGACTCGTATTGGGTTTATAGGTTCCCGCATCGTAGGGGTTGTATGTTTTATTAAAATTCGGATCGAGAGCCTGATTGGGGTCAAAGCGCGATACACTGATATCAAACTTCTCTGAAGATAACGGTCGAAAACTACTTGCAACCGTCACGGAAGTCGATGTTGTCGTCGTTGCCTGGGTTCCAGTAGCGACTTGTGACGTTGTTTGAGTTTGAAATGTTCGAATCGGATTGTAACACTTTCTTTCAATTTCTGAATCCAGTTTTTCACCTGGCATAAATACTTCTTGCTGTCCCATAACGTCGACAAGAACAACATCAGGAGTACGACCAGGGTATGTCGTCTGATCATAAGTCGTTGTTCTTTCGTACTTGAGCTTATAGATTGCCCCGGGCCCTAAGTTCGAGATGCGTACGCCAATCATAGCGTTACCTCCCGACTCTGGAACTCCCAAAGGTCCGCGACACTCGGGATTCTTTGAATGAACATTTCCCGCTTCACACTCGAAAATGCAGGACTCTTTTCCAGTATTCGAAAGAATCTGAACATTAGGGGTGCCTATCGGCCGGCGAAGGGCGCCACTTTTTGAAACTGTTTTCTTTTGCTGGTCAGATACAAAGAAATCCGTAGAAGCCGTCATGACAACCATAAACCTGTCGTCATCTGCGAGAGCATTCCAAACTGGAATTTCTCCGACCATGGAACGGAAAGAGGATTGTTTTGACCAATCCACAAGATTCACCTTCAGTTTGGTCGTGTAGCTTCTTTTGTCTGGTTCTGAATTCAGAATGGATAAAACCAGAGAGCCGTCTTCATAGTCAACGTCACTGATATTGTATTTACTCTGCTCAATACGAGGACTATGGTACCCGCCTCCCCAGCGGCACTTCACCTCAGAATCTAGATCACGCCAACCGTCCTCGCGGCAGAGGATCAAGTTATGGGCGACTAGATACCCACCAAGTCCCAAGGCTTTCTGATTTCCCAGATTCGTTTCCCATTCCGTATAGGCGTAACTAGATCTTTTAAAGATGTCCAAACCCATCTGAGACACCATCGCTACGACTATCACTGACGCAACTGAGATGCCCGTTACTAATGGAAGGACTCCCACTCCCCTTGATCCAAGAACTCCCCTGACGGGTTTTAGTAACTCGGAAACCATAACTCCCCCTTCGGCAACCTTACATATCGGCATAAGGGTCTTTGATGAAAAGAGATGAATAAAAGAATCCGTTGCTATCGTGTTATTAGTGGCAACGCTATTTATATTTAAAACTACAAAAAAATACTTCTCTCACTCATTCTCAAAACAGGAGAAGATTATGAGTACGAAATTTCCCGTTGTTATCAAGCGCGTTTTAAAAGCAGATTCAGATTCACTTCCCACGGAGCCATTGACACCCGTTCGAGATCCTCAGACACAGGATCTTGCACGAAAACAAATTCTTGAAATAATTAACTTCGCACTTAAGAAATTAGTATCTCAACCGGAAAAAACTGAAGCTGAAATACAAATTGGCGAGCGCACAACTTTATTCGTTATTAATACGATTCAAACAGATTTTGGACGTATCCTTGGGAGCGGAGGAAAGACTATAGGTTCATTGAGAACTTTGGTTACAGCCATGGCTGCAAATCAGGGAATTCGCGCCGTAGTTCAAATCGCGAATGAGGAAAGTTATTTTCTAAATAAAAATCATGGAAAATAGACATAAAAGAAAATCCGCAGAGTTTCTTTCCTGCGGATTAAAAATTTGGCCAAGAGCACTCACCACATGTTGCTTTGAGGAAAGAAAGCAACAAGCCCTTAGCACGAAGGCGCGTTGAATTTCGGCATCTATCAAAAATTAAAGTCTCGAATAGAATATGAAGTTTCGTTGCGTTTCTCTCAAGACGCAACAAACTCCTCCCGAGGAGGAAATATCAGAAAAGGAGACTGTCATGAGAAATTCAAATGCCGTTTTAGATTCTTTATATGTTGAGGAAGATAAAGACGAAATCAGAAAGAAGATCGCAGCGATTATTGCCCTTGTTATTGGTGAAACGGCGTCCTCTGATGGATCCATAAAGGTAAGCTATTATAAAGGCGAAAAAACCACCGTTTACAAACTTGAGGCTCCCCCAGAACATCGCGGAAGAATCATCGGCGTTAAAGGAAAAAACATCCTTTCGTTAAGAACATTGGTCTGCGCCATGGCCGCCAACCATGGGTTCCGTGCGGTCATTGATTTGGTCGTTTGACGGTGTCTTTAATTTACATCCGATCTATAAATAAACATTGAGAGGCTATTGTGGACTCCAATTTTCTTGCTCGTCTTTTTAATATCTTAAAAAAGAATGACCTAGCTCAACCTGTCAGATTGGAAGCGGCGATCGAGTTCGATCAGGGAGTTATTCTTGGACAGATTTACAAGATCTCTGTAAATGGATTTCAAATGATCACTGATTGCAATTGCAACGACATCTCGAACTCTCGAAATATTTCTTTGGTCAATATCGAGGGAAAGTATTTTCCCGTCTTTCTAAAAATAGTAGGCATTCGGCGTATTGACGGCAAATTTAGGGATACAATAGATGATCAAGAATTTAAGGGTTTGCTTAAAAAATCTTTCGTTAGTCGAATTTCTAAGTGAAGCGAGAGACTAGATCTTGAATAATTCAAAGCCAATTCACGCTTGAAATGGCTTTGAAATAAGACATTTCGTAACTATTATCTATTCAAAAGTGGGAGCATAGCGACTTCCATCGCTGTTAGCTTTAATACCAGCACCTTGAATTTTCAGATACGCAAAACCATCATCAAAAAACTCCACAGCTCCGGATTCAATGTGTGCAGTACGGGGATCCTTCATGACTTCAGCACACTTTTGATTCTGACTGGCACTCTTGCAGATTTTTCCAACAACTGTCTTTTGTGGATTCAAAATATCATAACCAATTTGTGACAGGCCCGTATCCCAATAAACTTTCATCGTCCCGTCGCACCCAAGCCACGCGACAGTGCCTACCATCTCTTGATTATTGTATTGTGTGTATTTGTAGTGAACTCTAGAACCTACTAAATATCCTGCCGGAGGATTGCAGCCTTTTGTTTCGGCACTCGCCAGATTTCGTTCTTGCTCAAATCCTGCTGTAAATTTTGGTTGAATCTCTTGATGAGCACAAGCTGTCATTAACATTGATGCCACCAAAGAACCGCTTACCGCTATTGAGTTAAAAATACGTTTCATATGTTATTCCTCTCCTTCGTCTATATCGACACTCTCTTTTCGGTAAACAGAGATTATGCAGGAGATGCTCAAATTGATAAATTATTGCTTACAAATCACAGAGCAACATCCTGGATTGGCGGGACGAAATGAAATAGAGGAAAGATATGCTCTTTCCTCTAAGAGATTGAAGGAAACTGTATTTCGTTTTAATTCACGTTCGTCATCATTTCATAAAACCTCATCTGTAAAACTTTAAGGCCTTTGTTGTCATAGCTCCAAAAATAGTCTTGAAGGCGATCGTCGAACAGAGGATAGCGTTCCTCGACTCCGTCCCCATCGAGATCTGCATAAATATATAAAAGCTGTTTCGTGACGTTCGTGAATGAAGATTTGCCTGATTCACGAACTGCGACCGTGCTTAAAGTACTGCACACTTCCTCACCTGATAATGGGTCGGTAGCGCATGTCGACACTCGAGCCTCACCACCCGGTTTTCCTAATGCTCTGACAAACACAGAATAAGTCGTAATGCCATCGTTGTCTGGATCTGGATTAGGTAACTGAAACTTCGCCGTACCATCTGTCCCATTTGCATCCATCACTTGAAATTCAGAACCTTCTTGAAGAAGAATTTTTGCTGTTCCAAAAAGAGGCATAAAAATGCGATGACCGTCATTGTTTGACATGTCTGCCGATTTACCTTTAGGAACTCCGATGATATTTAAATTATAGTGTGCTCCTGAAGGTGCTCCGTTGCCTGCTACCGCGATCGAGCTCATCAGCAAACTTAAAATAACCAATGTCTTGCAATAAAATTTGTTCATTATTTCCCCCTCTTATTTTTTCACCCAGTGTTTTTTAGTGAAAGCAAAAAAAGGGCCGCATGAAGTTTGATTTATTTGATCCGTAGGTTTATCAAAAATGAAGACTTTAATCATCTTTCGAGAAACTAAAACGGTATCTATCGGAAAACAGAATCACTTTGCTGGCTTTTGATAATTGTTCTACAACGTCAGAAACGTGACTCTGTTGCTCGCGAAGTTAGGTTTATTTGCTAGTTCCGAGTTGGATTGCAGAAAGTGCATCGCCCATTTCGCCGGCGCCGTCGCCTAGGTTGTTTACATGGCCTTGACCGAGTTCTCCGTTAGCATTGTATCCCCAGCACTTCACCGTCGAATTATCTAAAAGAGCGCAGTTGTAATTACATTTTGTTATAATTTGCACGGCTGTTCGACCTGTCCCTGAGCTGATCGCTGTTAACGAATCGCCCATTTCTCCTGCGCCGTCTCCTAAATTGTTTGTATTACCTTTGCCTAATTGACCATAGATGTTGTAACCCCAACACTTCACGCTCGAATTGTCCAATAAAGTACAAGTGTGGTAAAGACCCGCTGAAATTTGAACCGCTATCCGCCCCGTTCCCAAATTAATCGCAGGCAAAGAGTCACCCATTTCTCCTGCGCCATCTCCTAGTTGAGTTGTATTACCTTGACCGAGCTCTCCTTCTGAATTTCTGCCAAAACATTTCACCGTCGAATTATCCAAAAGAGCACACGTGTGCCCGCTACCGGCGGAGATTTGCACTGCTGTCCGGCCTGTTCCTAAATTGATCGCAGGTAAGGAATCACCCATTTCTCCTGCGCCGTCTCCTAAATTGGTTATGCTACCTTGACCAAGTTGACCACTGCCATTGTATCCCCAACACTTCACCAAGGAATTGTCCAAAAGAGCGCAAGTGAACTCCGTGCCGATGGAGATTTGCACTGCTGTTCGACCTGTTCCTAAATTGACTGCAGGTAACGAATCACCCATTTCGCCGGGGCCGTCTCCTCGTCTGCTTGTGCTGCCTAGACCAAGTTGACCAACACTATTCTGTCCCCAGCACTTCACCGTCGAATTATCCAAAATAGCGCAGGTGTGACTACCTCCTGCTTCAATTTGCACGGCTGTTCGACCTGTCCCTAAACTGACTGCAGGTAATAAATCACCCATTTCTCCGACACCATCGCCTAAACTATTCACATGACCTTGACCGAGCTGACCAGCGTCGTTGCGCCCCCAACACTTCACAGAGGAATTATCCAAAAGAGCACAGGTATGAAAGTCACCCGCTGAAATTTGCAAGACTGTTCGACCTGTTCCTAAATTGATCGCAGGTAAGGAATCACCCATTTCTCCTGCGCCATCTCCTAAATTATTTGTATGACCTTGACCGAGCTGACCATAGGTATTTTGTCCCCAGCACTTCACTGTCGAATTATCCAAGAGAGCACAGGTGTGATTAAAACCCATAGCAATCTGCTTAAATTTGCTTGGACCGATTCTTGTGTCTTTGGCTTTTACCAAACGCGATGGCGAACTTCCTAATTTGATTGCGGGGAGGGCGTCGCCCATTTCTCCGGCGCCGGCGCCTAGATTATTTATATTGCCCTGACCTAATTGCCCCCAGTTGCCATATCCCCAACACTTCAACGTAGAGTTATCTAACAAAGCACATGTATGATTACCACCTGCGGAAATTTGTATAGCGGTGCGTCCCGTTCCTAGGGAGATCGCTGGCAAAGAGTCCCCCATTTCTCCAGCACCATCTCCTAAGATATTCGTATGACCTTGGCCTAATCGACCATTGCCGTTGAATCCCCAGCACTTCACTGTTGAATTATCCAAAAGCGCGCACGAATGATTGGTACCGAAGGAAATCTGCAAGGCTGTGCGACCAGTGCCCAGATCGACCGTCGGCAATGAATCGCCCATTTCTCCGGCGCCATCTCCTAATTGAGTTGTATTGCCTTGACCCAATTGACCGTTGTTATTAGCTCCCCAACACTTTACTGTCGAATTATCGAGAAGAGCACAGGTGTGACTACCGCCCGTTGAAATTTGCACTGCTGTTCGACCCGTTCCTAAATTCACAGCGGGAAGCGAATCCCCCATCTCTCCGGCACCATCTCCTAAGGGATTTGTATGACCTTGACCTAATTGACCATTGGTATTGGCTCCCCAACATTTCACTGTAGAATTGTCGAGAAGAGCGCAAGTATAAAGGCTACCTGCGGAAATTCGCACGGCGGTTCGACCCGTTCCTAAATTGATTGCCGGTAATGAATCACCCATCTCTCCAGCACCATCTCCTAAATCATTCACATGACCTTGACCCAATTGACCGCTAGGATTGTATCCCCAACACTTCACTGTAGAATTGTCGAGAACAGCACAGGTGTGATAGCTACCCGCGGAGATTTGCACTGCCGTTCGACCCGTTCCTAAATTGATTGCCGGTAATGAATCACCCATCTCTCCAGCACCATCCCCTATAAGATTCATATGACCTTGACCTAGTTGGCCATCGTTGTTAGATCCCCAACACTTCACCGTCGCATTATCGAGTAGAGCACAGGAAAAAAAATCACCCGCCGTAATCTGCACAGCTGTTCGACCCGTTCCTAAATTCACCGCAGGGAGTGAATCACCCATCTCTCCGGTACCATCTCCTAAATTATTTGCATGGCCTTGACCCAATTGACCGCTGGAATTGTATCCCCAGCATTTCACCGTCGAGTTATCCAAAATAGCACAAGTATGATTTAATCCTGATGCAACCTGCTTCACCTTCACCGAATTCTTCTGCGACCACGCGCCTGTTGGCAGAATACCTCCTGCCAGCGCTGTGTTTATGAATCCGAATAAAAATGGAACAATAAAAATATTCATCTTACATATCCGAGATATAGCTAACATAAGCTGTCGTTCCCGCTTTTAAAATCGTGATCAAGACGTGACCGGAAGTATTTGAAATGACTCCACCAGAACAAGCTGGCGCACATCTCCAGGTGGAGACACTGGAACCTGACAAAGTATAACTACCCGTATTCTGAACGATGAGCGTGTAGCTAGTTCCATTTTGCATATTGTTTAATACTAAAGTTCCTGCAGCGGCTGTTGTGGAAATAACGTTTGCCGTAGAAAAATCGACAGTGAGACTTGAAATCGCAGAATATGCTGTTGTCAAAGATCCACCGGACACTTGTAGTTTTGAAACTGGCGAAGCGGTTCCTAAACCGACATTGCCTGTGTTTGCACTGATTACGACATCCTGAGCTGCCGCAACACCCTTAAAGCGGTATCCTCCGCCTCCAGCAATGGAATCCACTGCACTAAATGTCATGCGCGTGTAGCCTGAGGCCTCATCATCTGAATAACCAATCCAATAATTGGATGCATCAGCACCATTGATTGGATCCGTCGCTTCAAGACGAATAATAGACATATTGTTTGCCGAAAGATTGCCGGTCTTCAAATGCAGTTTCGCCAGGGGGCTGGACGTGCCGATACCGACGTTACCCGCGGAGTCGATACGCATGCGCTCTGCATAAGAGGATGCACCAGTACTCGTTCCAAAAACAATACTAGGCGCATAGGATGCATTCGTTGAAATCCCACCGATATAAGCATGATTAGAAGAACTGCCTGCATTTCTTGTCCAAAGATCTAAATAAGCGGCCGATCCACTTGTGGCGCTAGAGTTCTGCACAACAACTACGCTTCCACTAGCAGGACCCGGCATATTCGCTGAAGCGGAAGAGGAGGCATAGACACTGCTGTCTGATTTCGAAAGCGACAACAACCAGGTCGGACTCGTCGTACCAATGCCGACGTTACCAGTATTATAATAAATGTTACTCCCCGAAGTCGTCCACTGAGACCCTGACGGAATCGCCGTATTACAAATCACTGAACCCGTTCCATCTGAAGTACACATCATATTGTTCGTAATGCCACTCACACCAATCAAAGGCACATTGCCAGAAGCTGATCCCGTGTTTTGAGTTGCCGCAGTCCCAAGACCTAAATTCGTTCTTGCCGCTGCCGCAGTCGTAGCCCCCGTACCACCATTTGCCACCGCTAATGTGCCTGTAATATCTGTCGAAAGAGCAACGAGCGCATTCACCCAGTTCGTGCCATCATAACGAAGATGTTGACCTGCAGCATATGCCACGGGCACGACACTCTTTGCCTTAATTTTATCGACACTCGTTGTGGTTGTTCCTGCAGTCATAGAGACATCACCAGTTAGAGCTGGCATTCTCGCTGCTGGAACAGTTCCACTTCCTAGATTCGATGCATTTAGAGAGGTCAGTAAGCTACCATCAACAGCCGGAAGCTGTGAAGTTCCATTTAACTTCACAATTTGATTCGCACCAGTTCCTGAATTTAGAGTGAGAACCGGTGTCGTCGTTGTCGTTGCAACAGAAATATCCGTGTTCGCACTTGTGACACTCGTTACACTTCCACCACCGCCTGATGACGCAATAGTGATTCCCCCAGCAGAGTTCGTCACTGTAATTCCGGAACCCGCGGTAATATTGGCTAAAGAAAATTCTGATCCATTCCCGATAAGAAGCTGTCCGTTCGCAGGAGTGCCAGTGTAACTTGCAAGCTTTTGACGAGTCGGAGTGCTACTTGTCCAATAAAGATTCGAACCGTCACTTTCAATATTTCCACTGACTGGAGTTGTCACCAAAGTTCCCGCAGGAATTCTCATTGGCGAAAGTGTCGTTGTACCTGTTGCCAACGTCAGCATTCCCGTCATTGTTCCACCGGAAGTTCCCAGTTTAGAATTAAAGGTATTCCAGTCTGTTGAACTTAGATAACCATCCGTTGTCGTGTTGGCCTGAGAGATTGTGATATTCGGAGTGGCTCCTCCACTTGAAGAAAGTGGAGTGCTTGCAGTCACACTTGTGACACCACCAGCACTTGACGTCCACGAAAGATTTCCTGAGGCATCAGACTGAAGTGTCTGCCCTGCTGCTGGAGCCGCTGTTGGTAAAGTCAAAGTATAAGAAGCTCCCAATGTTCCAGGTGATTTGATATAAACGTTTTCAGGACCACTTGTGTCTTTCAATTTTATACCTTTGGTACCACTGAAAGTTAAGTCACCCGACATCGTGTCACCAGCGACATTGACAGGAGTATACCCCAGAGCCGTTGTCACATCCGAAGACGCAATATTAGCCCCCGTGGTCACACGCCCTTTCGCATCCACAGTCACTTTTGAATAAGTTCCCGCAGTGACCCCAGAGTTCGCAAGAGTCAAAGCTCCTGCAGTTGAAATCGTGGCATCACCCGACATTGTTTGTGCGACAGCGGCATTCGTACCATCACCGATCCAGATTTTTCCACTAGCTAAAGACGGTAAAAGTGGAGACGGTGCTTGGCACGCCCAACCTGACACAGTCCAAGTAGCGACATGACCTGCAGTGCCACAGGCGAAATCAAAGAACTTGCCTGTGCTATCTTTGATCACGATTCCAGAAGTTCCTGCATTGACTCCAGTATAGTTAAGATCTGTACCTAAAACAGTTCCATCTAAAATTTTTCCAGTGGTCACAGCATTCGCTGCAATTGTTGCCGCTGCTGAACCAGGACCTGACGCTGTCACGTCACCAGTCAACGCAGTCACATAATTGCCTGCGGCCTGTTTTGCATTGAAAGCATCGTAGTCTGATTTACTCAATAAACCCGCTGTTGTCCCCGCAGTGGATGCCATCGGTATATTTAGAGTATGAGTATTTGAACTCGAAGACCAAGCAGGAGCAGTTCCCGAAGTTCCTATCGCAAACGTTTGTGTTGAACCCGTTTGACCACCCAAAGATGTTAAGCCTGCTCCCGAAATACCTAAAGCTTGTGCCGCAGCTCCATCCCAATACTTCACTTGATTGGTTGTGGTATTAAACCAAGTTTTACCTTTATCACCAGCACCATAACCCGAAACCAATGTCGCTTCTGTGGCATTCGTATAACTGCCAAGACCGATTGTACCTGTCATCACATCGCCAGCTTTATTCAATGGCGTGTAACCTAAAGCTGTTGTCACATCAGAGGAACCAATATTTGCTCCAGCTGTCACACGACCTTTCGCATCGACAGTGACTTTCGAATAAGTTCCTGCAGTGACACCAGAGTTTGCTAGTGTCGTCGCTAAAGATCCCGCTGTCGAAGTCACGTCACCAGTAAGTGCTGGCATACGTGCTGCCGCGAGAGTACCTGTTGCATCCGCAGTACCAAGATCTACAGAGTTTTTAGTCGCTAAAGCGCCCAGCCCCGTCACATCAGAGTTTGAAAGTTGTGCGGCCACCCAAGCAGAACCATCCCAACGAAGCGCTTGTCCCGTCGTTGAACCACTTGAAATGGAAATTACAGGTGCGGCCCCTCCAGAACTTGCAAGCGGCGCTGTCGCTGTCACCCCCGTCACCGTTCCAGTTCCTGCGTTATCAACTCCGCAAATCCAACTTGTGCCATTCCATTTTAAGACTTCATTGTTAGCACACGCCACGTTGTTAGGTTTGTAAGATAGATATTGTCCCGCTGCTGAAGACACACGATCCACACGGACATTATTTACTGTTACTGCACCTGTGTTAGAAATCGTTGCATCCCCACTCACGGAAACTTCTTGTGCCTTACCGGCACCATCACCGACCCAGATTTTTGTGTTTGCTAAGTTTGCAGTGTTAGAAACAGCATCAAGTTTTGCATTAAACGCCGTCCAATCAGCAGAAGTTAAAAGACCTCGATTTGCCCCAGATGCGCTTGGGAAATTAAATGTATGGGCTGAACCTGAAGAATTAATATTAAAATCTGTTCCCGTCGTACCCGTTGCAAAAGTTTGTGTAGACCCGCTAAGACCATTTAAACTTTGCAAACCTGAACCCGCAGCCCCCAAGGCCACTGCTGCAGTGCCGTTCCAATATTTGATTTCATTCGTATCTGTACGATACCAAACTTTACCTTTGTCAGCAGCCACCAAACCCGTTGGATCTGACGTGACACCACTAAGACCCAAGAGACCTGACATAACATCGCCGGCTTTATTTAGAGGCGTATACCCTAAGGCCGTTGTCACATCAGAGGAACCGATATTCGCGCCAACTGTTACACGCCCTTTTGCATCCACAGTCACTTTTGAATAAGTTCCCGCTGTCACTCCTGAGTTCGCAAGAGTCAAAGCACCTGCCGTTGAAATTGTAGCATCACCTGACATCGTCTGTGCGACTGCAGCATTTGTTCCATCACCGATCCAAATTTTTCCACTTGCCAGAGAAGGCAAAAGAGGTGTCGGTGCTTGGCACGCAAATCCAGAAACGGTCCATGTCGGAACATGCCCCATCGTCGCACAAGCAAAGTTATAGAACTTACCTGTTGAATCAACAACCGCAATACCTGATGTTGCCGTATTAACGCCTGTGAAATTTAAATCCGTTCCAAGAACAGTTCCATCTAAAATTTTTCCAGTAGTCACAGCGTCCGCTGCAATTGTTGCCGCCGCTGAACCAGGACCTGACGCTGTCACGTCACCAGTCAACGCAGTCACATAATTGCCTGCGGCCTGTTTTGCATTGAAAGCATCATAGTCTGATTTACTCAATAAACCCGCTGTTGTCCCCGCAGTGGATGCCATCGGAATATTCAACGTATGAGTGTTTGATCCTGATGACCAAGCAGGAGCAGTTCCCGAAGTTCCTGTCGCAAAAGTTTGAGTAGAACCCGTTTGACCACCTAGTGACGTCAAACCAGCCCCCGAAATACCTAAAGCTTGCGCCCCAGCTCCATCCCAATACTTTACTTGATTCGTTGTGGTGTTAAACCAAGTTTTACCTTTGTCGCCAGCACCATAACCTGCCACAAGAGTCGCTTCTGTAGCATTCGTATAACTGCCAAGACCGATGGTGCCGGTCATCACATCGCCCGCTTTATTCAACGGTGTGTACCCTAAAGCTGTCGTGACGTCAGCAGAACCAATATTCGCTCCAACTGTTACACGACCTTTGGCATCGACAGTGACTTTAGAATAAGTTCCCGCTGTCACACCGGAGTTGGCCAACGTCGTTGTCAACGAGCCCGCTGTCGAAGTTACGTCACCAGTAAGTGCCGGCATACGTCCCGCCGCCAAAGTTCCTGTCGCATCCGCGGTTCCAAGATCCACGGAGTTTTTCGTAGCTAAAGCTCCAAGTCCCGTCACATCTGAGTTTGACAACTGTGCGGCCACCCAAGCAGAACCGTCCCAACGTAGTGTTTGTCCTGTCGTTGAACCATTTGAAATGGAAATAACAGGTGCGGCTCCTCCGGAACTTGCAAGCGGTGACGTTGCTGTCACACCCGTCACCGTTCCAGTTCCTGCATTGTCAGTTCCGCAAATCCAACCTGTGCCATTCCATTTTAAAACTTCATTGTTAGCACACGACACGTCGTTAGGTTTGTAAGATAGATATTGTCCCGCCGCTGAAGAGACACGGTCTACGCGTACGTTTGTCACGGTAACCGTGCCTGTATTACTGATCGTTGCATCACCTGACATTGATTGTGCAACGGCCGCGTTTGTGCCATCACCTATCCAGATTTTTCCATCACTCAATGAAGGCAAAAGAGGTGTCGGTGCTTGGCACGCAAATCCAGAAACGGTCCATGTCGGAACATGCCCCGTCGTCGCACAAGCAAAGTTAAAGAACTTTCCAGTAGAATCAACAACCGCAATACCTGATGTTGCCGTATTAACGCCCGTGAAATTTAAATCCGTTCCAAGAACAGTTCCATCTAAAATTTTTCCGGATGTGACAGTTCCGGCTCCAATCGTCAAAGCTCCCGTATTTGCAACTGTCGCATCTCCACTTAAAGAAACCTCTTGAGCTTTTCCGGTCCCATCACCGACCCAAATTTTTGCGTCTGCTAAATTCGCGGAATTGGAAACCGCACTTAGTTTTGAATTAAATGTCGTCCAGTCCGTCGAAGTCAAAAGACCACGATTTGAGCCCGAGGCACTTGGAAAATTAAAGGTATGAACAGTTCCAGAAGAAGAAATACCAAAATCAGTTCCCGCCGTTCCTGTCGCGAAACTCTGAGCACTTCCATTCAGTCCATTCAAACTCTGCATGCCAGAACCTGCAGCCCCCAAGGCCACAGCGGCAGTACCATTCCAATATTTGATTTCATTTGTGTCAGAACGGTACCAAACTTTTCCGTTATCAGCCGGAGTAAGCCCCGTAGGATCCGAGGTCACGGCATTAAGCCCCAAAGGCCCGCCCAAGACATCACCAGCTTTATTGAGTGGAGTATAACCTAAGGCTGTTGTCACATCAGAGGAACCAATGTTCGCTCCGACAGTCACACGTCCCTTGGCATCGACAGTGACTTTAGAATACGTCCCTGCTGTCACGCCAGAGTTCGCAAGAGTTAACACACCGGCATTCGAAACCGTCGCATCACCGGAAAGACTGACCTCTTGCGCTTTGTTAGTACCATCCCCGATCCACAGCTTGGCATTAGTGAGTGTCGCACTGTTGCCAATATCCGAAGTGCCACACACCCAATCACTGCCATCATATTTTAGAATCTGACCGGCCGCACAGGTTTTTGCAATAAACGTCTTCGCCGCGGTTCCATCCCAGTACTTCACCACATTGTCCGTGGAGTTGTACCACAACTTACCCTTATCGGCGGCTGTGAGTCCCACAGGATCCGTGGCATTGTTGGAAAGATGCAATGATTTTCCGGAATTCATCGTGATAAAGCCAGAATACAGAATATTATTTCCAGCCATATCAATCGCACCAGAAAGAGTTCCTCCCGATAACGGCAATTTCGTCGTATCATTGACAGCCGTGTTTGTGACAGCCACAACTCTTCCCTGCGCATCCACTTGCAATTGCGGAATTTGCGTGGAGGAACCATACGTCCCCGCCGTTACGCCCGAGGTGCTCAATGAAACGACTCCGCCCGCAACACTAAGACCTGCCCCTATCTGCACAAGTCCTTTTTGCGTGCCTGTCGCATCAGGAATACCCGAACATGTGAATGAGTCCGTGATGGAACTCCACACAAGGAACTCATTAGCGGCGCATGAAGTTGTCGGCCAAGGGCTTAAAGAGTTAGAATTCACCACATCCGTTGAATAATCTAATTTTTGCGCCACCCAAGTGCTTCCGTCCCAACGCAAGGCTTGACCTGCCGTTGAACCCGCAGACAATCCAATCGTCGGCGCAGCTCCCCCTGTGCTCGTGAGAGGAGCTTGAGCATTGACCGCCGTCACTGTTCCAACCCCCGCGCTGTCAACAGCACACGTCCATGCCGTCCCATTCCACTTTAAGATTTCGTTGTTAGCACAATTTAAACCAGCGATTCCCGAAAGAGGAGAGGGAACTCCCGTCAGGGAACTCCAAGGTACATTTGTCAGTGAGCTGCCATCAGCGGGATTATAGGATGTAAAGCTTGTTCCATTCCAAGTGACAGATTTATTTGTCGAAGCCGTCAAAGTCGAAAAGAAATTTTCCAAAAGAGGCTGGGTTAACAGAGGGGATGTTTGAATAAATTCATTTGCAGATTTGCCTTCGAGTCTTTCTGACTCGATCGCAAAGGCCGTCGCACGAATATTGAAGTTTGCATCAATTGTGTCGGCATTCGCTTGGAAATAAACTCGCAGACGACGGGCATCCTGCCCTCCCACCGATGGAGTGTAGGTACAGTCTCCGACTCCCCCAGAAGTTGAGTTAAGGCTTGGTACCGTTACTTTATTATTAAAAACGGCATTCATAGCCAAACCTGGATCCCCGGAACTTCTTACTCCGGAACCAAGCACAACATTTAAATAACCATTGTTAACGCTCATTCCATTATGAGTTTCACTGTAAAGAATACAGTCGTTCGGAGATAAAATTTGCAATTGAATCGGAATACCTGAAATGCTTAAAGGTGATCCATTCGGCTGTTTAACGAAGGCCTGAAAAGTAAGACCTTTGTGAGACTGCGCAAAGCTCCATGAAGGGTCGATCAGGAAAAAGAGTAATAGAAGATGGCGGTTCCACAGCCTACTCATAGAAAACTCCTTCAATTTTATAGCCATTTGCCAGATGTTTATCTTGGGAAAGCTCATTCCATGATCCTTGAATTTGATAACCTGAGGCCGACGTGACAGTCTCTGTTTGTGAAATATCTGGCTGTTTTCTTTGGGCCTGCTTAAAATCTTTATCAGAGGCAATAGAATCCAAATTTTCGATGGACGCTTCTAATCCACATCCGGAAAGTAAAACTGAAAATATAAGGCTCCAAACCAATCGCTCCATAACATCCACCTGTGGTTGAAGAATCCTCACTTTATTCGGAACCCCAAAAGCCATTCTTTAGATTTATGGTGACTCTGTAACTAGATATCGTTGCTTCCAGAATTTTAAGTGAAGATCAGTTGATCATGTCTCCGTTGCTCGCAATTTATAAAAGCAACTCTTTTGGGAACAGGAGCCGATCAATTTTTCTTGCCGTATAGAATGATAATAATACCTAGCTATTCAAAGTAATTTGACAAAATCTCAAATTCCACTATGAATAGCCGTCATGGATCTTTCATCTCTTCTACATAACGAATTTGAAAAACGAAGAAATAAAAACCCCAGATACAGTCTCCGGGCATTCGCAAAAAGCCTTAGCATTGAAGCGGGTGCTCTTTTGCGCATTATGAACAACACAAGAGTCGCAACGCAGGCAACGGCACGTTCGCTTCTCAACGGACTCAATATTTCTCCAATGACCCAAAAGGAAATTCTGGAAGCTCTCGACATCCGAAGAAGTACCGCTTTCAAAGCGACAAAAAAATCCGGTATGACGGCTTTTTCCGTTCAGGAATTTGAAAACTACTTCGACATTTTACATATCCATGTTTTAGAGGCGTTGAATCTTAAACAGTTCAAGAATGTCGATAGCCTTCCTGACTTGGCAGAGTCTCTGAACGTTTCTCTTCTTCAGTTAAATGAAGTCGTGAACCGTCTTGCACAAATAGGTGCTGTAGAAATCAAAGGTGATCAGTTTAACGTGCTATACAAATCCTTCTCAACAGTGCCGATCCCCTTTACAACAGAGAAAAGAAAAGCTCTTCAAAAGGAATTCCTAAAGAAAGCCCAAGACGCTATCGACACAATTCCGTTTGAGCTTCGCGATAATAGTACACTCACAATTCCTCTTTCTGAAAAAGATCTGGCAAGCATTAAAATGATCTTGAAACGCGCTCGCATGCGAATCAATAAAGTTTCAGAAAAACGTACCAAGCGTGATCAACTCTACAACGTTAGCTTAGCTCTTTACCCGGTGGTTCTATGAAGAACGTTATTCTTGTCCTTTTATTTGCATCTCTCATTCATACCTCACCCGCCCTCGCCATTCGCAATGGTACGGAAACTAATGGTGGCGACGGATTCGTGGCGGATTTTTACAAAGTTCTGGATGAAACGACTCAAATGTTAGAGGCCGAGACTCTTTCAGAGAGTGAATTCATTCAATTGAATAAAATTAAGGGCCTCCGCCACCTTATCGAAGTTCTCTCGACTCCCACGGTGTTTCTGAACGGCAGGGAGGTCAGCGCAATTAACAACCCCACACTTTTTCCTCCAAGAATCGTGATTTCTCAAAAATATTGGAAAGATTTTTCCGATGAGCAAAAACGACAACTCGTGCTCCATGAGATGCTTCCCGTCGCCGGTTTTTACGATAAAGATTATGGTCTTTCCAGCGCGTTTATGCTGAAGCTTCAGCCAAAGTCTCAAGACATAACTTTAGTCTATGATATGGTTGCTATGTGCTCGACGATGAGTTTAGGAAAGCTTCGGATTTCCGTTTTAAGGAAAACAAAATCCCTGAATCACCTCATCCATTCTGCAACTATGAAAGGCTGTAGAGATTTTATCAAGGCCGCTGCCAACGCTGGGTGGGATATTGAATACTGTCGTAATGGACAAACGCCTTATCAAGCGCTGCACGGAGCTGCATTCGACATTCCAGATGGGATGTTTCTAAAGATGGCGACTTTAGATCTGTTACTTTCACTAGGCGCACAGCCTCAAAAACTATGTCCTGTTTTTGTGAATTCCAGATAAGGATATTTCTTTTGGAGTTTTTTAATCACTCCTCTTTTCTCGACCCCCTGAAAAGCTTTTTGTAAAGACTCAACAATCTCAGGGTCGCTGGTCTTAGAGACTCCAAAGGTTCTGTAGCCCAGGTCTGAAAGACGGACTATTTTTTCAAACTTCACTTTAGCGTATGCGGGATGCTCTTTGCTGACTTCTCGCTGGATATAATCCAGAACATCTTCGTCAATTGCCATGTAAGGCATTCGGCGCCCCAATAGTTTTAAGACCAAAATTTTATCGTCGACAGCTCCATCCATAACGGCGCCTAACTTTTGCAGGTCTTCCGTCCATGAGTATCCGCGTGTCACACCGACAACTTTTCCTTTAAGCTCTTCTTTTGATTTTAACTGAAGCTGTGGGGCCTTTTCCTTTAAAGCGTAAATCCAAATACTGCGGGTCATCTTCGGCCCCACCCACGTGAAAAGCTTTTCACGTTCCGCTGGAACCGTGCCTAGAGGGTACATCAAGATATTCGGATGCTCCGTTGAGATTTTATAAGCGCGCTTCCAAGGAAAGACTTGTATTGTCGCACGAGCCATTTCCGCTTTACCTTGTTTTTTCAACTCTACAAGAAGCTCTTCAACGATTTCTGTCATAAGACCGACTGGTTTCCCCTGAGCGTCCACATAACTAAATGGCGGGAAGACCGCCGTCATAATTTGAAACTCGTCTTTGGATTTTTCCGCAAAGGCATGAGAGGAAGCAAACAGAAATATTGTTAAAGATATTAGAAACTTCAAGCGAATCCACCTTGTTTCTTAGAAATAAAGAACGGCGCCTTTTTTAGCAACTTGATTCTAACAATACATTTTTATTGTGCGGGCAAAGAGGCATGGCGTTCTGTACTTCATTCGCTGAAGTACACTCATTTGGGTTATTTTTTTCTTTTTCTTCTCGTCGTTTTTTTAACTTTAAACTCCTCCTGATTGGCAGCAACCCGCAGGAAAGGGAAACGTTCAAGTTTAATTTCATATTGGGTCGACTTCGTCGGTAAAAACTTAAAGCTGCGAGGGATATACCCCTCTTTGTAGACATCAATTTGATAGTTTTTACTTAACTCCATCATTACTGAAATAGGAATGTTTAATGAATGCGACTGTCCATCAATCAGCATAGAAGCCCCAGGAGGATTTGACGAAAAGACAACGGTGACTGGCTGAGGAATGACTGCAACAACTTTTTGTTGCCCTCGTATTTCCCCAGTGACTTTTTCACTGACCTCTTGAACCACTTGTTTATAACTTGAAAGATCCCAGTTATAATTGGGGAAATAGACTCTGTATGCAACCGCAGCAAGACATCCCATAAACAGTAAGACTAATACAAAGAATAATCGCCCCAAATTCAGTGATCTCGCATTTTCGCTAACAACCCGAAACCTATTCACACTCGCCAGCCTCTGTGGCGGCAACTTCGGTTTTTGACTCTTAGCCGTGAGAACAGTTTTTTCAACAAGCAGCTCTGGCTCTAATTTAGATGCCTGCATCACTTTAAAGTCTTCAGTTGAATCTAAAAACTTTTTTTGAAAATAATCATTCTTAAGTCGCGCTGCCAACTCTTCGGATGAAAAGAATGGATAAACGCGATTGAGGACAAAGTTCAAATCCTTAATTAAATCACGAGGTCCTTGATATCTCTTTTGAACCTTATGATGTAGAAGCTTTGCAAGAATGTCTCTTGCGAACTCAACCCTTTGAGATTCCGAAAAATTGAGATTTTCTATTCGATATTCACGAACACGTTCTTTAACTTCATGAACACTTTGCCCGGAAAAGAATCTCCGATTGGTTAAAAGTTCCCAGAAAACGACCCCTAAAGAGAACAGATCACTGCGTTGATCAATAGGTTCTCCCCTATTCTGCTCAGGGCTCATGTAGGCAATCTTTCCCTTCACAACACCATGAACAGTCTGCTGGGTAGCAGATGCCTTAGCGACCCCAAAATCAATGATTTTAACTTCACCATTATAGGTAATCATGATGTTGTGCGGACTGAGGTCTCGATGCACAAGACTTAATGGGCGACCGCTTGATGGGTCCTGTACGCGGATGGCGTAGTCCAATCCCTCCGCAACTTCTTTGATAATGTAAAACACCATCGCCAGATCGAGGTATTCATTTTCGTCACGAAGGTAAGCCACAAGTTCACGCAAAGAAACACCGTGAATGAACTCCATAACGAAGTAGGCCTGAGATTGAACCATGCCGAAGTCAAAGGTCTGCACAATATTCCTATGATTCAAACAGGCAGCGACTTTCATTTCGTCCAAAAACATCTGCCCCATTTCCTCACTGTCTAAATAGTCTGGGAGCGTTCTCTTCAGCGCCACTAACTTTCCCAACCCGCTTGACACAGACCTAGCAAGGAACACTTCTGCCATTCCACCTTTCGCGATAGATTTCAGTATTTGATAAGAACCAATTTGCCTCATAACACAAAGATAATTGCTTTTCCGATCGCATGCGAAGAGGAGTTTGTTTTAGGACCTCAAAGTGTTGCCTAGGCGAGATTGTGTATTCGTGAGCAACGATAATACACCCCA
This sequence comes from Bdellovibrio sp. HCB-110, assembly GCF_047323225.1. GTDB lineage: Bacteria > Bdellovibrionota > Bdellovibrionia > Bdellovibrionales > Bdellovibrionaceae > Bdellovibrio. The sequence continues at coordinate 2,430,408 of NZ_CP178750.1, forward strand.
CAGACAATGGCGGTGTTGCCAAACAAAATGCAACTTGTTGAAGTTACATCTATGAAACTATTTCGTATTCAAAGACTCCTTTCTGCATTCCTGTTAATAGTGTCGATAACATCTGCGGCGCAGGACGCGACGGAGTCTGAACAACAACAAGACATCGATTTTGTAGAAAAACTTTTAGAAACAAAAGCCAGTGAATTTAAAAGTCGCCCCTCACAATCCTTTGAACCAAAGCAAAAGACCCAAAAGGTCGAATATACATCCGTTCAATCCGAAAGCTTCTTTTTAGATCTCGCTACCATTCAAAAGAACTACATGCCAAAAACAAACAGAGTTCAGCTTGGGGCGGGGTTTACACTTCTTCCTTCCGACGTTTTTTTCCGCACAATCGGTCTTAATCTGAAAGCAAGCTATCATTTTACGGAAACCTGGGGCGTCGAAGCCTTTGGCTACCTCTTCACTTCCCAGGCCCGCGACGAAGTGAACAAATTGGAATCCGTGCAAAAACTTTCGGTGAAAAGTTTGGTGTCTCTTTCGGCTTTTTACGGACTCAATCTGTATTTCAATTCCATATACGGAAAAACCGCCCTGCTAAACTACCGCATTATTCCTTTTGAGGTCTATCAAACCATCGGCCTTGGCAAAGTCCGCACTCATGATGATGAAGAAACCACGAGTTTTCAGATTGGCATAGGCGACGTTTTTTCTCTCTCAAGATCTTCGGCCTTGCGCCTCGACCTCAATTGGGCATTTTATGAGGCCCACAACTACCTTGGCGAAAAACAAGCTTCGAACTCTCTATTTCTGACTATTAGCTATGGACACTTCTTTCCGGAGCCTATCTACCGATGAAAAAAAGTATTCTTCTTTCAACCCTGTTTCTGGCTGGCATAACTGCTTCGGCTCAATCCCAAAGCAAAAATCAGGACTACAGAAAAGCTGCTAATCAGTATTATAAAATAATTTTTTCTCCCCAAGGTAAGCCGGAAGAAAAAATGAAAGCTCGATTTTATCTGGCTCAATCTTTTCTAAAGCTAAAACTTTATCAAACCGCAGCATTTCCGTTTATTGTCGTGGCTCAAAATGCCCCACCCAAACCAGCGCAAACCGCTTTTGAAAATCTTGTCGAGATTTCAGAACAACTGAACGACACGGGTTTACTGGACTACACCTTGAAAAAACTCGATGCGCAAAATCTGAACGAGATTGCCAAGGACATTTACCTGAAGCGCATGGCTCAAGCACTTATGCGTGAAGGAAAATTCGATGAGGCTTTAGGATTCGTTCAGCAGGCTTTGCAGCTTAAATCGGACAGTGACGAGGCCTTATACACAGCCGCCCTTATATATTTAAAACAGAATAATACAGCTCAGGCCTTGCCCTTCTTAGAGAAGCTCTATAACAAATACTTTCAGAATCCCATCACAGATGTACCGCGAGGCCGAGCGGCTGTTGCCCTGGCTCGTGCTTATTATCAAGCCAAGCGCTGGAATGATGCGGCTACTCTCTATCGAGAGATTCCAAAGGATCATCCTCTTTTCCGAGAGGCTCAGATGGAATTAACCTGGGCCTTGTTCCGTGCTGGGAAGTTGCGAAGTGCTATGAGCACAGTACAAACTTTGCACACGCCTTTTTACGAAAATTTCTATGATCCCGAGTCGCTCATCCTTCGCACTATTATTCTGATCTTCGTTTGCCAAAATGAGGAAGCGGAAAAGGCTCTCGAGAATTTTCAGAAGAATTACACCTCGGCCTTTTCGACTCTTTCTGACTTAAATAAATCAAATGAAACACCCGCATTTTACTTTACGCAAATCGAAGAAACTCAGAAATACTTGAAAGATATCAAAAACGGAAAGCGACCAAACTATAAAGGTCGTTTGCCCTTGTTTATCGTGAGATCCCTTTTAGATGTACCTCCTCTTAAAAACAAATTGGAGTACATAGCACGAATTCAAGACGAAAAGACCCGCATTCTAAAAACTTTCAATCGCCCAGAAGACATATCTGTGCGCAAATACGCCGTCAAAATTCTGGATTCGCGACTTGCAAATAGCAGCAAGAGCGCGGGAGAATCCTTGCGATATGCTCTGTACAATAAAGAACAAGAGCTGGCTTTCTTTACTGGCGACATAGGCCTTCTTCGCTACGAGATTCTTAACGGCAAAAAATTGGCTGCAAGAAAAGAATATATCAAGCGCATTAACAACTCTTCTTCGCAAATCAATGCCAGTGAAACTCGCGATTTCTACGTAAAAAACGGTTATCGGTATTGGCCTTTTGAAGGTGAGTACTGGCGCGACGAAATCGGCAACTATCAATACTTAGGAGTAAACCGTTGTGTGGAAGAATAACTTAATTCTTATTCCTCTTCTAATTCTTGTGGCGTCCACGAACGCCTGGAGTGAGCCCAAGAAAGAAGCTTCATCAGGAACAAGTAAGAAAAGTCGCAGGGTCAAACTGAACTTTGAAGATGAACTTGTAACAGGTTCCACGGCAAAACCGGATGTCAGCAACCTGAATACAAAGACCGATTTCAACTATAAGAAATTGATTCGCGTCAGAGAAAATTTTGTCAATGAAATGGAAAACGGACTCAATGATTTCAAAGGGAACTAAAAGATTTATTTTACTGGCCACGTTCTTTATTGCCTGCGGTGGACAGGCCGAAGTTATTCAAATCGAAGCTGACGAGCTTCCGACTGAATCCGTCATTCCTCTTTTAGACAGCAATATGGCGGTAAAAAATCGCTCTATTCCTTTTACGGGGCGCCTTGAGTTGGGATTCATGACCGGCACCGTGATTGATGAAATGTTTTTCAATAATACTCTTTGGGGCATCCAGTTGTTTTACTATTTTAATGAAGACTCCGCATGGGGTTTAAAGTATGCAGACAGACTCAAAGGGCTCAGTTCTTACTCTGAACAATTTCAGAGCACTTCCGCCCAGCTTGATTTTCAAAAAGCTCCCTCCCCTTCAACCGTGATCGCTGCGTCTTATAGATGGTCTTTCCTGTATGGAAAAATGAGCCTCAGTAAGGAAACGGTAGTCCCTACAGTCTTTTCTATCGAAGCGGATCTCGGGGTTCATAAGATTGGCACCCAAAATTTGCCATGGACCTCTGCGGGCATCAGCCACAAAGTCTTCGTCAAAAAGCACATTGGTGTAGGATTGTCCTACCGTCTCTTATTGTATCAGACATTGGACCCTGTTTCCGCAGATGTGGGATCAGCAGCTCCGACTCCAAGCGAGTCTGACTTTGATAAAAAGATTCAGATCAGCCAGAGCCTTGATGTTGCAGTAACTTACCTTTTTTAGGAGCAACACCTTAAAACAATTTTATCGATGTTAAGCTACTAAACGGATTTGAGAACCTGACAATTCAAATGTGCTAGATTCGTTTTAACGTTAATTATTAGTGGAGCACTGTTTTTGCATTTTACTTCTTCGTGTTGCTTTAGGGGGAAAGATGAAGATCAATAAAACATATATTTTTGTAGTGATGCTTACGCCTGTTTTACTTTTTGGCTTTCAAAATTGTTCCAAACTGGGAACAAACGGAATCGCAGTAAGCGATCAAAAACTATCTCTTGAGGCCATAGATATCGCGGAGCCTGTGGCTGATGTCGAAGAACCAGGCGCCGATCCAGTTAAAGATATTGAAGAACCCAAAAAAGAAGTTCCTAGTAACGGGGGCAGTACCACTCCCGATAACGCAGAAGATGTGTCACAACCTACGACACCCACTGCCTTAGAAGACATTGAGGATACCGAAGTCGCTGGAGCTATTAAAGCTTGTCAAGCCTCCGAACCATTAACGGAATCAGTCTATGACTTGGATCTAAAATTTAATCACGAAAGTATCAAAGTCGATGTACAAAGAGTCACCGCGCTCAATGGAAACTACGGAAGTTACGTTCTTGTCAGAGCCAGTGAAGACTCTGGGGTGGCACAATCAATCCATATCAATAACACGACGTTGATATTATGCAACTTCGCGCAAATTGAAAATATTAAGGGCACGCAAAACCGCATCATTGTTGTGGGTGGAAATATTCAAGACGCCCAGCTTAACAATTCGACGTTGGCACTTGTTAACGCCGAAGCTGCGAGCGTTAAAGGACCGAATACAATCATCAAGCGTTACAGTCTGAAATAAGGAGAGCTTTATGATTCGCCTGTTAACCCTCATCTTTATTGCGTTAAATTTACTCGCCTGCTCCACAGTACAAAGTTTCTTGGGATCAGGCGATCCCACTAAATCGGTGTACGTCACTGACGCCCCTTCAATCAATAAGAGTCGAAATGTCGCAGGAAAAAAGTAAGATTTTCTGCGATCGCGCCAGACTCATTTAAACTGGCCCCGTCACTGTTATTTACCTTGAGCGTCCATGCGGGCAACCGCCCCTCATAATCCGTCCTACACCTGCCAGAACAAAATCATCTAGCTTTTACCTATCCTCAACCGTAACATTTTGAATGACGGAGGCCTTAAGTGAAATTGCTGAATGCGGCGTCGTTCTTGGTTCTTATTTTGTTTATTCACGCCTCTGCCTTCTCTAAAGAGACCGTTCGTCTGTCAACGGGAGAGTGGCCTCCCTTTATTTCTGAGTCTTTAGACGACAATGGACTTATCGCCCACCTCACTCGCGAGGCTTTTGCCAATGTGGGCATCGACATTAAATTAGGATTCTTCCCATGGGTTCGCACGAGTGAACTTTCAAAGTCTGGTGAATGGGACGGGACCATCGCCTTTGTCCGCTTGAAAGAGCGCGAAAAGGTGTACCTTTACAGTGATGTTCTTTACACCGGCCAATATGTTTTTTTTCATTTAAAGTCTTATCCTCTCCAATGGACAGACTATCCCGACCTGAAAAATGTGAAGATTGCAACAACTCGCGGATATGGCGGAATGGGAGATAAATTTATTCAGGCCGAAAAAGATGGCACCATTAAAGTTCTGCGTCTGACTTCAGACACGCAAAGTTTTCATATGCTCCTCACCCATCGCGTGCAGGCTGTTCCCAGCGATTTGGAGGTGGGCTACGTGTACTTGCATAGGCTTTACGGGAAAGAGGCTGAAAAGTTCACCCACCATCCTCGTGCGATTCATAAATCTGAATATCATTTGGTGATTTCTAAAAAGATCAAAAACGGTCCTCATCTCATTGAGAAATTTAATGAGGGCCTGCGACAGCTTCATAAGTCGGGACGATATAAGGAAATTTTGAAAGCCTGGTACAACAAACCTATTTACAGAGAATCTGTTCCTGCAAGCTATCTGACTCAGCCGCTATACAAACAATAATGCGTACATCATGCCACAAAAATTACATTTATTGAGAGCTATCGAGAACTCTCAGAATAGTTCGCGACCCCAGATAAGCGTCATTGTATGTGTAGTTGAGCAAAAGTTCCGAAGGACCGAGATTCATAAACTTATTGGTCACTAACTCCATCTCGTATTCGCCCACGCTATCACCGACAGTTTCCCTTTGGCTCTGGCTTTCAACAACGGTCCACGTGCCAGGTGTAGCTCCCTGGGTGACAACTACAGTTCCCAATGTAGGATCTTGAATCATAAAATAAGCGGTACTGTCACTCCAGCCCACATCGAGAACATTACTTGGCGCACTGGCATAAGAACTCCAGGTCGCACCGTTATCGACGGAATTCAAAGGCAAAGAACTGGTGCTTTCAATTACAAAAATTCCTCCATCAGGGCTTAATCTCAAAGACCCAGAGATATCCCAGTAACTGGGAAAAGAAGAACTTCTGAAAGTTTCCGTCCAATTTCCGCCCCCATCTGTCGAGCGATAAATGACAAGGGTTCCAGCGGCATTTATACGCTCTAAAAGTGATACATGGAGGTAACCTGCACTATCCACCATAAAGGATTTAAGTTCGATGTCCGTCACACCACCTGGCGTAGCAAATGTCTTAACCACACTCCACGTCACACCATCTGTCGTTTTCGCAACTTGGATATTGGCACCGTCATCAGATACGAAATAAGTTTCCGATGTATTTCTCTTGGCCAAAAACATACTCCCCCAACTTCCGCCAGTAGAATAAACTTCGCTCCAAGTCACCCCGTCTGTGGTTCGGCGGATGATTTTATTGCCGTCTTTCATACCCACCGCGTAAATAGCACCGTCGTGCCCCTGAAGAAGATCCGCGACATAAGTATCATCTGCTACCGTTTTAAATCGATCCGAATCCTGCCATGTCACGCCGTTATCCGTACTCTTTGAAATCACCCACGGCCAATCTCCTTCCATGTCGCCCGTATCAAAGATCGCATACAAAGTTGAAGGCGACGTGCGAATGACTTTTCTAACGGAGCTCCAAAAGGCCCATTCAAATCGCACTTCTCCTAAGAGACTCCAAGAAGCTCCCGCATCCGCAGAGTAAGCCACCGCCGACTGATAATCTTGCTGGTTCGAAGAGAACGCCAAGACCTTATTATTTGACGGGTGCGATACAATCGTCACACCGTAAGGATTCTTTGGCGGACTGAGAGTCGCATCAAGATCCGTTGCTGTCCACGTTGTGCCATCGGACGAAGACACCACTTTCCAATCTCGAGGAGAGACGGTTCTATCGCCGCCAACCGCAATTAAAGTTCCCGAGGCAGTTAAAGTCATTCCTTGCAGGTATTTCTGTCCAGAATAAACTTGAGTCCAGGTTACACCTGCATCTAGGGTTCGATAAACTTTACCGAAATCAACTCCGCATGAATAAAAAGCTGTGTTGTCGTCAATCACCTGCAAACTTCCACGAAGTTCGTAAGTACCGAATGGCACGACAGCGGGAATGGTGGTGGCTGGTGTCCAAGACCATGTTCCCATACTGAATGTGCCTTTTAGAAAATACATATTATTTGAAGCTCCGGTTTTCCCCATAACAAAGAGATGTCCTGAAGGAGAAATGTCAATTTGGGCGGCTAGATTTTCGTACCCACCAGCTTGTGGAGCTGTTTGATAGATTGTCGTCCAAGTTACTCCATCATCCTGGCTTTCACGAATCGTCCATGCCATTCCAGACACCGTGTCACTGTATCCGACGGCATAGATGAATCCTGTCGTCGGAGAAACAGCGATATCGTAGCAAACGTGATCATTGCCGGCGATTTCCCACCACTCATCCGAGGTGGTCCACGTTGTTCCTTCATCCGTGGATTTTCTCACAAACCATGCGGAGTTGGGATCCGAAGCCGTGGCATTATAGGAGTAACCATAGCCGCAAACAAAAACAGTGCTTCCTTTGGCGGCCATCGCCAGTGGATGAGATTCACCAAAGTAGTGAAATCCCATAAAATGGTCGACGCGAGTCCAACTCACTCCGTCGTCAGAACTACGATACGTGGCCCAACGTTCTCCTGAATTGTCACTAGCCACGGCCGTCGTGAGCACTTTTCCAGAAGCCAACCACACGGCATCCGATACAAAATTTTGATCTTGCGCAGATTGCGGCATTTCAATTCTTCTGAACTCGCGAAAACCTTTGCGACGAACAGTGACGGCAAAGGTTTTTCCGGCACTGTCTTTCACTTCAATAACTTCTTCGCTCACTTGTGCATTGACCGGAACAGAATAGAGCCCAGTGGAAGTATCAAGAAATCCAGAAGCAGCAGAGCTATAGGTGTAAGGAGGAGTTCCTCCAAGGGGTTCAATAGTTTTCGCGGCTCCCACATCAACTGTGAGAACCAGAGGGATAGCATCGATTAGTTCACTCGATGATTCACCTCTCTCAAGAATTGCTTCCAATGTACAACCCGTACAAGAAAGAACAATGACGAGGGAAATCAGCCACCGATACGTTCTATAGAAAGACTGAATCATGAATAACTTATCGGATTATTCACAATCTATTTAAAGCCCCTAAGCAAAGTTTTTAATGATCTCAGATTGAGACGGAACCAATATCAGTTGGTATTAAGTTGAGGAATCAAGATCGGATGGCTTAGGTGGGATCGTGTCCGCAACCGTGAACATGTTATTCGATGCAAAAAGAACCATCGTCGGTTTTTTGCAACGTTGCTCAAGGGCTTCAAGTTTATCGTGCATCTCTGTGAAAATCTCAAAGGCTTTGTCATGAGATTCATTATCCAGAGTGTAGGTCACCATAAAACTTTTAAGAGGGCGATACGTCAGTGGAGCGGCGCAAACTTCAGACGCTAATTTTAAGCCCACGCGCGTTCTCATAAAGCCGTCATACGTGGGGTAAAGAACTCCTTGCGGTCGGGAATTGGTCACTTCATTTTGTTTAAGATTAGCCAGAACCTCTTGAATCTCTTTGAGTGAAATTTTTTGATCTTTAAGATGTTTTTTAATCCAAACGGCATCTTCCTGGTAACCGTCAAGCTGCCGCATGGTTTGAATGATCATACTCAGAGAACTGGCGTAGACCGTACGATCCACTTTGATCTCTTCCGGAGTCGGGAAATAAGCACCTTTATGCGTGGAGAGGATTTTCAACAAGTTTCCAAAGAACGAGTTCATATCCTTGTCATCGACCATGTTTTTACAAGCGAGAAAAATGAAAAAGCTTTTCTCGTCGCGGCTCATTTCAAATGCTTTGACGACACTGACAAGCTTATCCATGGAAAGGTGGCGTTCGCCATCTAGAACCATTTTTAAAAATGATTTGGAAATCCCGATTTTTTTTGCCAAGAATTCCAAGGACATTTTTTTATAGGTCGATTTAAGATAAGTGAATTTGTCCCGAAGATATTCGCGGTACTCGTCGTATTCGTAGATGCTTGCCATTTCTGTCATGTCTTAATGGTAGAATGGCACAATAAGCACAACAATCTGGAAAACGCAGCCCAAGCCCAAAGACCGTTTCCAGAATTATACTGGTGATAAAATTAGGCGATTCCCGCAAGAGCTGCGGGACCGTGTTCACGCAACAGCTCTTCGCGCAATTCTTTGTTTTCGACATAACTGAGCTTTGGATCTTTTCTTAATACCTCAAAAGCCGCCTCCCGTGCTTGTTGCAAGATCTGCATATCACGCACTAGATTTGCTAATTTAAATCCGGAAAGCCCTGACTGACGAGTTCCCATAAACTCTCCAGGCCCACGCATCTCAAGATCGAATTCGGCAATTTTAAATCCGTCCGAAGTTTTTTCCATCATCTCCGTACGTTGCCGTCCTTCTTCGGAAACGGCATAACCCATGATCAGAATACAGAAACTTTTGTATTCTCCCCGTCCCACCCGACCTCGCAACTGATGAAGTTGCGACAACCCAAAACGCTCGGCGTGCTCGATAATCATAATATTCGCATTAGGCACGTCAACACCGACTTCAATCACTGTTGTCGAAACCAAAACCTGGATTTCGTGATTACGGAATTGAGTCATCACCTGATCTTTTTCATCGGGTTTCATTTTTCCGTGTAAAAGACCGAATTTAACCTGGGGGAATTGTTCTCTGAGTTTTTCGTATTCAGATACCGCATCCTTCAGATCAATCTTTTCGCTCTCTTCCACCAAAGGATAAACGATATAAGCCTGACGACCTTTTTGCAGTTGTTCCATCATGAATTGCAAAGCTTGCGGGCGTTTGCTTTCAAAAGTCGCGCGCGTTTGAATCGGACTGCGCCCCGGAGGCATTTCGTCGATGATGGAGACGTCCAAATCACCATATACAGTCATTGCCAAAGTTCTTGGGATCGGCGTTGCGGTCATCACCAAGAAATGGGGAGATTTTCCTTTGTTCTTAAGAACACCCCGTTGCTCGACCCCGAAACGATGTTGTTCATCGATAATAACAAGTCCTAAGTTTGCGAACTGCACATCATCTTCAATCAGCGCATGCGTACCGATGATCAAATCAATTTCACCGGCTTGAAGGCTTGCGAGCATTTGTTTTTTCTCGGACGCTTTGGTCTTTCCAACCAAAAGAGCCAAACGAATTCCCAAAGGTTCTAAAACTTTTCTGGCATTTTTAAAATGTTGTTCAGCGAGAATCTCTGTCGGCGCCATCAAACAGGACTGAAATCCACTTTCAATGGTATAAAGAGCCGCCATAAAACTCACCAAAGTTTTACCGCTTCCCACATCCCCTTGAACCATGCGGTGCATGGGGTGAGATTTTTCCATATCCGCTTTAATTTCAGAGAAGACTCTTTTTTGAGCGCCCGTCATTTCAAAAGGCAAAGATAAAGCCAACGCTTTCATCTTTTCGCCTTTGTTGTGAATCTGCGGGGCTCCTTCTTTTTGGAAGCCTGTTTTTTTAGAGGCGAGATAAAGCTCTAACCAAAAGAACTCATCAAAGATAATTCTTTTTTGCGCGGCACTTCGGAATTCGGCGTATTCAGAGGCTCGGCTTGGCTCCGGATAATGGATTTCTTTTAAGGCGTCTTTACGAGGCTTCAGTTGATATTTTTCAAGAATCCATTTTGGCAAAGCTTCCGGCGGCCATTCTTCGATTTGTGCGAAGGCCTGGCGAACAAGTTTCATGATCTTTGCCGTCGCAAGTCCTTCGATCTCTGTGTAGAGCGGGATCAAAGCATCTTGAGTTTCTTCATCGGGTTCGATATCGCGAATGTCGGGATGATGGAATTCAATGCGCCCACGGTACTCCGTCACTTTTCCCACGACCCGGACATCTGTGAACGGCTTAAAGCGTTCAAAATATCCTTTATAAGGAACGCGGAAGTACTTGCAATGAATCTGACCGGAAGAATCGCGGACAACAACGTCGTACATTTTCCGCGTTGAACGTCCCATATTGATACTGTGAACCGCAACAACTTGAGCCTTGATGCTGACAATATCGTCCGGTTTGAGACTGGAAATATTGCGCGCGGCCCGTTGATCTTCATAGGCTCTCGGATAGAACTCAAACAGGTCGCCCAAAGTCTTTAATCCCTTCCGAGAGAAGAGATCGCCGAGCTTGGGTCCGACTCCTTTAAGGTACTGAATTTGGGTGTCTAGACGAAGGGCCATCGCCTTCGATTATTCAGGATTTTGTTTCTAAGTCAATGTATCCATGGCAGAATTTTGATATGGAGTCGTCATCTTTTTTTCGCATCCGCCTAAATACCATCCGTCCCGATAAAATCACCACTTTTGATATTTATGTCTATGTGGATCAAAAGCATCTTTTGTACTTGCGCGCCGGAGATCGCCTCTCTGACGGGAAGATCAAAGCGATGCACCGTAAAGACACGGGGGATTCATTTTTCGTAAAAACGGAAGATAAACAGCAGTACCGTGACTGGGTTCGTGAAGAGATGAACTCAGATCTCATTGATCCTTTCGAAAAGGCGAAAATCCTGCGGGAGTCTTCTGTCGCTTTGATGGAAGATCTTTTCGAAAATCCGGATGTAAATAAAGCCCTTGATGACTCTCGTCCGATCATCACAGATTTTATTGATCTGATGGAAAATGCTCCTGAAGCGATGGGCTTTATGATCTCTCTTTCAGGACATGATTTTTACACGTACAACCACTCTCTCGATGTCAGCATCTACTCTTTGGGGCTTGGAAAAGCTTTGGGTTATGATGCGAAGACTTTAGAGGAACTCGGTGTGGGCTCCCTTTTCCACGATATCGGCAAGCGCAATGTGAGCTTGGATATTCTGTGCAAAAAAGGCGGTTTGACAGACGCGGAATGGGAGCAAATGAAAATGCACCCGCAGTACGGTCTCGTGATTTTAAATAATCATCCTAACATTAGCGATGCCATCAAAGCAGCCTGCTTTGAACATCATGAATCTTGGGCCGGCAATGGATATCCTCAGCAGTTAGTTGCTGACGAGATTCATCCTTTCGCACGTATTGTTGCCATCACGGATACCTACGATGCGATGACAACGCAAAGATCTTACAACGTGCCGATGACTCCTCTGGATGCGGTCACGATGATGAAAGAAAAATTAGCGGGTCGTTATGATCCCGATATGTTGAAGGCCATGTACTCTGTCTTATTTAAAATTAAGGTCGCTTCATGAAGAACGTTTTGTATTCATTGATCTTGATTGCGAGCATTCCTTTGATTGCTCTGGCAATCGAGCCTGCAAATCCTGCTGGTTTTTGTGATCGTTTTATTGGTGAAAAAGAAATCCAATCCTGCAAAGAGCGCACAGAAAAAGAAGAAGTCGATTGGTACGCTGGCACTGTCTGCAATTTGCAAAAAGAAGACAAAGCTTTTTGGTCTTGCTGGGACAGCATCAAAGGCAAAAGCTTTAATCCTCAGGCCTTAGACAAATGCGGCGAAGATACAGATCTTTCCGACGATCAACGCCAGTCTTGTATTAATGACGCTCGCGGTACTCGCAAACCCGCTTCCGAGCAAAATGACCTCTTTCAGAAACTGAAAATCAAGGGCCGCCACTAGGCCCTTGCCTATTTTAAATCTGTCGGCTTTCTAGACAGTCTCCTGTATTAAATTCTCAGGACTTCAAAGATCTCTCCCAGAGTCATCAAAGTTTGGTAAAACCTGGGCCTTATGAAAAAGACTCTTTGGATTTCATTGGCGATGCTGGGATTGACTTTAACTGGATGCAGTTATGCTCTGGAAGAAGTGGGTTTGTTTAAAACTTCAGATTCTTTACCACGCATTGGCGCTTTTCAATTTGCCGATCAAAAAATCAGCTTTGAAGTTGTGACTTCTGTGTCTATGCGAACTTGCATGGAGTGCCACGCTACTGGCAATCGCAGCATGAATACGGCAGAAAAAGTATTGGCGCAGAAAGATTCTATCTTGGGTGCAATCCATAAAGAATCCATGCCTCCCCGCTCTGGCGGTTATAAGCCTTTAACGGCCTGTGAAAAACAGATCTTAGAAACTTGGATTGATGATCAACTCCACAATCGCCTGGAAGTTCAAAAAGTCAAAGACCTTCCTGCGTGTGCTGGAGCTGAAGCACCGAAAGCCAAGCCGAAAACGGATTTTAAAACTCTGGAAGTGAGTTTTGATAATCTAAAAAAAGAAATCCTTGAACCAAAATGTTTAAGCTGCCACACGGTGGAGACCGCGAAGAAAACAGTGCTTGAAGATGTCGCTCATATCAATGAGAAGGGGCTTCTTAAAGAGACGGCCGAGGACAGCATCCTTTATAAAATCACTGTCCCCGGCATGTACAAGCGTTTCATGCCTCCCACTCGCACGGGCATTGCCCCTCTGACGGCCGACGAGTTGGATTATATGAAACGCTGGATTGATTCCGGCGCGAAATAAAGGCGAGAATTTTTCAAGGGTGTCAAAATATTAGACATCCTTGAAATAGTTGCCAACCCTTCTCTTCCATCAAGGAACATGGCCTCCCTTCTGTTATATTTCTTCTCGATGAAACAAGGTCTATTTCTCCTCTCATTTCTGCTGCTATTTTCTTCCTCGGGTTTTGCCAAATTGCCTGCGTGCATGGATAAAAAAGACCGACTGGAATTTAACGAAAATAAAGTTCTGGTGTGGCGCGATCATCTTGATAAAAAAGAGACCGCTCGTGCGTTTATCAAAGGCATCATCGTGCGCATTATGGAAGACCGCCAGAAACACGTTCACTTTGAAGTCGATTTCGACAAAGATCTTTCCACCAAAGACGACCGCATTGAAGTGATTTACAATACTAAATTCGGCCCGCTTCCGGAAAACAGACCGGGCGATGAGATCGTCGCTTGTGGTGATTTTGTCGCAGATCCCTATTCACCTTTTAAAGGTGTTGTGCACTGGTTGCACATGAGCCCTAAGAAAAGTGCCCATGACGACGGATACCTGGCCATCAATGGTATTGTGACAGGTCTTGTAAATCCAAAACCGGAGAATAAGTAAAATGAATAAGTATTTGCTTCTTCTTTTGCCATTTCTGCTTCTTGCTTGCGGCGAGCAACGCACTTCCACTTCTGAAGTGGAGATGAAACAATCCACGGGTGTTCTTTACGGCGACGACACCCGAGAAGATCTTTACGAAAATGGCAGTTACGCAAATATCGCTTCTGCGACAGCCATTCTTGTGGAAGGGCGCAAGATGACTCAAAAAGGGGACTTGTGGAGTGTTGATTCTCAAGCTCTGGATAAGCACTATCCCCTTTGTCCTGATGAAAAATTCGTCAAACAACAAGCTCTGGGACTTTGTTCTGGTGTATTGATCGCTCCCAACAAAGTTCTTACAGCCGGACACTGCATGCAAAGCAAAGAGCGCTGTGCTGGAACAAAATTTATGTTCGGCTGGAACTTACAAAAGTCCTTAACAAAGACTGTTCGTGATGCCGACGTCTATCACTGCAAAAACGTTATCGAACAAAAAACACATCGTGCAAAAGGAATTGACTACGCCATCGTCGAGTTGGACCGCGATGTTGAGAACGTAACACCCGTAAAGATCGCCGAAGAAAAAACTCTTGGGCGTGGCGAAGAAGTCGTAAGCCTGTCTTACCCTTTGGGAATTCCGTTGAAAAAAGACATAGGCAAAGTGGCCGAATATTCTCCGGAAAAAAACTTTTTTAAAGTGGAAGTGGATACCTTTGCGGGCAGTTCAGGCTCCCCCTTGTTTAATACCAACAATGAGTTGATCGGCATTCTGAGCACTGGCATGGAAGATTTCTTGGAAGACGACATCTTCCGTATTCAGACGGAAGGCGGCTGTCTTAACATCCACCGCTGTAAGAATGGCCAATGTTTCGGTGAAAGTTTCTTTAAAGCATCTCTTATTGACCTTTAACATATTTCTCGTTCGTGTTTAGTCAGTTTATTTCAAGTTCTTTAGAATGGAACTATGAACACGAAATCTTTGCCGTGGTGGACTTGGCCTCTGCCCTTTTTCATTCTTCTTATGGGGACTTTTGTGAGTCTTCCGTTTGCGACAAACCAAGGAGTGTACTGGATCTACTTTCCTATCAACCTTGGAGTCGCCATGTCCCTGTGGTGGGGACCTCGGGTTCTTGTCGGAGTCTATATCAATGCCTTGATAGCTGCTTATTTACTTTCGCTTCCCCGACCCTATCTCTATCCCATCTATGCCATTCCAGAAACCTTGGAAGTCTTCATCGCGTGGATGCTGGTTCGCGAGCGTTTTAAAAATTTTTCTACTTGGAAACCCACACCTAAAAACATCAGTCTCTTTTTTGTCTATGGTCTTTTAATTCCGTCAGTCCTTTGTTCGATGGCTATTCAGGCGATCTTCGTCATAACAGGCTTCATGGACCGAGCCATGTTCGTATGGTCCTCTTTGGTCGCTACCATCGGTAATTTGACCGGAGCTGTCTTTGTGACTTTGCCTTTGCTCATTTTATTATCGCCTTATCTCTATCAAAAAGGTTTGTCCCTTTTCGTCTACGAATCCTTGCCTCCTTTGCGTTTTGAAAAGCTCAGCCAAAAAGAAAGAGCTCTGGGAATCTGTATTCTTGCCGGAAGTTTGATCATTGGAATTTCACTCCCCCTTTCCCAGACCTGGTATGTTTACGGAATTTTGATTCTTATATCGGCGGCGTGGTATGGCCTCTATGCTGCCCTCTTAATTAACACGTGGATTATGGCGATCACCATTTCTCTACCCAAAATTTTGCATCTTCCTTGGGCTAACGATCCCGTCCTCGTGCAAACTCCGGCCACCCTGCTCACTCTGTGCTTTTGCTCTTTAATCACGGGCTCGGCCGTGACCAGTTTGACCGAGAAACTGGCGAAACTTAAAGAAACAGAGGGTGAACTCAAAGCTGCCAAAGAACAGGCCGAAGAAGCTTCCCAAGCCAAATCAGAATTCTTAGCAAGAATGAGTCATGAAATCAGAACGCCTCTGAATTCGGTTTTAGGAATGCTGGAGCTTTTAAAAGAAACTCAACTTTCTAAAGATCAGGAACGCTATCTGACTCTTTTCAGTCATGCCGGAGAAAATCTCAAGGCTTTGATCAATGACCTTTTGGATTTTTCTAAAATCGAAGCCAAGGCTTTAACGGTGGAAAATGTCAGCTACAACTTGCATGGCACCATCCGCAGTGTCTTTGAAATCTTGCAAATCAAAGCCGAAGAAAAGGGAATTCATTTTGAACTTAATATCGACGCTGAAGTTCCCCAACTACAATGGGGTGATCCCACTCGTTTACGCCAGGTTCTTTTTAACCTCATAGGAAATGCGCTGAAATTCACCAGCGAAGGCAACGTGCGGGTGAATGTCAAAATTGAAAAAGGTGCCACTGAAAAACTGATCATCGAAGTTCAAGATACAGGTATCGGCATTCCCCGAGACAAACAGTCCCGTCTGTTCTCTCCCTTTTTTCAAGCAGATCCTGGTATTACTAGAAAGTATGGTGGCACCGGCCTGGGGCTTGTCATTTCAAAAAATCTTGTGGAGATCATGGGTGGAACTATGGAAATGAAAAGTCTTTCCGGACGAGGCACGACATTCCGTATTCTTCTGCCTCATCGCCCGGATTTTAGCAGTCACTTAGAGAAAAAAACTTCTCCCGTGGCTTCATGGACTTCGCAATTCCCCAACCGCCGTTTCCGTATTCTCCTTGTTGATGACTCTGAAGACAATCGTGTCTTGATGATTCATTATCTTAAAAATCTTCCCTTTGACTGCGAGGAGGCGGTCAACGGTCAAGAGGCCGTCGATAAATTCAAAACAACTCACTATGATTTGATTTTTATGGATATGCAGATGCCCATTATGACAGGCTATCGCGCCACAGAACTGATTCGATTTTGGGAGCGAGAAAAGAAACTGCCACACACGCCGATCATTGCTTTAACAGCAACAGCCGTGATTGAAGATCTGCAACGAACTATTGCCAGTGGATGTGATTCTTACGCGGTAAAACCCGTCAAGAAAGCGGAGATTCTTGAAATCTTAGCTCATAATTTAACGACGAAGACACCTGTCAATGAAGCCTTCAAAGAACCGCCTTCACCTAGTATCTGACTGGTCAAAGAGCCACGCACGCGGCCATGTTTAAGAAGCTCTTCATAAAAAGCTTCCTCTTTAGCCGGAGATGGAAAGCGACAGATAATTTCAAAATCAGTATCCACAGGACGGAAATACTGAATTTCCCCTTTGGCGATCACGATATTTTCCGTCGGGATTTTGCGCTCTTTCAGACCCGCAAGTACCAAAGCATAAGCCGCTAAAACTGCCGTCGCATAAAGACTTCCGCCAAAAGCCGTTCCCTTGTGATTGCGACTTTGTTCCAAAGAAACACGAAAGCACACTTCTTCAGAACGGATTCTAGTCACTTCAATGCCCAGATGTTCATAAAGAGCGATCTTATCCTTCAGGATGGCGATCATCTCTTGAGAATCTATTTCCATTGCTCGTATCCTCCAGCAAAGTTGCTGGCCTTTTTATATCCTAAAAAGTTCAAAGCGTAAGTCACAGCTCCCGAGCGCACACCGTGATTGCTTAAAATCAAAATCTTTGTGTCTTTAGAAATGTTCTTTTCATAAAGAGCACGTTCGACTTTTTTATTTGGCAAACCCTTTTCACCAAAGAACTCACTCCATTCAATATTGACCACAGGAACTTTGACATCTTTCACCTGCGACAAATTGCGAAGAGCAAACTCTTGCGGAGAACGTACATCGATCACCACCAAAGCACTTTCGGCTTTACCGACCATCGCCTTAAAGTCTTTCAGATCCGTCGCCAGATTTTCTGCCACCTCGGGTTTCCAATACGCCTTATTTTGAACAAGAGGGGCTTCTTTGGTCGTGTTCATTTCGCGATAGGAGTTATGAAGAAGAGTATAAACCTCTTTCACACCCAAAACTTTTAAAGTCCAGGCGATACGACCTTCTTCACCCATTCCTTGCGGGCCTTTTCCCAAGACCAGAACTTTGGTTTGTGGATCAACACCAATCAAAGAAAGACGACGAGCTAGCGCAAAAAGATCCGTCTGCAAAAGTCCGCGAGACTTTGGATTTTGTTGAGAGAAATCTTCCCAACGAACATTGATGGCCCCCGGAACGTGAGCCAAGTTAAACTCAAATGCCGGACGAGCATCCAAAATAACTGGATTATCCTTCATTAGTTTTTCAGCGGTGATACTTTCCCCGATGACGGGTTCTTGTGTCACAATTTTGGTGGGCTTTTGTTGACAGCCCACCAAGACAGCAAGAGAGGCAACTAAAAGCCCCCACTTCATTTCGTAATTCTCATCGTCGGGAAGAAAATAATGTCGCGGATACTAGGTCGGTCCGTCATGATCATGACGATACGTTCGATTCCGATACCCACACCACCTGTTGGCGGCATGCCAGCGTCGATGGCAAGCAAGAAGTCTTCATCCATTGGGTGAGCTTCTTCGTCCGTCGCACGATTGGCTTCCTGTTCTTTCAAACGCGCCAATTGGTCTTCAGGGTCGTTCAACTCAGAGTAAGCATTTCCGATTTCCATGCAAGCTGCGAATGGCTCAAAACGCTCCACCAAACGGTTGTCTCTACGGTGGATCTTCGTCAATGGAGAAATCTCCACAGGATGATCCATCACAAACGTCGGTTGCCACAAGTGCTGTTCCGCTGTGAGTTCGAAAAGTTCCATAATCATTTCGCCTTTTTTACCTGGCTTATCAATGTCGCCACCGTGTTTACGGATGGCTTGGAACAATTCTTCTTCTGTTGCCTTATCTGGATCAATGCCCGCGTATTCACGAACACCGTCATGAACCGTCAAACGTCTCCAAGGAGGAGTGAAATCAATTTCTTTTCCTTGGTAAGAAACCTTCATGCTGCCCGTGATTTTCAAAGCCAACTGAGAAATCAACTCTTCAAATTGTTTCATTTGATAGTTGTAGTCCGTGTAAGCTTCGTAGAACTCAAGGAGCGCGAACTCAGGATTGTGAGTGCGGTCGATACCTTCGTTACGGAAGTTTTTGCTGATCTCATAAACTTTTTCAAAACCGCCCACGATCAGACGTTTCAAATAAAGCTCTGGAGAAATACGCATATAAAGCTTCATATCCAAGGCTTTATGGTGAGTCGTAAATGGCGTCGCCGCGGCTCCACCGTACACCGGTTGAAGAGTCGGGGTTTCCACTTCCATAAATCCGCGATCATCCAAGAAACGACGAATTTCTTTGATGATCTTAGAGCGAGTTTCAAAAACCTTGCGAGAGTCCGCATCCGAGATCAAATCCAAATGTCTGTGACGATATTTGATTTCGATATCTTGAACGCCGTGAAATTTCTCTGGCAATGGTTCGATTGTTTTAGTCAAAATCTGGAAGCTCTTTGCATAAATCGAGAACTCCCCTTTTTGAGATTTGAAAACGAATCCGTCGATACCAACGATATCACCCAAGTCGACAAGATTGAAGGCTTCACGATCTTGCTCGGAAAGCTCTTCTGTCTTTACGTAAACTTGCACTGTGCCTGTTTGATCTTGGATGTTAAAGAAAGATGCTTTACCCATCATACGCAAAGTCATCAAACGACCTGCAATACGATAAGCAAACTCAGGCTTTTTTTCGCCGGATTGAAGAGTGGCTGCATGTTCAGCCACCACTTCAGAGATCTTCGCCTTATTCTCAAAAACATAAGGATAAGGGTTGATGCCTTTCTCGCGAAGGGCATGAAGTTTTTTACGTTTCTCGGCTCTTAAAGGATTCTCGTTGATGCTCATTATAGTTTTTTTCCTGCAAATGCTTCCATCACGTTATGCAACAATTGGATAGCTTCTTTCTTTGGACGTTGGAAAGCGTTGCGGCCCATGATGGAACCGAAGCCACCGCCTTGAGCTAGTTCAGAAACCTCTTTCAAGATTTCTTCAGTGCCCTTCGCTTCTCCACCAGAGAAGATCACGATGCGTTTGCCTTTGAAGCAAGCATCAACCACATGACGAGTGCGGTCTGCCAACGTCGCCACTTTGATACCTTGTTCTTGGTAAACTTTTGCAGCTGCAGATTGTTCAATGTGTGCCGTTGGTGGTTTTACTTTGATGATGTGCGCGCCCAGTTGAGCCGCTACGTGAGCTGCGTATGCAATCACGTCGATCGCCGTTTCGCCCTCTTTAGAGATTTGCTCGCCACGAGCGTAAGACCAGATCACCACAACAAGGCCTGCTTGTTTTGCCAAGCGAGAAGCTTCTGCGATTTCTTCGTACATGTGTTTACGTTCACCAGATCCTGGGTAGATTGTGAAACCAATACCCACACAACCCAATCTCAAAGCGTCATCGATGTATGAAGTCACTGCAGAGATAGGACGTTTATCGCCGTAAAGAGTGTCGGAGTTATTGATTTTCAAGATCAATGGAATTTCACCAGCATAATCACGAGCAACCGCCTCGATAGCACCGAGTGGAGCCGCGTAAGCATTGCAACCAGATTCAATCGCAAGTTCTACGTGGTACGCAGGATCGTAACCATCTGGATTTTTCGCGAAGGAGCGAGCGGGACCATGCTCAAAACCTTGGTCCACCGGCAAGATAACCATTTTACCAGTGCCAGCGAGCTTTCCGTGATTCATCATACGAGCTAAATTCGTAAGAACTCCTGGGTTGTCAGCTCCGTACCAGCTTAAAATCTCTCTAACTCTTGGCGTCATCTAAATCTCCTGTTACTGCGAAAACATGTGTAGAACTCAAATTCAAGACCTCGAAGTCTTCTCAGAGGGCTCTTTGAGCGCTGTAAATTTATTGAGTTTTTTCTATATAATCAAGCGCGTCTCAGAGATTAACACGCTTGGCAGAAAAGAGACTGTGGTATACTTTCTCGGCGGACGTCGGCAGAGCCGGAGCGCCGGGGCGCGCAGGCTGAAGCAGCATCTAAATGAGGATTTTATGAGCACAAACGTTACATTTGAACCCACTCCAAATCCAGCGACGATGAAGTTTATCCTTCCTCGCCAGGTCACGCAGGAAGGTTTCGACTGTCCGACGGCTCAGGATGCTGAACGCTCTCCTTTGGCCTCAAAAATCTTTGGTTTTCCTTGGACAAGCTCTGTTTACGTAGGACCTAACTTCATTACAGTCACTAAACAAGACTGGGTGGATTGGGAACTTTTGGCTCAACCTTTGAGTGGCTTGATTCAGGAGCACTTGGACCGCAATGAGCCCGTGGTCGTGGAATTCGTGGCAATGCCTGAAGACGACGAAAACGATGCTCCTATTGTTCGCAATATCAAATCAGTTTTGAATCGTGAGATCCGCCCGGTTGTCGCCCTTGATGGAGGCGATATCGTATTCTCTAAATATGAAGGTAATATCCTTTATATTCACATGAAGGGCGCGTGTTCGGGATGTCCAAGTTCGACGATCACCCTGAAAGAGGGCATTGAGACTCGCATGAAGGAACTTTTCCCGGAGATTCAAGAAGTTGTCTCGATCTAAATTTTTTCACGAAAGTAAATTCCTCGCCAAACTCGCAGGTCCTATCGTTGTTGGTCAAGTGGGTCAGAATCTGATCACTCTTGCTGACACGATCATGGTCGGCGCTTTAGGTCCTTTGGCATTGGGTGCTTCTGCTTTTGCGGGAAGTGTCTTTATCGTCTTTTTGATTTTTGGAATCGGCATGCTGGCTCCGATGACGGCTCTTTTTGCACGCATGCAGGGCCAGGAAAATTATCCTTACGGAGGAGTGCTTCTTAAACACAGTGTCGCCATGGCGTTGGCGATCAGTGGTTTCGTGATTGCTCTTCTTTATGTGCTTCTTCCCAACTTGCATTACTTTGGACAAACTCAAGAAGTTTTAAAACTAGGAAGTTCGTTTTTCGAAATCATCGCATGGTCGGTTTTGCCAAGTTTGATTTATCAGACTTACAAACAGTTTACCGATGGTATTGGTAAAACCAAAGTAGCCATGTATGTGATGATCTTCGGCGTGATTTTCAATATCGCCGGAAACTATGTGCTCATTCATGGATACTATGGATTTCCAAAATTAGGTCTGAATGGTTCTGCTTGGGCCACGCTAATTGCCCGCACTTTGATGGCTGTGGTGATGATGATCTATGTGCATTTTCATTCTCATTTTAAACACTATCTTACCGAAAGATGGACTCATCGTTTTGATCACCATCTTTTAAAGAACATCATCCGTTTGGGAATTCCCAATGGCCTGACCTATTTGTTTGAGGTTGGTGCTTTCTCGTCGGCTGCCGTGATGATGGGATGGTTCGGTGCTATGCCTTTAGCGGCTCATCAAATCACGATCAGCTTAGCGAGCACAAGTTTCTTAATCACTTTGGGAGTTGGCATTGCCGCCAGCATTCGTGTTGGCTATGAGTTGGGCCGTGGCGATTACTCCTTAGCGCGTTTTGCGGGATTTACAGCAATCAAGCTGGGTGCCGCTTACATGAGTCTGTGCGCCGTGGGATTCTTTTTCCTGCGCCACTGGTTCCCGACTTTTTACGTCTCAGATCAAGATGTCATCGAGTGGGCCGCGAAGTTTTTTGTCGTGGTTGCGATCTTTGAAATCTTCGACGGAATTCAGGCCGTGGCAATTGGCGCCCTTCGCGGCATGAGTGATACACAATGGCCAAGCATCATTGCGTTCTTTGCTTATTGGATCATGGGACTTCCGCTAGGATATCTTTTGGCTTTCCACTTAGGTGTAGGGCCTGTAGGAATTTGGATCGGTCTTTTGATTGGACTTATTTTCGCTTCGATCTTACTGACGTGGAGATTTCATATTTTAAGTCGTCGATTTGTTAAGAACTAAGGTTCATACACGCAACGGAATCCGCCATTGGTAACGGAAGATCCTCCGTTCCCCGCTCTTAAACCAGCAAATACTCCGGCGTCTCTTCCTTGATAAGTAGTGCCGCCGCGCCAAATGACGATATTGGACCCTGCGCTAGGAATCAAAGAGAAATCCAACTTACCGTAACCACAGTAATCTCCTGAAGACGGAGCCGGGCATGAATTTGAAGTTCCATAAAGGGCGCGAAGTTGTCCGCCCACCCATGCAAGATTCGAGACATAGCCGCTACTAGGGGAATACCCTGTATCACTGTTGTTGTCAGTTTCACGAGTCACTTCCCAGGCATTCCCAGCGATATCCCATACCTCTTGACCATAAGGCAGAACAAATCTACGTCGAGCCGATTGATCACCGCAAATGGTTGCATCGGTCGGACTACAAGGATCTGCCGTATTGGCAGCTGCCGGAGTCACATTCAAAATCGTATTCCCACGATAAAGAATACCACTCTCGACAGAACCACCCGACCAATTCCCCGGCTGCTGTCGAATAAGATCCGCCAAAGCATTCCACTGTTGATTTGTTATGACCTTGTACTTTGATCCCCGATTCTGGCAGGCCGCGACCGCATCCATCTGACTGATGCCAATCAGGGGAGTTCCCGTCGCAATAAACTGAGGACTGGATAGAGAATTCTTCGCTTCAAATTTTCCAACGCAAAAAGCTCCAACACTAGAAGCTGCCGGGTTGTAAACATAAGCTAAATCTGACGCCGGACAATTGAAGCTCGTAAATAATACTTGAGATATCGTGCTTTCATTCCCCACGGGATCCAGCACTTTCACCTGGACACGATAATTTGTCCCTAAGGTCACATTGCTTGACATATTGAAGAAGACTCCTGATCCTGACTGACTCCATCCTACCATTTCCACGCCATCAGAATCTCTCACGATACGAATGGTTACACTTACAGGATCCGGATCGCTAGGGAGACCAAACGAAACTGTTGGAGAATCAAAAATTCTAGAAGGAATAGGTCCTAAGGTAAGCCCTGTCACCGGATCCGGATTTTGCGCATCAATTTTAATATTGCGAGATTTAAGATAGCTCGAGTTTGCTCCCGTGTCCGTAGCGGGAATGGCGTTGGCATCAACGACGGTATTGTTAGCATCGTAAATACGCCCTCCATTGAGATCCATAGAATTCACACCGAGTGGAGCGGCATACTGCCCACTTGAAACTATATAGTTAAATCTCAACGTTGTTCCACTCGCCACAAGAGTCGGAGAACCAACGGAGCCACCTGTATTTAGATTCAAGGCGATCGATCCAGTGAAAGAGATGGCTCTGCTAAACTCTACAAAGATCGGAACTTGTTGACCTGCTTTGTATGTCGCATTGCTTGTAACATCTGAATAGATTCTGATGATCTGAGGAACCGGGAATTGGGTCGTAAATGGGTACGCAGCATTGGTAGCCATCGTGGTGTTACCATTGACATCTTTGGCCTGGGCATAAACTTTGTACGTGATGTTTGGTTGTAACGTGCACGAAAAAGTAATGTAGCTAGAACTGCTGGTTTGACTTGGGCAAATAGTGGTTGTTCCAGTGTTGTCTTTGACAAAGGCTTCGTAACTAACAGCGTCTGCAGCAGTTCCCAGATCAACCCTTAAACCTTGTGCCGTCAATAAATCATCCGTGGTGACATCATCAACACTAGCAGAAGAGCGGACACCCATGATTGCAAAACCACCCGGAGGTGTAACATCTTTTTGCAAATTTAAAACAATGCTTTCGCCGGTATTTCCCGCTTCGTCAGTGTGTTTAGCTTTGAGCGTAAAGCTTCCCTCAGGAATAACGACGTTTGCGTTGAAATTCAATCCGACCGCACATGTCGCCGTAGTCACTTTAGTTCCATTCAAATAGAGATCGACATCCATCAAGCTTTCACTGCAAGATCCTTGAACGGTGATGGCATTCGCGGCTCCGACATCGGAATAGTTAAAAACTCTTCCTTGTGTAGGACTTGTAAAGCTGACCGTTGGCGTTTGAACGTCGATCTGCACAGTCTTTTCCGCTTCCCCATAAGCGCGTGCATCTGTCGCTTTTTGGTGTTTTGCCCGAATGGAGACAGGCCCGCTTGGATATGCTGAATCAATATCTGCTGCGGCCGTGTAACTTCCGTCAGTACAAGTCGTTGTGATATTCCCGTTGGCAAAAGGGCCTTCCACAATAACAGATCCACCTTGCAAAGAACAGTTTCCCGAAACCGTGTAACCGGCATTTGTGGCGGCGATATTGATATCAAGGGCCTGTGTTGAAACCGTAGGAGCTTTGAAAAGAGCTGAAAGAGTGCGATAGTAAACCGACGTTTCCCCTTCTAGATTTTTCACTTTCCAACGAATCTGAAAATCCTGACGAAAATCCCCGGACGTTATTGGCGTCACGTAAGGCGCTGCATAGTCTATAGGAACAGCCACAGAAACTTTGCCTGTTGTCGCGCAGTCAAAGTTCAAACCTGGCACAAGATCCGTGACTTGTTTCCACTCTTTGCTTTGCGGATTTTGCACTTCGACCATGTTGACAGTACTGCTGCAAGAGATCTCCATAGGAATGGAAGACTCTGTCGCGTCGGGAAGCATGTCACCTTCAGCAATGGCATTGTCGACATTGAACTCTGTTTTACCTTGAATGGCTTTGCTTAAAAAACCGATTTCTAGATTTCTTTCAGAACACGCAGACAAGGAAAATAACAGAAGCACGAGAAAACAATTTCTCCAGAAAGATCGCAGAGATAATCCCATTGTGGAAGCGCCAACGTGCATAGTAAACTTATCGGCGCTTACAGCCTAAGATTGAGCTTCAAAGTGAGACTCAATCAGTTTCTAAGTTATAAATTAGGGATATGCATCACGAGGAGACGACGCTGAACGAGGACGACCCGTGCCACCACCTTTATCAGAATGAGACGTTATAGAGTGCCATTGGACGCTGCGCTCTTTGATAAAAATGCTACCAATGATAAACGTCATAACCGCAACACCAATAGGATAGATAAGCCCCGCAAAATGATTCCCCGTCGATGCGACAAGAGCCGTTCCAATAAAGGGAACCAAACCTCCAAAGACACCGTTACCAATATGGTAAGGCAAAGACATCGACGTATAACGAATCTGTGTCGGGAAAAGCTCAACGAGGAAGGCGGCAATAGGCCCATACACCATCGTGACGTAAATCACTTGAATGAAAACCAGCAACGTCAGCATGAAGATATTGGGATTCATCGCCGTGGCATTAGGGTCCATCGGATTCCAACCGGAGTAAGCCTCCATTCCTTTGTAAATCGGAATATAAGTAAGTGCGGCAATCAAACATCCCGCCATCATAATACGTTTACGTCCGATGCGATCTGAAAGCGCACCAAAGACAATGAAAAATGGAGTCCCAAAAAGAAGAGCCGTCGCAATGATCTGATTGGCTAAAACGAAATCAACCTTAAGAACTGTTTGCAGATAATAAAGCGCATAGAATTGTCCTGTATACCAAACCACACCCTGACCGGCTGTAGCCCCAAGCAAAGAGAGAATCACCAACCGGCGATTTTCTGGATGAAGAAAACTGTCCCGCAATGGACTCTTAGATGTTTTTCCTTCGGCTTTCATCTGCATAAACAAAGGAGACTCTTGCATCTTTCGACGAATCACATAAGAGACAATCACCAGAACAACCGATAAGAGAAACGGCACCCGCCATCCCCATGTTTTGAATGAGTCTTCGCCGATGGAAAGCCGCGTGACAAGAATCACTCCCAAAGAAACAAATAAACCGAGAGTCGCTGTGGTCTGAATAAAGCTGGTGTAAAACCCACGCTTTCCATCAGGACTGTGTTCGGCCACATAGGTCGCAGCCCCTCCATATTCGCCTCCTAATGCCAGGCCTTGCAACAAACGCAGAGCCAACAACAAAATCGGAGCCATCACACCAATGCTTTCATAACTTGGCAAAAGGCCAATGGCTGTCGTCGCAAGTCCCATGATCAACAACGTCACCATAAAAGCGTATTTTCGTCCGACAACATCACCGACACGTCCAAACACCAAAGCTCCAAAGGGACGAACGATGAATCCCGTGGCAAAGGTGGCGAGCGTTCCTAATAAAGCCACGGTTTCATTTCCTTTAGGGAAAAAATGGGCAGCGATGATCGTGGCAAGACTTCCGAAGATATAAAAGTCATACCACTCAATCAAAGTTCCGGCGCTGGAAGCAGCAATAACCTTCCAAATATTTTTTTTCTCTGTTGTTGAAATAACGGCGTCCGCAGATGCTGCCATAAGAAAACCCCTTCCTTTGGATAGCTCCATTGTTGGGAAGGGGTCGATTCAGAACAAATGAATTCTATTAAGATTTCCGAACTTTAATTAAAAACTGTAAAGTCACAAAGATCTATTGAAACACCGTCTCGCAACGAAGAGGAGCGACGAACACAGGTGTTTTCACTGGAGGCTGCTGCGAAGATCCATACATCATGTCTTTGATTTCGGACCAACCGAGTTTGATTAAATCCTTGTGGGAGATTTTTTCTTCAACTACAAGGCGTTTGTACATCACAACCGGGTTTGATTTCGCCAAGGACTTCATTAAGGATGTCACCGTCAATGGACTTCCGCTATCAGCCAAAAGTTTATTCACAATAACGATCCCGCGATTCAAGCTGATAAACTCATAAGGAAGTTTAAGACCGTTGTCCATGGCCCACGCCGTCCAATGTTCCAACGAAGCTTTGGTTTCTTTACCAGACACAATCAGATTCAAACGCTCGTTCACCAAAGATCTGAATTGAGTCTCGTTCACTGTGTTTTGCGACTTATCACTGATCTTCCAGAAGGCTCTGGCAATGAGCTCCGGATTTTTCAATTCCGTTCCAGCACCCAAAACCATCACTTGACGTTGCAGGTGTTCTGAAAGGATACCGCCCATTCCATAATCCAAAATGTTCACATAAATTTTCGGCTCAGTCACTCGAATCATAAAGTTCCCTTGATGTAAATCTGAGTGATAGAATCCACCGCCAAAAAGAACTTCGTAAGCCCACACTCGACTCATGTGCTCGATCACGCTTTTCTTAAGTTCAGGAATCGTGTCCACGAAAATCGCCGCTTCTTTATCGAGCTTCTTTCCGATCACGAGTTCCTGCACCATGAATTCCGATTTTCCTTTACCGTCGTAAATTTTAGGAACGTGGAATTCGATAAAGTTTTTATATTCAGGAGTTTTCATCAAAACTGTTTTTTCATAGCGAGTCTTCGCCAGTTTTTGACGGGCAATGGTATCTTCTTGGCTCAGCTCTGCCGTTACCGTTGCTGTAATATCTGCGACCACCGGACCTAACTTCGGAGCGCCCGTTTTTCTAAATTCAGGGTTGGAGTCTAAGATTTCCGCCACGGCACTCAGAATTTTACTGTCTTCAGCAACGCGAGCTTCAATCCCAGGCTTGATAAAACGCACGACCACATCGTGTCTTTCACCGTCCACTGTGATTTTCGCACGGTGAACCTGCGCCATCGTACCTACGCCCAAAGCTTTTCTTTCAAAATAAGTAAATTTATAGTTATTCTTTTCGTTTTTAAGAATCTCATCCACTTGCACCCAAGGGACAGGTCGCACCGAGTTTTCCAAACCGCGGAAAACTTCCAACATCTCAGGACCGAGATCCGCTTGACGAGCCACGACCTGCAAAAGTTTTTGTAACTGAGGACCGCTGTTTTGCACCATCACTTCAAACT
The DNA here is from genome assembly GCF_047323225.1 of Bdellovibrio sp. HCB-110. Taxonomy (GTDB): domain Bacteria; phylum Bdellovibrionota; class Bdellovibrionia; order Bdellovibrionales; family Bdellovibrionaceae; genus Bdellovibrio. Next base: position 2,458,777 of record NZ_CP178750.1, read on the forward strand.
TTTTAATATCGCTAATATTCAGGTCACCACCCAAATATGAAGACACGATCAGTTTCTTAGAAGCAGGACTTAATCGAGAAAAGTACTCACTAAACATCGTCTGCATGAAAATACGCATCGTTGCATCTTGCTGTTGAGCAAAACTTGATTCCGCCATTTTTTCACCAACGCGGTCCAACTCTTTCATACGATCACTGAGAATAGCATCACTTTCGTTGAGAACCCATTGTTCAGCGATCTTTTGTCCTGCCGGATTTTGCGCCAAAGCCAGAACTTGAGCACCGAGGCCTTCGATTTGAAGTTTGCCTTCAGCCTTACCCTCTGCCGATGATTTGAGTTGATTCAGTTGCCATTCTATATATTGATCAATTTGTCTTTGCACACGAGGACTGTCGGCAACAAAGGTCTTCATTGCACGAGGGCCTTGCTTTTCAATGATATTTAAATCCATTTCTACGCTGTGAGTGTTGGGCCATTCACCGCGGAACCGCGTGAGGAACTCATTAAAGTTTTTTACTTTAACCGTTTGAGCTTGCGTTTGGTAAACACCTTTAAAATAATTCTTAGCGCGCGAAAGAATTTCTTCCTTCTTTTCTGCACTTTCTCCCTGCGCCATCAAAGCATAGGTCAGTGCGAGGCGCTGTTCAAAAGCCAGAAAGAGTCCTGTGGATTCAGGAGTGGCTGCCCAAGCAAATTTGAATACAAATACGATCCCGATCAAAATGAATTTGAGCTGTCTCAACATGATACACCCTTTGGAAGTAAACTTCATAAGGGACAACATGCATTCTGTGGGCCTGACAGAGATAAACTTTACAAAGACATGAGTGCTTAAGAACTAAACACTGCGCATAGAACGTCATTACCTACTTCAAAGGAAAGTCATTGAGGTGTTTTACAGACTAAGATGTCTTTGGAATCATTCGTATCCCTAGGTACTAGATTTGTAGCATAGGAACCAAAAGCGACATAGCGACCATCCGGACTGATACTGAGATAGTCGATATTGTAATCGTTGTTCTGAGCTCCCCACTGTCCCACTGACATCCGCGTCGTCACGCCCGTCTGCCTGTCATGAACGAACACATCCAAATCCGCGTTCGTATCTCCGGCGACGAGGTTTGTGGCAAAAGATAAAAATGCGACATAGCGACCATCCCCGCTGATGCGAGAGGTCCCGAATGAGTCGTCATCTCCCTGAACTCCGCCTGATGCTACCGACACCAGGGTCGTTTGTCCTGTCTGGCGGTCGTGAACGAAAATATCTTCCTTACCGTTCGTATCCCCAGCAATGAGATTCGTCGCGGAAGATGAAAATGAAATATAGCGACCATCCCCACTGATGCTGGCGCCGTCGCTTCCACTATTTGCTTGAACTCCACTTGAATCCACCGACACACGAGTGGTTAATCCTGTCTGTCGGTCATGAACAAAAATATCCGACGATCCGTTTGTATCTCCGACGACAAGGTTTGTTGCGGCGGAGTAGAAGGCAACATAACGACCGTCCCCGCTAATTTGAGGATCAAAGCTAAAACTATTTGCTTGAACTCCACTGGAATCCACCGATACACGAGTGGTTAATCCTGTCTGTCGGTCATGAACAAAAATATCTTGCTGCCCGTTCGTATCTCCGGCGATGAGATTCGTCGCCAAAGAGCCAAACGAAACATAGCGACCATCCCCACTGATACTAGGGGTGTAGCTATTGTTATTTGCCTGAACTCCGCTTGAATCTACCGACACACGAGTGGTTACTCCCGTCTGACGATCATGGACGAAAACATCTTGTCGATTGTTTGTATCACTAGCCACGAGGTTCGTGGCACTTGAGAGAAAGGCCACATAACGGCCATCCGCACTAATGCTAGGCTCAGAGCTGCTGTTATTCCCGACAACTCCGTTTGAATCCTTCGACACCAGTGTTGTGACTCCTGTCTGGCGATCATGCACAACGACATTCCCGCCCCAGGGGTCTTCGGCGACAAGGTTCGTAGCCCAAGAGTCGTAAGCGACATAGCGACCATCAGCACTTAAGCTCGGAGCATCGGAATCATTGTCCGTTTCTGTGCCCAGCGAACTGTCGTTTCCTAAGCTTGTCACTCCTGCCTGGAGGTCGCGAATGAAAACATCCTCGCCTCCATTCGTATCCCCGGCGACGAGATTCGTAGCATCAGACTCGAAAGCAATATACCGACCATCTGCACTGAAACTAGGCCAAACGCTAGAGCTATTTGCTTGAACTCCACTTGAATTCAATGCAACCAATGTCGTCGCTCCCGTCTGGCGATCATGAAGGAAAACATCAGCATTACTATTCGTATCGCCAGAGACGAGGTTCGTAGCTATAGATTGAAAAGCCACATAGCGACCATCCGCACTGAGAACGGGTCCACTTGTGCTTTGCTGATTTGCTTGAGCTCCGCTAGAGTCCACCGACACTCGGCTCGTTACTCCCGTCTGGCGATCATGAACAAAAACATCCGGCCACCCGTTCGTATCTCCAGTGACGAGGTTCGTAGCGCTTGAATGGAACCCCACGTATCTTCCATCCGCACTGATACTGGGGTAATTACTATAGAGGTCCGCTTGAACCCCACTTGAATCCACCGACACCCGAGTCGTCGCTCCGGTCTGGCGGTCATGAACGAAAATGTCCGACCGACCGTTCGTATCTCCAGCAACAAGATTCGTGGCATCGGATACAAAAGTCACATAACGGCCATCTCCACTGATGCTAGTGCGATAGCTATCGTTATTTGCCTGGGTTCCGCTTGAATCCACCGAAACCCGAGTGGTTGATCCCGTTTGTCGGTCATGAACAAAAATATCTTGCTGCCCATTCGTATCTCCGGCAACAAGGTTCGTGGCATTGGATTCGAATGCTATATAACGGCCATCCCCACTGAGTCTGGCGCCGCCAGCAGCATCGTTTGCCTGAACTCCACTTGAATCCACTGAGACTCGGGTCGTTACCCCCATCTGACGATCACGAACGAATAGATCCTTCTCTCCATTCGTGTCACCGGCGACGAGGTTCGTGGCAACTGATGAAAACAAAATGTAGCGACCGTCTTCGCTAATGCCGCCATTATAACTCCAATTATTCCCCTCCACTCCGCCGTTACCGACAGAAACTCGTTCTGAGACACCCGTCTGACGGTCGATGACATAGACGTCATCCAAACCATTTTCATCGTCGGGAGCAATATCCGCTATTGTATAGTAAGCAATGTATCTTCCGTTCCCAGAGAGCATTGGCTCCGAGCTAATTCCCTTTTTTTCATTCCCGGTATATGCAGGCCTGGAAACGATGGCAACCTGGCTTTCCTGCAAATGCACTTTGAAGATCATGTCGTTGGATCTTTGACCGTCAACTTCGTAATGACAGGAAAATTCTTGATTCTCTTGTGCGGTCCATTCTGCTTCCGTCGCCACCCAGAAAGTGGGCTGAAGCTGAAAGAACTTTTCGGTCGTCACATCCATTTGTTGAATCGCACGATTTCCCGTAGCGCCATCACAGCTTAGAACTGCGCCCACAGGTAAATTTTTAAAACGAACCTTGTTTTTTTGTAAACCCTCGAACATCTCGAAGATGACCTCAGTATCACCGTTGAAGTTCAGCGAAATTTTTGAACTGAGCTGGGTTGTATCTAAGTTTGATTTATCGAAAATCAGCGAACTGGAACCTTGAAGCTCAGAGCGCAGAATAGACGCATCCAAGGAACATCCTGAAAGAAGAAAGGCCCACGATAAGTGGACGAGCACACCGAATGTGAAAAGACGTCTCAAGACTTTTTCCACGCCAAATAACCTCAAACGTTCCAGATAAATAAAGCAGTTGCTACTACTACTTATCGGCAAAAACTATGGCCGGCTAAATAAGTGGAGTCTAATTTTTTTGAAATCATTTAGGGGACTAGAAGTGACGGACTGATCACACGATATCTATTTTGGATTTTCTGCCAGATATCTGAATGAGGACCTGTGATCCCATCAATGCCTTGAGCTCCCGCAACTCCACGAAGCCGCGGATCAAGTTTTCCTCCCGGAAGGAATTGGCGCAGATCAGGACCTTGCGGATTCCCAGCTCCATCTTTACCTGCAACACGGACAGCAGCACCGTAGGAAGAACCGCCTCCACCGCCGCCATAAGAACCAGCATTTCCAGAACCACCACCGCCGCCGTAAGTTCCGCCGTTCACAGCCGTACTTTGTGCAGGATCACCGTCTTCAGTCGAGGCGGAAGACCTTCCGCCGCCAAGACCACCACTGCTGCCTCCGGCTGTATCGAAGTGCACACCGGAACCTTGTTGTCCATCTATGCTGTCGCCTCCACCGCCGGAAGGAAGTGGTGCGTGCTGAATACTCGGAAGACCCGGAATATCTCCAGTAATATCATCGGCGCCACCGGCCGTCTGAACGCGCGAAGAAGAATCAATAAGATTTGTTACTTGAGATTCTCCACCGGCTTTTTGTTGATTCGAACACATCGGGTCCATAGGACTATTTATACACACACAGACCTTGTTCGTTTTAGCAAACTCTGCGTTCGAGCAGTCAACTGGTGCAGCACCTGGGCATCCCGGATAATTGGGTGTGGCTTTACACATCTCGGTGACAGGATCATTGGTTTTCGATTCATCACCTTTGGTTTGATTTTCACATTGGGAAGCGTTGGCATTGGTCTGTCCGTAATTTCGCAAGGCTTGATTGGCTTCATTCACCTTTGCAACGTAGTTACTGCAAGTTCGCAGTTTATCTTCGGCAGCAGTTTTCGGAGCTGCGCCACCAAGACAGGACTCATTGTTTTTCGCGTAATCCACCAGATCCTGACAAGACTTGCGGCATGAGCTTAAGGCATTGCTACAGTTCAAACGATAAGCTGCTAAAGCGGCGTTGGCTGCTTGAGAAACATCGGCCATTCCAGAACATGCAGCTTGGACATTGGAAGACGTTTGTTGCCCCATTTGCAATGCCATTTGCGAAGCTGTTCCTGAAACACTATTCAGACCAGAGTCGTTTTTCTCATCACACGTAGACGCGGTTGATTCGATTTCAGCTTCACATTGGGATTTTAAATTATCGTATTGTGCTTGGCAGGCACTTCCTCCACCAGAAGAAGCGTTATTATTCTGTCCGCCGTTTGTAGGTCTGGGAGTTGGCGTAGGAGCAGTGCGCGGAAGACCAATATCATTGGGACGAGGAACTGGAAGTGGAACATTAGCACCCGTTGGCAACACGGGATCTGTCGGCGCCGTATAGCATCTTTCTGTACATCGATAAAACGCCATTTCGCCGCTGCCGCCCTGATGAGTTCGAGTACATTCATCAAGACATGCCTGATCGGTGGTGGCCAAAGAGACTACCGAAAAAAATAAAAGAAGTATGCTCAGCCCGAAAGTACCAGTAGCCGACCTCATTGATCACCCCTACTGATATTTTCGTATTTTTCTGAAATTTCCTCAAAGCCTAAGGTCGAACTTTCTCAAGATGAGACATGTTTTACGTTATATTTATGTCACCTAGCGAACCTACTCGAGAATTTCCACTGTATCCGATTTTTTTATGATTCCTGTATTCTCGGGAATCCACAGAGTTCCAAAGAAAACATCTTTCCCGTCGCGACGATAAGTCGCCAAAGTTTTCAGAGGTTCAGGACCGAAAGGCTCTCCTGTTTTTTGATCGATCGTGATGATCGTACAGCGCGAGCATTTTTTTGGTTGAGAGAAAACAACCTCACCAATGCGAATGCGTTTCCACTGCTCTTCTTCGTAAGGCGTGTTTCCAGAAAAAACAATATTCGCACGGAAACGATCTATGCTTACCGGAGTCGCAAGGCGTGAATTTAACTCTTCCAAACTTTTTAGATTTACAAGCTGCAAAGGGCGGCCATCGGCGAAACGCACTTCCGGCTTCCAATCCATAGATAAAGAACGCACACGTCTTTGAGAATACGGAGCGTAACGCACCAATCGGCAATTCACTCCCAGATATTGTGACAACGCTTGTGAATAAAGATCAGGCTCCAAGGCCGCTTCAAAACTGTCGTTCCAAACTTGAACTTTTACTTTTCTTTGAAAAGAATTATTTTTAGAAATCTTGAAGAACATTTTCTGAAAGCCGATCGTCAAAGCGGCTTCTTCATGAAAAACTTCAACAGTGGCAAGCTTCGGCAAAGTTCTTTGGGAAATAAATTTTCCTGTTTCGTCCACCAACATCCACTGACGATCCCCTTCGGGTCCTTCGATTGTGATCTTCATCTCTTTAAGACTTTGGGAACGGGCTGACTTGATTGGATAAATATAAAGCTCTTCAATTTTCATATTCTTGATGCTTTCTTTTTGTCCGCATGAAGGCAAGAGATAACTCATTCTGCCGAAGGGGTTGCGTCCAAAAATATTCCGCATCGTCCACCGATCTAAGGTCGTAAACTGGTTTTACTTTAAATGTGAATATCTTTATCGTTAAACAATGACAATACACAATTTAGAGTTCACCGAAAGAATGGCGGGGCACATCGTCCCGAAAACCTTCACTTTAGATCCCGCACACCCTCTCTCTAGAAATGCCTTTAAAGATGCGGAAGTCAGTCCCGAGCATCTCCCGTATGAATTCACTCTGACAATTGCCGTCTCTGACCTTGAGTGCTTTATTCAAGATCCCCAATTGCAGGCTACGGCTTTTGGTAAAATTTCGGCCTTTGCTGGAAAAAATCTGACCATCGAAAAAGGCAGTTTCAATCTCTTCAAACGTCCCTCTGCCAGTCCGGATCTGAACACTGCCAAAGAGATGCACTACCTGCTTTATCTCAAAGACACCGAAGGGAATCCTTGGACATTCTTTGGTTTTAAAGAAGTTCTTAAAGAAGATGGTTTTGAAACTTGGGATCAGACGACGACTCTTTACTTTTATTTGTGGCAAGGACACTCCTCCTTGGAGGACAGAACGACAAAGAACGTTCACGGCCTGGGAGTTTTGCACATCTCTGTCAGTGATTTCATCAAGCAGCTTGGAACTTTTAAAACAAGTGCTGATGACACCTTAGAAGAGCAAGCTCTGATCGCAAAATTCATGAGCGCCTTTGCTTCTAACTTATGGCAGGCTTATGCTCCGTTTGTCTTTACAACAACCTCTTATCGCTGGAACGAACATCTCTTCCCTATGCACACCACTCAAGGCGTCGCCTTAGGGGAAAAAACTTTACACCCTCTCGATACTCAAGATGGCCTGACCATTTCCGTCCAGAGATTCAAAGTAAAGGAAACTAAAAAAGTCATTCTTCTTTTACACGGACTTACGACGTCTACAGATATGTACATCATGCCTGAGCACCAAAATCTGGTGAACTACTTGCATGCACAGGGTTACACGGATGTCTGGTCATTGGATTGGCGTGGCAGTGGACGTTTCACTTACAACTTGATTCCTCATCGCTACACCATTGACGACATTGCAAAGAACGACATTCCTCGCGCCATCGAGTTTATCCGTCAACAATGCGGTAAAGATGTTGAAATCAACGTGATCTGCCACTGCGTGGGGTCTTTGGCCTTTATGGCTTCCCTGGCGGCAGGATATGTCAGTGGAATTAAGAGTGTCGTTTCAAACAGCGTCTCTTTAACTCCGAAAGTGCGTTGGCAAGGTTTTTTAAAACTTTTGGTTGGCCCTACTATCTTTGAACATCTTTTTGGCTATGCTTACATCAGTCCACGCATGCCTTACTTTCCAGGGCCCGGCTTTGGAAAATGGATTTACTGGATGGAAAGATTCTTGCGTCACGAATGTAAAGAACCAGCATGCCATCTTGTCAGCTTTATGTGGGGCTGGGGATTTCCTGCAGCCTACAACCATCGCAACATGCACCCCACGACTCATCGTCGTCTGGTGGATCTGTTTGGTGGAACAAGTTTTCACTACTATCGCCATATTCGCAAAATGCTTTTTGCAAAGGCCTCTGTGTCTTATGAATCAAAAGGTCGTGTGAACTATCTCGAAGAAATGAAAAAGAAAAAGGACATACCACCGATTCTTTTAATGAGCGGTTCTGATAACAACATCTTCCCCGGTTCCAACAAAGAAACTTATGAGCACTTGCGCCAGAGTTCTTCGCGAGTGGAATACTTGGAACTTCCTCAGTACGGCCATCAAGATGTCTTTATGGGCCAGTACTGCCATATCGAAGTCTTCCCCAAAATTTTGGCCTTCTTAAAAAAGCAGGAGGCTTAGAATGCAGATAGATTTTCATCTCGGTGCCACGTATGTATTGGCGCGAATGAGTGGTTTTTCTCCTTTTGAGGCCAACACCATCGCCAGCGCCTCTCAATATGTCGATGATGCCGTCCACGAAGGCACCATTCTTTTTTCAAACCGCTCGGTCTATCAATTTACAGCCAGCGCTCACCGCATGCTCGATTATCGAAACTTTAAAGAGCTGGCCAATCATCACGCTTGGATTCCGTTTCATTTTATCCCAGGTAACGAAGTGCGCGAATCCGAAATAGACCCCTTAGTACAAAAACTTATCTGCCGTCCCAATAGCTTGATCGCTCAAGAAATCACGCGCAACTGCATGCAAAACTTCCACCGTCCTTACGGATATCATCTTTTGGGTGTGACCACGCACACTTACATCGACACCTGGGCCCATCAAGGTTTCTCGGGTATCACTCACGAGATGAATAAGGTCTATGATATTTACGATGATGAAGGTGCTATTGACACTGAAATGCTCGACTACCGCGACCAATACTTCCGCAAAGGAAAGCACCGTCCGTGGTGGAGATATCTTTCGGACTGGATTGTTTCTTACTTTGTCAGCGAAGCCAATCCGATTGGTCACGGAAGTGTTCTTAGTTACCCCGACCTTCCTTACCTGAAGTGGAGTTACCGCAACTGGAAAGGTGACATCGTCGAACGCAATAATCCCAAGGATTATTTGGAAGCTGTCAATCATGTCCTGGCTTTCTATAAAAGCGTACGGGAGTTTCATAAGCTCACAACCCTTAAGATTCAGGATCGTGATCTCGCTAAAATCAAAGAACTCGTTGAGAATGTCGACGATGAAGATTCCGAAGAGCGTCTAAAAAAATGGGAAAATGCCATTCGCTGTGGTGAGTTTTCTTTTGGAGCCGACACTTGGAAGTATTCAATTGAAGGACAAGATTCGTGGCTTAAAGAGGCTTTTGACTACGACACTCAAGATGAGTTCGAATACGAAAACGTCACCTATAAAGAAGCCTTCTTAAAATCAAACTGGAAACTGATGCATGATGCTTTGGCTTACTACCGCTTTAGTGTTTTGCATGAAATTTTACCGAAGTATCAAATCTGCGTAGCTTAAAGGATTTAAAATGATCGTCGACTATGACTATATTGTGATTGGCTCTGGCTTTGGTGGCTCGGTGATGACCTGTCGGCTGGCGGAAAAAGGCTATAAAGTTTTACTATTAGAGCGCGGGCGCCAATGGAAGATGCACGAGTTCCCCCGCCGTCCCCATGAAATTCAACAAAATATGTTCTGGGACCCGGAAGATCAAAAATTTGGTTTGATGGAGTTTTTAGACAATCCCGAAAGTGACGTGATGTCTCTCACCGCCAGCGGCCTTGGCGGAGGAAGTCTTATTTACGCCAATGTCCTCTACCGAATTCCCAGTGAAAATCTAAAAGGCTGGCCTGGCGCTTGGACTCGCGAAAAACTGGATCTTTACTATGATAAAGTGCTGGCGATGATGGAAGCCAAACCTTATCCATTTGAAACCGAAAATTTTTATCATCACACACCGAAAACAGGAACTCTGAAAAGAATTTCTTCAGAACTTCATGTGAGCAATGAAGAAACGGCTCCTCCGCAATTTGTATTACCTCCTTTGGCAGTGCGCTTTGAGGGCAGTTATCCCGGAGAACAAACTAAAAACTCTCATGGTGCCACACAATCCAAGTGCACAAAGTGCGGAGAGTGCGATCTTGGTTGCAACATCCACGCGAAAAACACTTTGGACTTAAACTATCTCTATCGCGCCCAACATGTGCGGGACTCCAAGGCTGAAGTACGCACTCACGCGGAAGTTAAACGCATCGAACATGTCGATGGCTGCTACAAAGTGACTTACGTGATTCCACAGATGCCCGATCATGAACTGGCATTCACCGCTAAGAATGTTGTTCTTTCCGCAGGCTCCGTCGGTTCAACATCTCTGCTTTTAAAAATGAAAAAGGAAGGATATTTACCCAAACTCAATAAATGGCTGGGTAAAAAGTGGTGCGGTAACGGAGATCTTTTGGGAATCGTCCTTGATGCCGAAGAAAACTTAGATCCTACCAACGGCCCGGTTATCACGGGAGCTATTCAATACTCTTTTAAAGAATATCCCGATGGATTCCCTCACAATATGGTGATTGAAGACGCCGGATTCCCTATTGGAATGGCCTGGTATCTTTCTGGCAAGATTCCTCAGTTTCAAGGCTTTGTCGGAACGCTCAAACTTATTTGCAGGAATGTAAAAGACTTTGTCCTTAAAATTTTCGGCATCAAGAACACCCGCAAAGAAATCAACGTCGGCGACAACTTCGCCGCGGCCATCGACAAAGCAGATTTCGTTCGTCGCGCTTTTGTTCTTTTAGGAATGGGCCGAGATCGTTCCGACGGAGAAATTAAATTACGCGAAGACAACCAAGCGATTATCAAATGGCAGTTAGATCGCAGTGAACTTCACTACGATCGTCTGCGAGCAAAGATGAAACAGATCGCTGAAAAAGTGGGAGGAGTCTTCATGGACAATCCCCTGACTCACTTAAACAAAGTGATCGCAGTGCACCCACTTGGTGGCTGCCCCATGGGAAATACTGCGGAAGAAGGATTTGTGGCCCCAAACGGTCAGGTCTTCGGCTATCCGGGATTGTATGTCGTTGATGGAAGTATCATTCCAACATCCATCGGCCCGAATCCTTCCTTAACCATCGCCGCACTGGCGGAACATATTGCGGAACAAATTCCCCATTGCAAAACTACCACAAAAGTTCAGAATGAGGCTCTCACTTAGAGACCTCGTTCTGGCATTTTAAATCAAACAAAATCCTGCTTGCTATTTTTTCGTTAAACTATCTATACTCATTTTGCCAAACGGCTTAAAGGCTTAGTCTGTTGCCAAAACGGACATCGTGGAGCTGATTTTAATCGAAGTCATTCAGCTCAATTCAAGACACATCAAAAATAATTTTTCTCATGCACGAGAATTAAACTCTCGTCGTCGAGAATTTTGTTCCTGAATCAAGAAAGTTTATCAAAACTGATCTTGGTTTGGTCGAAAGGTCTTTTATGAGCTTCACAAAGAGCTTGCGCCGTATCTTGGATGATCGGAAACTCACCGTCGCACAAATATCCCGATTGTCGGGCGTGCCGGCAAAAACGATCTACCATTGGTTGTCCGGACAACAACCTCACAAGATTGATCATCTGTTTCGCCTTTGCGACGCTTTGAATATTTCTATTGAAGAACTCTATGGGCGACAAAAGAAACACTCCGCGAAAATTCCAATCGCCAAAGATCAATTGATTCAGGAGCTTCACGCCGGCGCCTACGAGGTGATCCTTCGCCCCTTAAAAAGAAATGAGGAATCGTGATGAGTGTGACAAAACTTTCCCTCACTGCCATCCTGGTCGTTGTTTTCTTATTAACACTCGCTGAACTAAACTCAGAAAACCATTTTCTAAGAAATGAATTTTTAGAACGAGCGCACTTTAAAAGAGACCTCAATGATTTTCTAACCCACATACAAGAACAATTAGAAATCCCGCAATTCTGTCGACAACTTCTTCGTGCTCCTTCGGGTGATTTGCCTTTTTATAATGGACGAGATCAAAGAGCGAACGAAGATCCGCGTTTTCAAATACGGAAAAACTTTCCCATCGAATCACACGATCTCAAAATTAAAAAAATATGGCTAGATACTGAGTCCAAACAAAACAAAGTGCAAAAAAGCGATGGCATTACCTACACCGTCCACCGCACCCGTTTGGTTTTAGAAATCACTTCACTGCGTAAAGAGACGTCATTTAAAGAAATTGCGACCATTCCACTGACCGTGACAACCGGGCCTCGCGATTCTTACGAAATTCAAGACTGCGCCTCTGTAAGTTCCTATTAAGCAGGCTTTTTTATTAACTCTGAAGTGCCGGCAACTAAAACGCCGGCAATGTTTTCTCCTGAAAAAACCGGCACAGCCATTTGCACTGTATGATGAGCTCCAAATCCCTGCCCCATGTTTTCACGGACTCTATAGCTACGGTCTTTGCTCAACTCTTTACCTAAAAGGGCCTGGGCCATCAAAGCTTTGAACTTCTGGTATCCATCATCTTCAAAGCGCCATAAAGTTTTCAGATCGTAGTAACAAAGATCCAAGGAATTGTAAGAGGTGATCTTCTTCATTGTTTCGTTGTAGTAGACTAAATCACCATTGGCATTCCATAGACGAATCAACTGTCCGTCATTCAGCAAACGGAGAGCCGTATTATCAACGTGTAAATCTCTTTGAATTAAAAGCGATTGAAGCGCCTTCGAGTCCGACATACATTCCCCCACGAGCATATGATTAGGATATCGAAGACCGTTTTGAATTTCCATTTCCGTTAAAAATCTTGTTATATTCGTTTCAAAAATAGAAAGGCCACGGTATCACCATGGCCTCTTAAGTTGATAATATGAGACAATTATTACTTCTTGTTCTTTTCGCGACGTTTTTCGATTTGTTCGTCATCAAGAAGAGAAAGATCTTCCTTTATTTGAAATTCTGCCCCCACATAGTCAGCTTTCTTTTCCTGGAAGGCTTCCATCGCAACACCAATCCCCGCCGCTTTATACAAGTTCTCTGGTGTTGTTACGTTGGGTCCTACGCCGGGCTCTTTCACAATCACAATTTCAAACGTGTCGGATTCCTTATCGTAATAAGAAATTTCAATTTGGGTGTCTTTGCGAATGCTTAAAGCCGCCAACTCTTCAGAAGTAGGCTCGCGCGCTGGAACTGGAGCTGGCTTTGCGGATTTTTTTTCTGCCGCAAAACTATTTAAGGAAAACATCATTGTTAGAATAATTAAAAAACGCATTTCATTGCTCCTTAAAGTTATTTTGCCGTCTTATAGTTACGTTTTTTTACACCGCCACCATTGGAAGAAGCCGGCGCTGAATACGTGATTCTTTCACCACGAGCTTCTTGAGCCGCATTCACTGCCATCGGTTCCGGTTTGCACTCTGCTCTTTGACCGGAAGGATCGCTACAGTTTCCATCGGAGGTGTCGCCAAAGTAATTGTAAACTAGGGATCCGATTCCAAGAAGACGTTTGATCTGCATCAAATCTCCGAAAGGAACACCAGTGCAGCCCCAAGTGTTCGAAGTACCAGCTGGTTGTTTACCGTGAATAACGATCCCGCGCGCCGCCAAACTGTCTTGTCCAGAAAGACCTGCCAACCCCAAGGAGTTCGAATCATTGTAACGAGCTCCGTTGTGACGAGCGGTAATATGAAATCCCGGTGGAGTTTTATGGGAGTTGTCGCTGCTGCAAGCCTCAAGCTTCCCGTTCTTCGCACTTCCCGCTCCGACACCCCAACTGATTGGCACTGATTTTACACAGCCACCCGTTTGATCAAAGATGTACATCGAAGGTCGCCCATCACCAGAGTAGTCGTTGATAGCAACGTATTTTCCCACCGCCAGCTTAGCTGTAGGACAAGAATCAGCAAAACTTCTCGCTTTCGCGTAGGCTGACTTCACATGACTCGGAACACTCCCGCAACTTCCACCGCTAGCGCTGTATGAAGCAGGACTGTAGCCGCCGCCGGAAGAATAACTACTTCCTGAGGAGTCATTGCTATCAATCACTTTGTTAGGTCGCCCAAAGAGGGCTGCGGAATGGGCATTAGAAACGAAAAGAACGATCAAAATAAAAATGATTTTTCTCATAGTCTCACTATTGTATGAGGCGCCTCAGATTAGCAAAAGTCCAAAATACAAAAGGGTCTCGAAACGAGACCCTTTTAAGCTCCATCAGGTTCCGGAGCCTTATAATGTTCATCAAGTGAACTTTATGCGATTACCATCCAAGAACGTAACCGAAGATCAATGGCGCACAGATCGTGGCATCAGATTCAACGATGTAGCTTGGTGTTGTTGGAGCCAATTTACCCCAAGTGATTTTTTCGTTCGGGATCGCACCAGAGTAAGATCCGTAAGACGTTGTCGAGTCAGAGATTTGGCAGAAGTAGCTCCAAAGAGGAACATCATCATGACCCAAGTCCTGCTCAAGCATTGGAACCACACAAATTGGGAAGTCACCAGCAATACCGCCGCCGATTTGGAAGAAACCCACTGGATTCTTCGTCGCAGTAGCCATGTACCACTCTGCCCACGTTTTCATGTACTCAATACCACCCTTAACAGTTGTGGATTTCTTGATGTCGCCTTTAATGCAGTGACCAGCAAAGATGTTACCCAAAGTCGAGTCTTCCCAACCCGGAACAACCATTGGAAGATTCTTTTCAGCCGCCGCCAACAACCAAGAATTTTTTGGATCGATTTGGTAGTACTGTTGAAGCTTTCCAGAAAGAAGAATTTTGTACATGAATTCATGCGGGAAGTAAGACTCGCCTTTTTTATCGGCCTCTTGCCAGTATTCAAGAACGACGTTCTCGATACGGCGGATGGCTTCTTCTTCAGGAATGCACGTGTCAGTCACGCGATTCAAATGTCTTTCCAAAAGTTTTTGCTCATCTTGCGGAGTCAAATCACGGTAGTTTGGAATACGCTCGTAGTGATTGTGAGCAACAAGGTTGAATACGTCCTCTTCAAGGTTCGCACCTGTGCAAGAGATCGCATGAACTTTTCCTTGGCGGATCATCTCTGCCAAAGAAAGACCCAACTCAGCCGTCGACATTGCACCGGCAAGAGTCACAAGCATTTTACCGTTGTTAGCGATATGAGTTTTGTATCCTTTAGCCGCGTCTTTCAAAGCCGCAGAGTTAAAGTGACGATAGTGATGATCAATAAACTGAGTAATAGGTCCCATCATTGCTCCTTGTAGTTTTAATAATAGCTGAAAATCTTCAAGCAGCTTGGGAGCTTAAAAATTTCTAGATATCATCAAAGGCCCCGAAGGTAGCACTTTTATCCTAAAACTCAAGAAGAGAATGGCTTTTGCCCGACAACGGCCTTGGCAAGAAAGCCAAGATCCTTCTTAATCTTCTCGAAACCCCGGTAGCTCAGAAGTCCTTCCATTGGATTCATCGTATAGTTCTTATAAAAAGGCTCGTGAAAATCCACGGGGAATTGCTCTAGAGCCCAATCAAACTCTTTGGTGTCCTCTTTTTGCACGGAGTCAACCAGCCCCACAAGGCCGCCCTCTTTCAAAACGCGAAAAGATTCGCTCACGGCTTGACGACGGATCTCCAAAGGCAGTTCATGAAAAAGAAAGCAAGAATAAACCAAATCAAACTTGTTATCTTGAAAAGGCAGATCCTCTGCCGCTCCTTGCACAAAATTCAGGCGACCAAACTCATGCAAATTGTCTTGGGCTTTTTTGAGGTACGGATAACTGAGATCCAAAATGGTGATCTTGGCCTTCGGAAACGCCAGCTTCATAAAACGCGTGAGCCTCCCCGTTCCTGCCGCCACCTCCAAGAAATGCAACCCTTCCCCATCACCAGAATAGGTTTCTTTAACCAGAGGAATAATCAGGCGTCTCATCGCATCGGCCGCACCAGAGAATAAAATTTCGACCTGATGCTCATAAAGATCCGCCGACTTCTTCGTAAGATAACCGCCTGTTTGAAAATGAAAGTTACGCTGGTAATATTCGGGAAGTTCCTTTAAAAATTCTTGGGCTTCACCGTTAAAATCTTGCTGATTTTTTGCCTGGCGACGCTTCGAGATTTGAAAGCCATCCATAATAATTCGGGGATAGCGTCTAAAGTGTTCGGTCACTTTTTCGGGCTTTAAGACTTCGATGGGATAAATTCCCTGGGCTATATTTTCGCTGTCTTTTTTTAAGAGACGAAACAGCTCCGCGTAGGTTCTTCTTAGCTTCTGGAACTCTACGGAAGGTCTTTTTTCTTTACCATGGTGGAAAAACTGAAAGATAGGAGCCGGAAACTGCTGAGCGGCAAAGTGCGCCGAGCGCGCTAGCAAATACCCCAAAGTTATTTTATCCTGATAAGGAATTTTGAGTTTCATATGAAAACCTTCCTTCCCTAAGAATACCGCCAAGATTTTTTCAAGACAAGGCTGCTACGCGCTAGTCTTTGTTGCCTTGTTAGCTAGCTTTTTTTGACGATACCAGTGAACAAAAGTGGCGCCTAACATCGTAAAGCCCGCAAGAATAATCAAGGCAACCAGTATGAACCAAGCAAGAACGATCACGGTTTCACCTCAGGAGATTTCATAGACGCATAGATTTCATTCACGATATGGGAAGCCATTGCCAAACCAAAAGCTCCTGTAACGAAACTTGCGGTTCCCCAAATCACATTGCGGCTGTCACAACCATGAAGATTGTTTTTTGAACCTTGAGGGCACACGCATTTAAAGCCTTGGCCATTGTCATACTTCAACTCTGGTGGCTGAATAGGAATTTCATCCGAGAATACGCAAGGAATACCGAACTTCTTTTCTGGGAAGTTGTATTTTTGACGTAGGATTTTACGCATCTGATGAGACAAAGGATCGACATACGTGTCAGCCAAATCCACTAGCTTAATACGAAGTGGATCCATTTTCGCAGCCGAACCGCCAGAGGTAATAACTTTGATCTCTCGTTCGCGGCAAGTCGCTAACAAGTGCGCTTTTGCCGTTAAGTTATCAATAGCATCAACTATGTAGTCAGGCTTATACGCCAACATCATTTCAGAATTTTCTTCGTTATAGAATTCCGCGATCACGTTCACAGTGGCTTGAGGATTGATCTTACGAAGGCGCTCCGCCATGATTTCGGCTTTCTTTTTTCCTACCAAACCTTGCAAAGCATGTAACTGACGATTGGCATTTGTGATGCAAATCTCATCGTAATCAACAACAGTGATTTTCCCAACACCTGAACGCGCCAAAGATTCCGCAGCCCACGAACCAACACCACCCAAACCAATCACCATCACATGGGTGTTGAAGAGCTTCTTCATCACGTCGTCACCGACCAGGCGACCCATACGGTCAAAACGACGGTGCAAAACGTATTCAGTTTCAGGTGGTTGAGGAAGGTTATTTTCTTGGTTCATTTCCATGTGCGAAGAGTCTCCGAAAGTTTTCCGTAGTGATATCTAATATTTCCAGAGGATCAAGTGATTTTAGCTCCCCTATAGTTCTTGCCACCTCCCAGATGCTTTCTGGGGGATTTAATTGGCCTTTAAACGCAGGAGGTCCTTGATCCGGGCTGTCACTTTCGATCAATAAAAACTCCAAAGGCATTTCTTTCACGGCCTGATGGAGCTTTTGGTTGTCGGGGCGACACACCGGCCCGCCGACGGAAAGGTAGAGACCTCTTTGGATGAAATCCCGTGCTTTCGCCGAACTGCCGTTGAAAGAATGCACCAGGCCTTTTTGTTTTGGAATTCCCCATAAGTCCATAATTCGCAGACTTTCTTCGTGAGCCTGCACTAAGTGAAGAACCATCGGTTTTTGGGAAATATGAGCGAGCTCAATCTGCTGTTCAAACACGGTCATTTGACGCTCACGAGAGTCTTTCATGATATGAGGGCGCAGATCCAAACCCATTTCGCCGATTCCTTGGGCATCGACAATTTGCGACGCCAATAAATCCAAGGCCTCTTCGCACTGCTCCTCATCGTGATCCGCCACCCAATAAGGATGCAGACCAAAACACAAACCGATGTGTTCGGGATGTTTCGCTTTGAGTTCTCGCTGCTTTTGCCAGTCCTCCGGGCCCACTCCTCCTTGCATGAAAAAGTGAATCCCTTTAGCCCGGGCTTCCAAGATAATACGATCCTGCTGGCCCTCCCATCGAGGGTCCACAAGGTGTCCATGAGCATCAATCCAAAAGCCAAATCCAACCATAGGTCTAGGTTATATCCTGATTTCCCGGACTCGAACAAGGTTCAAGTTCCGCCGATATGTTTCAAGTGAAGGAGTATGTATGAAGCACAAAAGCTTACGCTTGGGTTTTGATGTTAGCATGGAAAAAGGCGCGACTTGGAAGCCTTTAAAAGTTCAGTTCTGGAATCAGGAAGACAATTATTCAAAGTTTAAACCATCTGCGCCATTTAAATACATGGGTGACGCCTTGGTGGGTTTGTCTTTAGTCAAACTGAATCATTACATTAAAAGTCCCGTAGCGACTCCTCACTTGGATTACTCTTTCGCATTTGATGCGTGGAAAGCACTAGATCCACATATTGAACTTTATGAGCGTTCACAACCTCGCGTGCGTGCATTGCAATCACACCTGGCTGTGGTGAATCCGGATCTTTGCGCGGAGTTTGAAAATCATTTCAATGAACACTTTGAAATGGCTTTGAAACCTTGGGGTGTCGACCTCACAGCTTTGTGGCCTCTTTTGGATTCTTTCCAATGGTTTGAAAACAAAATTGGCGCTCCTTTGCTTTACAACTTCGGGTTGAACTTCTCTAAACCGTTCACTGAAAAACTTCACTCTCTTTACTCTTTCCTTTATCACTTGCGCAGCATCGTGGCAGTGGATCACAACGCTCACACGGAAGATCCTTCCCATGAAGGTGTGAAAGTCGATGCCATCACGGACTACTTGCCTCGTGCGGAGTATGTGGTGAACGACGCCCTTCTTTATTGGAATTTCAAAAAGTTCTCTCAACCGTTTGCGGGTCCTAAAACTCCCGACAGCCGCGTTGAAAAACTTTTGGTGAATCCTATGGAAAAAGCCTTCCAAAAGTATTCTCACAACGCTTGCTGCCTGGTTGATAACTTGCCAAAAGACTTTATCAGCTCAATGAACCCTGTGGAGTTGGAAGAGGCGTTCTATTTAGTCCAAATGGATTGGCTCCTGGGCTCACCTGCTGGTTTGCTTTTCAAAATCCGTGAAGAGATCTTTGCTTTGCAAAGTGGTTACGAGAAAATCTTCTGGAAAGATGTAGAACCGCAATTCCACGCAAAACCAGTAAGCCTTCACCTTTGTTGTGAACTTACGGACGAAACTGTTTTCGGTAAGAAATCCGCTTAATCGGCGGACGCCGACAGAGCGGAGGGCCAACAGCCCGAAGCTGAAGCAGCATCAGAAAATAAATTTAAAAAAAAGGAGTCAGCAAATGACTCCTTTTTCATTCCTTTTCTCCTGCCGAGCTTTCGGCAGCCGCTAATTCCTCGGCAGCTCATGCTGCCGGGATCTCGGCAAGAGTCTCTTCAAAGCGCATATCTTCGTTTAGAGCGCTCACAACCCCTGGCACATCGGATGCAATTCTCCTTCAGCAAGAAACTTAAACAAACCCGCAAAACGCGGATAAGGAGAAATTATGAAAATCGCAACTAAAACCCTGGCAATGTTACTTCTTGGTGTCATGAGCTTCAGCACTTTGAAAGCCCATGCCGATATTCTTCCGATTCCTACTTACAATCTCACGAACAGATCTGTGTGGATTACGATCTACACTTTCGGTCAACAAACCGACTGGGGCTGTCTTCCTGCTTACAGTCAGCGTGGTTGGTGGAGTGGCAACTATGTCCCTGCGGTTCCCTACACTGTTCGCGGTGAAGTCAAAGAAAACGCCGACTGCAGTGGCGCAACAATCAAAGACACAGGAACTCTGGTTCAACTTCCAACTGTGGCATGGATAGACGCTCAAGGAAACTGGCACACAACTCCACTTCCTCCAACAATGTCGACGAATTCGCAAATCACGGATTCGGTTCCACAAGGACAGTACCAGGACGATGCTAACTAAAGCCCGTCCCCACATCAGGTAAAGAGCTTTATAAAAAAATGGCCGATCACGGCCATTTTTTTATAAACATTTGCGGCCAGCCCCATGCCCACGATGTAGGTTTATAGCTTTTGTATACACTAAATCCCAATTCGAATGTGATTTAGTACTGACTGAATTACTTCTTATTCAGTCAATCCTCTATATTTCAATAAAAACTTAATAAGATCTTCGAGAGGCATATTCGACAATTCATCTGAGTTCACAGACACCCCTAAGCGTGGAATGTATCTGACAATTTCGTTCCTTAGCAATTCTTTATTACTCTCACCAACTGGAACTAACTTTACCGCATTTCCCGAAAAATTAAATCCTCTCAATACATTTCCATTTTCGTCATATGCTCTAAAATTATTTCTAGTTTCCAAAATCCAGGGTTCAAGATATCTTTCTGCCTTCTCCTGAGATTCAAATACATCCAAATCATCGCTGATCGTAACTATCAAATTCCTCGGGGCCATTTTCGTTACCTAGAAACATATAATGCGATTGTTCCAGCCATAGTCACTAGTACAAAAATTCTTAAATCACGAACAAAGCGAGCGTTAGCTTTCTTAATTTTTTCATATCGTTCACTCACCTCTGCCGCATCACGTGAGCCAGTTAGTGACTCCACGTTTTTATTCAATTCCGAATTACCAAAGGTCGATTGGTCAGATCCAAGGTAAGATTCAATCTCATTCCGTAGGCGCTTTAAATCGAGCTTCGATCTAATAACCTTAAGGAGTAAGTATATATATATACAACTCGACACCAGGACTAACACTATCATTTTCTCTCCTATGGACACTTCCCAGCCTCAGCGGCAAGGGACACTTGCGGAACAACAGATGCAGAGCTTCCAGTGATAAGATTGTTGTACTCTATTGCGAGCAAACCAGCTCCGGTAATCACGCCAGCAGCTCCAATTACTCCACCGGGAATAGCCAAAACCGGATTAGCAGGCATTAATGCCAGAAGCGCAATGCCACCACCAAAATTAAGCAGCCCACCCGCCACATTTCTCCAATTTACATCTTCCCAGGATTTACCGCTAGGATCAATGTAGTTAATGGGGTCCTGCAAAACGTAACCATAGAGATTTGTATCGCCTCCGTTAAAGAGAATTGGGTCTCTGTTTGTCCATCTTCCCGTTTGTGGGTTATAATCACGAGCACCAAAACGAACAAGTCCTGTATCTCGATCGTTCACACCGCCTGCGAAACCAAACGGAAGATAGGCACTGTGTTTTCCATCAAAAGAAACGCCGAATTCATCGTAATTCAGAGACTCGACGATTTTACCTGTCGCGGCCTCGACAATTAATTTTGGTGTTCCTACTTGATCGGAAATAATACGGTACTCTTTTCCACCAGTAGCAACATAGTCAGGTATATTGATTTTTGAACCGTAAATAAAACGACGAACAATTTTTCCTGTCCCGTCAGTTTCAGCAGCTATCTGATATTGAGATTGAAAAATAAATCCCTGAACAAGTTTCCCGTTTACTTTCTTACCTATACGACGATTTTGACCATCAATGATGTATTCGATGAAACGTCCATCAGGAAGCTTTACAGAGCGAAGATTTCCAAAAGAGTCATAGTCGTATTCTGTAACCCGTGGCTTTTGCGAAGGTGACGAGTATTCTTCCACCTTTGATAGATTGCCGAACTTTGAATATGTATACTGATTCTGACCGTAACTAATTAAACGATCTTGATCGTCGTATTCACCTTTCAATACAACAGTGCCGGATCTAAACTCCAAACGATTGCCATTCTCGTCGTAAATGTATTCACGGCTACCATTTGCACTTTGAGCCGAAACTAATCGTCCCAATTTGTCATAGCTGTAATTAATTTTCTGAGAGGGAGAGGTAAAGCTCGCAGCCGAAACTCTTCCTATGGCGTCTCTAGAATACGCGATATTCGTAATACCTTTACCATTCGCCGAATAAGCTTCGCCAGTGACATATCCGTTTAGGTTGTACTGAACTTGGCCTTTGACTACACCTTGTGTGGAAGCTTGAACTCGCCCGACCGTGTCTAAAACAAATGAAATATTTCCCACTTTTACCGGAAGACCATCGAGATCATAACTAAGTGCGTACGAGAAGAACTTTCCATCAACTCCTGCTACGTCAATCCCAGCCAACGTCGCATCGGTATTGTACTTATAGCGCACGGATGACGATACAGGACCTTGAGTGTCGACCGCAGTCGGCAACTTCCAAAGATATGAATAATTCGTTTTAACCCCATCGGATGTTGTCAGAGAACTCACTAAGTCCGTTGGCTTTTTATTGGAGTTCTCAGCGTAAGTTATACCGACCGTAGTATGGCTGTTTTTAACCTCAAACAATCGGGATTCATTAGAACCGTATTTGTATGAGCTTGCCAAATTTCCACCGATTAAAACTTCGGAAATTCTCTCTTCGCTGTCATAACGATATTCAACACCCGAGTCCGTTTGAGAAACAACTGGAGGCACATAAGAACTAACAAGATCTCCCAGTTTATAATTAAAATTATGGAAAGGTTTCCCTGGAGGTTTGATGCCTGTGAGATTTCCCTCAAGGTCATAAATGAATTCAACACTGCTTCCAGTAGAATACTGAATCTTTGAAAGTCTTCTCATATTGTCATAAGAAAGACCCGTTGAATTACCGATGGCATCCGTGATTTTCTCTAACAATCTGTTAGCACCATAACCGTATGAGGCTACTACTGTTCCTTCCGTATTTTTATGGCTCGTCAAATTGCCTGCAGTATCGTAAGTAAAGGCCTCAGCCCAGACGGTTTGTCCGTCTTTACTGATAATTTGCATTGTCGGCTGACCTTTTTCATTCAGCGTCTGGGTGTATCTTCTATTCATCGGCGTTGTCACAAAGCTGCCGTAAGTACCAGGCTTGCTGACCGTATAAGATTCGTATTTTCTTTTTTGATCCCCCTGCAAGATGATGGTTTTCACCAGAACTTCGCCGTTCTTTCTTTGTTCTTCTTGTTTTTTAAGCAAGATAGATCCGGCTTTGAATGTTTCTTGAGAAGCGTACTTAACTTCCCAGCCCCATTTAGGACTATTGGTCATTTGAGTCTCGGTGTAGCCACCATAAAGGTCCCAAACTTGATTTAGACCATTGCTCAAGGTGCTCACCGCAACAGATTGCCCACCGAAGTCGGAGCTTCCTGCGCGATATGTAACATTGCCATTGGCAGTGACCAGCGTTGATTTTTTCGCTCCTGCCCCAGTTAAAGATACAACATGAAGTTGGCGATTCGTTGAATCAAAATTTGACTGGAGAACAATGGATCGTCCCGCATTGCTTGAATCTTTTAAAAGATACCCTTCCGAATCGTACTCGAAGTAACTTGTCTTACCTAAGGGCCTTTTGAATGAATTCAGTCGGCCTTCATTATTGTAAGTAAGTTCATATCTAGCGCCATTGGGTAGAGTTACGGACTCTAATTTGCCGTTTGGAAAATAAGACAACGTCGCTAAAATTTCCGAAGTAGGTCCTACAATGTGTTTACCATCCTTGCTTCGTATATATTGACGTTCAAAGGCATCCGCAAAACCCGCAAAAGACTTGTCATCATTCCAATCTAAACTATTTAAAAGGGTGACGTTGTTTAGCTCTGACTTTCTAAAATAAAATTTCCCATCGACAGCAGTGTAAACCGTGTAGGTACGGCCAGAAACATCCATTAGAGCAAACTTTCCGTTTCTTTCAAGATTTGGAATTTGTGCTAAAACTTGAACTGTTCCATCACCATAGAAAACCGTGTTCTTTTTTCGGTCGTAGAAACTATCTATGGAATAAACCCATCCTCCTACAACGTGATCTTGAGGGAAGCGTGGGCCACCGACAACAAAATGCCCGCTATTGTAAACCAATGTAAACGGTAGCCCTGGAATCGGTATTTCTTCTGTAAATGTACGCGTCGACAGACTCACAACCGAGAATCCCGACAAGCGATCACTGATGACCCCCGCACTACACTGCCCTGGATAATTGCTCGAAATTGGATAAGGCTTGTTGGGATTAGGCGGCTCAGGAGTTGGCACACTAGGAGGAGTTGGAGACGGTTGAGGAACAGGATTATTTCCACCGCCTCCTCCGCCTGCGACAAAAATAAATGTCTTAGTTACAATAAGAAGATCTCCAGTCCACATATCTTCTGGCCCACCCTCGGACTGGATATATACTAGAACCTGAACCTTTGTTGTTCCCGCCTGACTAAAGTTCCAGTTTAAAACGATAGAACACGGAATTTCCGCGACATTTCTTTTTCTTTCCGAAGTTTGACAGCCGGATAAATCCTCATGAATTCCAATAGGACTCTCTTCTCCGTACAGTGATGATCCCGTAACCCACACCTTACCTTTAAGGATTCCACCGGGCACCGCGCTTAATATATCTCGTCGAATACTGCCGTCAACATTGAGACTGGCTTGAACTGTTTCATCTGCCAAAACAAGATCAGGAAGTTTTTTAGCAAAAACCAATGAGGGAAAAATCAGGACAAAAAGAGACAGCATCTTCATTTTAAAACTCCAAACTTTGGAAGGTTTATATGAAGTTTACTAAGGCATGTAAATAAATGAATTAATGTTTGAAATAAAAACTAATACAGATGTGGACGAAAGCTATTATTGAGAAGCCTTTTGCAACTTCCAACGCTCTCTTAGTTTTCTAATTAGGAAATAAACAAGCAGCAAACCAATGATCGCAAATACGACCAATTTAAATTGGCGAAGTTTATTGAGGATCGGCTCCCCGTAGTGAGCCAAAAGATAAATCTGTGTCGGCACACTGATCAAAGCGGCCACACCATCAATCACTAAGAATTTCCAAGCCGGATATCTCAACATCCCGCAAGCCAAGTGTCCTGGGAAACGAAGACCGGGAGTGAAACGGAAAATACCGCACGCATAAGCGCCGTATTTATGAGTCCACTCTTCCACACGTTTCATCAAATGCTCTGGGAAAAATTTATGCACGCGCGGATGATAGAGAAGCTTTCGCCCGAATATCCGTCCTATTAAATAAATCAGGAAGTCACTGATCACGACCGCCGTAAATGCAATGGCCGAGGCCGTGTGCACACTCACAACAGGAGCACCTTCATAAGGAGGCGGAAAGTGCTGAGGGTGAGCTCCCATAAACGCCAGAATACCAACGCTAATAAGAGTCACTTCTTCAGGAAGAGGGAAACCAACTGCAGAAAGCATCATCATACCGATCAAAGCCGCGTAAACCGTTCCCGGCTGGTACGCAAACTGAGACATCCATTGAAAGATCGGTTCGTTAGCAAATTCCAATATAGTTTCCCCTGAGCCACTTAATATGGAGTAAACGGTCCCACTTGAACACACTTGCTACACCGTGCTATGTGTAGTTTCTATGATATCGAATAGTATGCAGAGTGCCAGAGGATTTGAATACGGAGTCCGACACATAATCAGCCCTCAGTCCGGAGCTGTTTGTGATGTTTTATTAGGCATTTCGGATCTTGATCGTGATTACATCCAATTTTTGTTAGACCTCGGGTCTATTTATCTCAATCACAATCGATTAAAAGAAAATTCCTCGGTTTCTGTCGGCGATTACTTACGAGTCCATACAAAGCCGCGAAGATTTTTGGCTGATGATGGAAAATGGAATGAGCGTATCCTTTTTCACAACGAACACTTCGTTGTTGCACGAAAAATCTCGGGCCTCCCCGTTCATGCCAGTGTCGACAATCAAAAAGAACATCTGCAACGATACTTAGAGAACACTTTGAATTGTTCTTTGTATGGCACGCATCGCTTGGATGTTCCAACAAAGGGATTGATTGTTTACGCAAAGACCACGGAGTTTCAAACGGCCTTTAATAAAATGCTCATCGCCCGCGAAATCACAAAAATTTATCGTGCGTTGGTGCAAGGACAAGGTCTTGCAACGGGACTTCTGACTCACTACATGGAACCCTCTCCCCGAGCGCCGAAGAAAGTTTCTCGTGAATCACAAGAGGGTTGGCAGGACTGCGTTTTAGAAATTCTCGATATTGATTTAAAAGAAGAGAATCGCAGCGAAGTGCGAATTCATTTACACACGGGACGGACTCATCAAATTCGCGCCCAGCTTGGCTGTGAGGGACATCCCATTATCGGCGATCATGCTTATGGAGCTGTGAAACTGTGGGAAGAAGAGAGAATCGAACTTGAGGCCTGTGAGCTTCGTTTTACGAATCCGCTCACAGGAGAACCTCATCACTTTCAGATCTAACGCTTAGAACACGTAAGCGTTTGTCATCAAAGAATACTCTGTGTTTTCTGGCTGCCAGTAAGAAACGTCTTTCCCTTTATAGCTGCCAAGACTTGTTTGGTTTTGGAAACCCAAAGTGAAAGTCAAACCACGCATAGGACGCATCTCAAGACCCATTCCGGCTTTTACTTTTGTCACGTGATTGCCTTCAAGCTCTTCAACATCTGACGAGTAATACCAGTCTTCATCAAAACCGACTTTAGGTTTTACAGAGAAGTATCTGTTGATATCGATCACGGCTTCTACGTAGTGCTCGAAAGAATATTGTTTTGTCGTACCACGAGGATCTTTTTTGAAAGCTCCGTCATTGTACTGTGGAGTTTCAGGATCGAAGTAAGCTGTTTGTCTTTGCCAATAGATATCTGGTTTCACTGCATACGTGATTGAAGAGAAGCGGCCAATCGCATATTCGAAGTAACCTTCCAAACGAAGCTTCGTCACAAGTTTTGAATTCTGTGAGTAAGCGCTTGTTGGCATATAGATTTTTACGTTACCGGAAATATCAACGTCGCCGATGTAGCCAAGATCATACTTTGAATAAGCAAAGTGAATGTCTTGAAGATCCATTGTCGCAGCGACTTGATCGTCGTACTCATTGCGACCAGATGTATTGTATGTGAATGGAATACGAACAGAGAATTTTGTATCGGCATCAATCTTGTTGTTGAAACCGAAGTAGTTGTACGAGTCAACAGCGCGATCGCCTGAAGCAGTTTTTCCGTAACTCATGTTGGAAACAGACGCGATAGAGAACAATGTTACGTTCCAATTGCGACGGAAAGAATCACCCGCTGACATTACCAAACTTTCTTCACGCTCCTGGGCATGAACGAAAGTACCAAAACAAGAAAGTGCCAGGGTCAGGGCGAGGGCCTTTTTAAGCATGAGAACTCCTTAAAAGATCGGAAAATCCATGGAGTTATGCCATATCGCAGCACGTTACACAATATCCAATTTTTAGACAGGCTGAGTCTCAACTGTATCCTAAAGATCTTTAGGCTTGAGTCCGCACTTCAATCCCCTTAAAACAGGGGCATGAAAAAATTACTGACGTTCCGAAACCTGATTCTCGCTCTTGTACTCTCCCTCGTCACTGGCTGTGCTATCAGCTTTAAAAAGAAGCACTGGGACCTGCCTCCGAAGGCTGAAAACGAAATCTCTGTGATGTCTTTCAACGTCGAAAATCTTTTCGATACAACCCACGATGAAGACCGCAATGACTATGCTTATCTTCCTTTGTTGGTGAAGAAATCCAACCCTAAATTCCAACAGGCCTGCAAAGACACCAACGACAGTGCTTACCGCTTGAACGAGTGCTTAAGCCAGGACTGGAATGAACTTCAATTAGATCAAAAGTTGAAAAACTTAACCGAAGTCGTATTGAACGTTGATGGCAATGGCCCTGATGTTTTGATGTTGATTGAGGTTGAGAATCTCAATGTTTTGAATATCTGGAATAAAAACTATCTGCAAAAAGCCGGCTACCAAACAGTCGTGTTGATTGAAGGTCCGGACAAACGCGGTATCGACGTAGGCTTTATGTCTCGTTACCCTGTCGTGGGAAAACCTGTTCTTCATCAAATTCCTTGGAAAGGGAAAAACGAGGAAGATCAAAAATGGATGGAAAATTCTCGTAACATCCTTGAAGTGACAGTGAAAGCTCCTAACGGTGATCCTATCACTTTCCTTGTGGCCCATTTCCCTTCACAAGCGAATCCCACTTACTGGCGCCAACAAGCCGCCGAATTCCTTGCGAAGCTTATCAAGGATAAAGGCCCGAACGCCATGGTCGTAGCTGGTGGAGACCTTAATATTTCTCACGAAGAAGAATCTAAAGAACACATCTTCCGCGATATTCTTGCCCAAGGCGGAGCGGTTTCTCACTTTGTGGGTTGCAAAGAGTGCCCGGGCTCGCACAACTATCGTAAATCTTGGTCTTTCCTTGATGCCCATATTTATGGACCGGCTCTTTTGGCAGAAGGCTCTGGCAGCTATCAAATGGAACCAAGCACGATTGATGTGATCCGCTACAGCGATGTTCATCTTAAAAAAGGAAAATATCCGAAGCGTTGGGATTACGACAAAATGGAAGGTGTTGCCGATCACTTCCCTCTTTATGTTCGTTTGAAACAAAGAGGTCCGGCAAAAACTCCGGTGCAAGACGAAGCTCCTAAGGCTGAAGTCAAAAAAGAAACTCCGAAGAAAAAAACAAAAACTAAGAAGTAATAAATAAGCCGCGTGAGATCGCGGCTTATTTATTTTCTGCCATCTTACAAGGCGCAGCCCGCAGGTTCTTTGGTTATGATGAAATCATGATCAATATCAAAAGAGCGTATCAACCCGCCGAAGCTAAAGATGGATACCGAATTCTTGTCGATCGGCTGTGGCCTCGCGGGGTCAAGAAAACGGCATTGAAAGTCGATGAATGGCCTAAAGAAATTTCTCCCAGTCCTGAACTTCGCAAAGCCTTTCATCATGAAGACGAAAGCTGGTCTGACTTTTCAAAAGCCTATCGCAAAGAGCTTAAGAAAAAAGACATTCAAGATAAACTTCACGAAATCGCCCGCCGAGGAAAAAAGGGTCGCGTCACTCTGGTTTATGGCGCCCATGACGAAACCCACAATCACGCGCAAATTCTCAAAGACATTCTTGAGAAAATGAATCACTAAGGACCAATCAATTTCACCCACGGCATATTGTTGTAGTGACCTTTTAATCCATTCATCGCTCTGATCTGATAATTTCGATATTCCGAATCACTCGAATATCCGTTGTAACAGGCACTGTATCCTGACGAGTATCGATTGTACGCTCCTAACAACTTATCCATAGGATTCCCCGTCTGATTGCAACTCGCAGAGCGAGCTTCCATGTAGTTGTCATAGTACTCAGTAAATCCATAATAAAGCGTGCTTGCGATCCCACAGTATTTGCCACTAGAAAAGAAAGCCGCATTCAATAATTGGTTGGCACTAAATCCCGAACGAGCGACTTGCGAAATTCCCCAGTCATCAAGCACGTTGTAAGAGCCGCCACTTAGAAAAATAAAGAACCAATCTTTATAACGGACATAGTGTTGCCAGTTGCTCTCTTGCCAAGACAAGGCCTTCAAGGCTCGTAAGAAATTTTCTCTTTCAGTTCCGGCCAACACATTCCCGTGATCTGCTAAAAGTTTTTTGCCGGTGTCTTCGATCAGCTTATTTACATCGCGATAGTAGGCGCCCCGTTGAGTGCGATCTTGCCACTGCTGCGCCGTCAAAGCGTAAGGGATATCAATCTTGCCATGGCAACTGACTGTGACATCCGCCCACTTGGAACCACGCCCGCCTGTGACGGAACTTTTCAAAGACCAACGATCGAAGAGATTATAGACACGCTCTTTGGAACCAATGTTTTCCCGGGAAAGATCTCCCGACGGAATTGCTGGAACTTCAACCACAGGAGGCGTCTCTGGATCAGGTTGTGGTTGTGGTTGTGGACTTGGCGTTAGTGTTGGAGATGGTGTCGGTGTCGTCGAAGGCTCATTCGGAGCCGGCGTAGTCGGAGTCGCGTCGTCGGGTGTGTGATTGTCTGGAGGCGCTGAGCCTGTATCCGCCTCTGAACAAGAGATAGAAATGGTGGCGAATAAACAAAGAAGAATCGCTCGGTATTTAAAATCGAAAGACATAAATCTCCTTAAATGAATGTGCTTAGTTATTAAGCATCATTAAGGAGTGCGCATTACAAAAATCAGATTCCCCTCGAGTTCCCGTCCAAGGTCTCAAAGTATCCAAATATCCTCAGCTCTGAAAATAGAAAAGGCACCTCAAGGGTGCCTTCTTATTCTGAAATCAGAATTACTTTTGATATTTAGAAATTAAGCAAGCGGCTCAAATCTACGGTGGGACGTTTACCACAAGTCGCCAGTTTCTTCGTCATATTTTTGATTTGAATTTGCTCGTTACCCAAAACAACGTCGTATGTCTTTTTCGGACCTGCAGAAGCTTTCACAGTGCCTTGAACTTCAGAGCACAAGCCTTCTACTTTCATTGTCACGTCTGACCCTTTCAAATCTGAATTGAAAGTTCTGTCGTTAGAACCAGGGTATTTCATATTGGCTTCATAAGAAACGATCTTCACTTGAGAAGTCAGCAAAGACGCTTTCTCAACTTGCATCTTGATCTTTACAGCAACAGCGTTGTTCTTATTGCCAGAACCTTTTGCGCCACCTAAAGTTCCTTCGATGTTCACAGCCAAATCGTAAAGGGCTGCGTCTTTTGAAGGAGTCAAAGACAACTCATAAACATTGTCCGTCAAATTTACGTAGAATCTTTTCTTATCAGTAGCATCCACAGTGTGTTTAAGACCGGAGGCTTTGATCTCGACACCCAAATCGCCATTGGACTCAGAGTAAGTCACATTCAAAGTTTTTTGCGCCTTGATTTTCCAAGCGCCGTCTTCATTGGCGTATTCAAGATTTTCTTTTGTTGAAGTAATCTTTACTTGCTTCAAGCCTTTGTCGTTGTCTGCCAATTTCTCAACAGCATACTGCGTTTTTGTCGCATCCAAAGAGCCTGTTGCTAATTTCACAAGCTCAACAGCTTCGATTTGTCTTTCCACGAGGAAAGCAGACAAACCATAGTCATTCAAAGAGAACTCATTGGTGTTCTTTTGAGCTCCACCGCCGCCCTTGCCGCCGGCTTTTCTAGCGTTTTGCGCTTGGATATCAGCGCGAAGGTTCTTATCTACAACAGCCTTATCTTGAGGCGTGCAAGCAGACGTTAACAAGGCAGAGGAAATAACAATGGCAGAGAAAATATGGGATGTTTTCATGGGCAGGAATCTAGCCCGAAACGGACCAATATTCTAGGGGAAGTACATAGACTTCCCCGAATTCTAACCGATTCCTAAAAATTTACAGACGTGTCAAAATTGTGAACAGGCAGCGGAGGCCGCCATTATTGATTTTATGCTCTTTAAGAACCCGGTAACCTTCCGGCACCGGCTGAACCCGTTCCTTTTCCGGGTATAAAATACCCAGCTTCTGTGGCTTATAGCGGCGGCAAAGGGCCTCAGCCAAACTTTTAAGCCCTCCTTTAAGGGCTTCCGGGAGTCTTTCTCCATAAGGAGGGTTTACGATCATCCAAACACGGCCCGCGAAACTGGACTGAGCTTCTTGTTCTAAGGCATCCCTTAAAAGAAATTCAGCTTCCGCTTTTTTGAAATTCTTTTTTCTAACAGCTAAGATTTGTTTTTCAACTTCAGCAAAGTTAGCCTGAGCCACCGGAATCATTTCTTCATCGATATCAAAGCCAACAAACTTTTTAAAAACCACTTCTGCTGGAAACTCATAGTTAAAAGCAAAGCTGGAAGACAAGAAAAGTTTTGGCGCCTTTTTCCATTTTTGAAAAGCATAAGGTCGTGCAAACTGCCCGTTCCAAAGAGCCCTGGCTTCACTTAAGAAAGTGCCTGAACCCACCATGGGATCTAACAATGTCACCTCGCTGATCTCTGACGGAGTGGCATTGCCAATCAGGGCCTTCAGTAAATAAGCAGCGATCGTCTCACGTAAAGGAGCTTCCCCTTTTAAAACAGACCAACCTCTTTTATGAAGATGTTCTCCTGTGGAGTCCAAACTGATCGTGCAAAGATCGTCATCCATGCGAATATAAATACTCGCACAAGGATTCGCCCCTTTTTCGCTTCCGAAAATTTCTTGCAAAGCTTTCTCGGCGCTTTCTTGCAGACGTTTTTCATTATTTAGACGACTTTTTTGCGCTGCCACTTCCCACTCGACATGACCGTGTTGCAGATATTCTTTCCAAGGAAGTGATTTAAATTTTTGGTAGAACTTAGGAAGATCGCGTGCTTTAAACGAAGCCATTCGCAATAAAATGCGATTGGCCGTTTTCAAAAGAAAGTTAAGCTGAACACCTGTAAAAAGATCGGCTTCAAATTCAAGACCCCCTTCCAGCACCGTCACTTCGGGAAAAGGTAGAGTGTGCGTTTTCGCATCTTTCCCCAAAAGATAAGGCCACACCTCTTTCATTTCTGAAAGTGTGCGCTCTTCAAAATCTAAAGGAGTGGAAATAAAAAAACGACTCATGTATTAAAATCTCCAGTAGGCATCAAACAAAAGATAATAGCCATCCACAGGAGAGAATTTAAACGAGGCCACGTCGGTCGCATTTAAAGAAAAGCTCAGGTGAAACTTATCCCAGATCTTAAGGTACGTCAGATAGCCCCCGACCGCTTTCTTTTCAAAGTTATAACTCGGGCCCAGAAGCACGCGATCCCAGTTGTCTAAGATAAACTCGTAACCCGTCTGGAAGGAGCTTGTTCCCAAGGACTTGATCGCCGTTGCACTTTCGGCTTCATCAAAACTAAAAAGAGCAATTGTTAAAAGAGTGTGCGAGATCACGCTCTCGGAAGAGATCGAATCCCAGTGAATATTCAAGTTCAGAGTCGAACGGCTTTCATTCGGGATTTTCGCGTAGGTCAAACCCGTTGCAAAAATATTGGAGTGTGATTCGTAAATCTGCATCTTCGCCGCCGCATTCATCGCGCCTAAGAAATCTGCCGGAACGACCGTACTTACGGTCAGCCATTTTTTTAAACCGTAGTTCACCTGACCGAACCACGTGATCATATATTCATCTTCCCACAGCGTTTGCGCGGTCTCCCCGACCGCAACACCTTGAGTGAAAAGAGGTTTATATTTAGAAGAAATATTTTTCCCAGCTTCTTTGACGATGAGATCGGTCGTACCTTTGTACTTCTTGTTCTCAGAGCTTAAATCCAAGTGCATCAACTGGTCACCGACCTGGATAAAGTTCAAACGCGATTGGCGCAAAAGCTCACAAGTCAGTTCGTAAGTGCCGTCTTGACGGTTTTCAATTCCCGTCACTTCAACGAAACCCACAATACCAATCCCAGGGCTTTGTGACTCAAGAGCGATGATCTCGCCGATATACCAATCACTAAACGTGCTAATCGCCTTCAGAGTTTTATTGTCGATAATGGTTTGCAGACGGGCTCTGGATTCCGGATGAAGAACACTTTCTTCTGCGGCGGCCGGTTCACGCAAGACAATAGGGACTTCGTCGTCCATGGAGGAAGCCCATGCAACGCCTGTCATAAGGAAGAATACTGAAAACAAAACGAGCCTTAAAGTCATCTAAGGCTCACGGTATCTTAATTTTTAGGCTTATTCAATTGATCCTTGAGCGCTCCGAAAAGGCGCACAATTTCCATGCGCGTCGCTTCTCCAACTCCCCACATTTTGCTGAACTGGAATCCAGCGAGGTCTGAGGCTCCTGGGATGCCACCTTTGAACACTAAATAGGCAAAACCCTCTTGCAATAAAGTCTCGGATTTTGTGTCTGTGATCGTTCTAAAGAAAGGCGTAAAACGCGGCGACGCTCCATAAACCTCATCCAAAGAGAGGCGTTGATTCTTATCCTTATCGTACATGACCAAAACCCCTTCGATATAGTGAAGGATTGTCACCATCGTACGGATGTTCGCGGTCTCTACATGACCTGCTTTTTGGTCCACCGTTGCCGAAGCCACTGCCAAGAAATTATAAAACTCGTTCCACTGAGCTGAATTCAACGAGTGAACATAGTGAACTAAGCCCGGCATATTATTAAAGTACACGTTGATGTGCTTTTTGAACTGATCTTTGAAGCAATCTTCTTTAAAGAAAGGCTGCCCGAAGACGTCCTTTTCTTTGACACCACACTTCGCTGCAACCATGTGTTCGCTCACAGCACCGGAAGTTGAAAGACCCGCGGCAAACAAAGTACTAACGAACTCGTAAGTTTCTTTCTGATCCATCAGATCGTTGCCGTTACCACTGAAAGTAAAGAAGTTGGCTTCAAGGAAACTGCGCGAACCCGAATTGGCAGAGCGAGGATCAAAAGCTTTTAAGTCCAAACCGAGCTCTTGGAAATCATCATACCAAGCAACAAGGCCTTTCTTCGTCATGCCTGCTTCACTCAGACGTTCTTCCGTCTTCTCGCCATAACCTAAAAGAAGGAAGCGGGATAACGCTCGCATCAAGTTGGCCTTCATCAACGAAGCCCACGTCTGCTTCGCCGTGCCCACATTGGCATCAATGATCAGACGGCCTTCTTTATTAAAGCTCACCGGAACTGGATTTTTTAAAAGCTCACCCAGGTCGTCCCAAGCCCGTTGCAAGGCTTTCTGCTCAAAAGCATCGTCGGTCAAACCTTTTTCAATAACGAAGTTTTTGTTAAATCTGTTATAAACCGCAAGAAGTTCTGCTTGCGACAAACCACCGTCAAAGTCCGCCAGAGGAATATTATCGATAAAACTCTGTTGCAAACGCCAGATATTGAACTCGCCAATCAAAGTCGCTAAATGTTTTCTTTCCAGACCCAACAAAGCCCGTGGGTTGGATTTTTTCTCTGGATCTAAAATTTTGATAAGAACTGCGCGATACGTTTTCTTTAAAGACTTCGGTTGGATTGAAATAGAAAGTTTTGGCAAGGCCTGATCAATCAGATAATCGATGTCTTCAACAGGAATACGTCCTGTGGTTTTCATCTGATGTGAGTTCAACAAGAGCTTGATCGTTTGATTGAGGAACTGACTTCCCTGACGAAGCTTTCCGGCATCTTCAAATTTCAAATCACTCAATGTATAATGGTATTTCAGAGCCAATTCATAGAGATCAATAAAGGTGTCAAGACTGTCGCCCCACTGTTTCAAATCCACAAAGTAGGCCCGTTGACCCATCAAAAGATTTTTAACACCTTCAACGACAGGCACCCATTCGCTATAAAGATCATAGGGAGCAAAGGGCTCACTTCCTCGAATGAAGGAACTAAATCCCGAGAGAGCTTTTTTGGCATCTTCAAAAGTGTATTCGGACTTAACGACTTGGGTGTTCACCAATAAACGCTGCAAACTTGTTCGCAACTGCGCCGTTGCCGAAGTGATCTTTTCCCACTCCGCCGTCTTTTGATCGCTCTGACTTAAAAGCACTTTCATATGGGGAGCTAATTGCACAGCTTCATCACGCACGATATTGAGTATTTCAATCAAACGCACAATTTCGTCTTTGGTGATATACAATGTCGATCCACCTAAAAGTGCTCTTTTAATTTTCATGAGTTCGGCTGCGAACTCAGGCGAGACATTGTTTTCTTTTAAGAAGTACTTCCCAAAAAACTTACGCATTTCCTCAACGGTATAACCGCTCTCAATAGAGCCAAAAGTTCTCTTATTGAAGTAACGCAAGGCTTCGTTCATGCAATCAACACCGCCGCGCACATCGGATTCCACGGCATCACCGACAGAGAATTTCTTAAGCTGTGTCGGAAGATCTTTTAAACACGCAAAACGAGCATCTGAAAACTCAATAACTTCAGGCTCTGCCTTTTTGCCCGTTAAAAACTCACTGCACCCCACCGAAGAAAGGGCCAATAAAGATACCATCGCTATGTTGACTTTAAACTTAGAAAACATACGCGGCTCCCACCATGAGGCGATCATTATTCTCGAATTGGGCAATTTCATTCTGATTGTCTGCCGTCAATGGACCAGCTTTAACGATTTGCATTTCACTGATGATCGACCACATTCCCGAAAGACGGAAGCGACCGCTCAGACGGATCAAATCAAAAGAATTTTTCTCTGAATGTGTATAGCTCAACTTCCCGATCAAACGGCGGTTTTTGCGGAAAGCATAATTCGTTAATAATGAAATCTGTTGCGCCTGCTTGAAAGGATAACGGCTCATCAAGGAAGCGCGATTCGGGTTGGCAAGTTCCCCCTCCTCTTTCACGTCTCCGCCGAAGATATCTAGATGTTGCAGGCTCACACCCCAACGACCGTTATTCCATTCAACAAAGGGACTGACTAAAACAGCGTCCTCAAAAACGGGATGAGTCCACTGTTCTTCAAAAATATCATCTTTATTAGGACGATCCCACATTCCGCTGACACCGAAACGAACCTGATCGACTTTATAACTGACATCACCACCCGCTAGCGAATGATAGAATACTTGCGGTTGCAGATTCACGGCCCCTTTAAGCTGACCGATATCAAGTTTTCCCTCGTAACCAATCGCCAATTGATTGGCTGGTTTATAGGTGTAACCCAACTGCGCTCGAAACGCTTGGGGATCACCAAAAGAAAGCTTCATTCCAAAAGAGTTTTGCAAAACGACTTGAGCTTCATTCGGTCTTTCAAATTTATAGTCAATGCCTGTGGCCTCACTCCAAATACGAATGCTTTCTGGAGGACGACGGAACCAAGGATTTCCCTTCACAAAACTGCCGTTTTCAATTTCAAAACTAGGCCCTTGATCGGGAAGATATATAGGAGACGCAAAGAGCATGAGCGTGTAATAAGGTTTGTCGATTTGCCAGAAAAGACCCGTCAAACCCTGGCGTTCCGGTGCAAGAGGATTCCATTTAAAAAGAGGCTCCCACACACCCAGATCCCAGCGGGCATCGAGCTCATTCCAAAGCATGCGCTTACGGCCAAAATAGAAAGTTTCATTTTCGTTTTGGCGGTTCTGGACGTAGAACTCTCCAATATTAAGGTAATTTAAAAGAGGCTCGCCCATGGCCACACCACCGGCGATATCCATCTTAAGATTGTCTTCAGTAAATGGGTCTGTTTTTAACTGCGCCCCCACAAACTGATAATTGGTTTTTTGCGTAGCTTCAAAAGTAGGGCTAATAAAGGAGTCCGAAAAAAGTCGCATCTCGGTCTGCACCTGAGACCAAGCAAATAGAGGCGCCAAAAGCACAAATGCTGCCGCCAGCAAAGATGAGAAAATAGCCCCACCAAAATGGTGTTTAGGGCAACGGACGAAAGGCATAGGCCTCCTATTCAGACACTGATAGATCAAAGCCCGTGCCCCCTCCAGGGCCACTTTATGAACAATCCTACTAAAAACTTTTAAACAAGTGACCTTTTTCGGCGGCTTTGTTAGGCTGGCGGGTACCGCAGGATGTGGAGCGAGCTCCGCTCGCGGAACTGGACTTGGGCTGAAATATGAACACTAAAAGTGCTAAATTTTTAATCATTCGCTTCTCCGCCTTCGGAGATGTCGTACAGACTTTGAGTGTTCCTTCGGCCATCAAACAGAAATTTCCTGACGCACAAATTCACTGGGTCACGCGCAAAGACATGGCTCCTCTGCTAAAAGGTCATCCCAACATTGATCGTGTTTGGGAGTTTGATCGCAAAGCGGGTCTTGGAGGGTTGATAAAACTCTCGATGCAAATGCGCGCAGAAAACTTCACACACATTTACGATGCTCATAACAACATGCGCTCGCGCGTGATTGTGTGGATCTTACGTCCTTTGGGTTTTCTGGGTTTGGGAGCGCACTTTATTCGTCGCTCGATTCGCCGTTGGAAACGTCTTTTGCTTTTCCAATTCCGCATTAATACTTTCGAGATGCCTTTCTCAGGCCAAAGAGATTTGTTGGAGCCTCTTCTTCCTTGGGGTGTTTCAAAACTGCCGCCTCCTGCTCCACAACTTTTTTTAAGCGAAGAAAGTTATCACAAAGCCCAAGAAATTCTTAAGGACTACAACGGCTGTGTGGCTTTGGCTCCCTCAGCGGCGCACTTTTTAAAACGTTGGCCTAAGGAATACTGGAAAGAGTTGATTCTACTTTGTCCTGAGCAAAAGTTTGTTTTGCTGGGTGGACCTGAGGATTCGTTTATTGAAGACATTCGTGACGTCGCTCCAGAGCGCGTGATGAATCTTGCGGGAAAATGTTCTTTGCCTGTGAGTGCCGGTGTGGTTGCCCAATCAGCAACTCTTATCACTAATGACACGTGGCTTTTGCACGCGGCGGAACAGCTTGGAAAAAAGGCCATCGCTTTAATGGGCCCGGCTCCTTTCGGATTTCCTTCGCGAGCTTCGACAAAGATTATGGAAATTCAATTGCCTTGCCGTCCTTGCAGCAAACACGGCCAAGGGCCCTGTGTAAATAAAGAAAAATTCCATCAATGTCTTGTTGATATTACACCAACACAAATTGCTGCAGAGTTAAAAACAATCTTAGGTCATCATCCATGAGCACTCTGACTTTTTACTTCTATAAATTCGTAATCGTTCCTTTGGCTTATTTGCTTTTGCAACTTTTCCGCCCTTTCTTGCAGGGAAAATTGCGCGAGATGATTGAAGATAAAAATCAGGGCTTCTATCATATCAAAAAGGCCGGAAGCGAAAACGAACTGGCTTTAGCTCGTCCGTTTTGGATTCATGCTGCCAGTGGCGAAATTGAATATGCGCGTCCGGTGATTCGCGAACTCAAAAGACAGCATCCCCATATTCCCATTTTGGTTACCTACTCTTCTCCTTCAGCCAAAAAGATTTTGACGGGCTTGCATGAAGTTGATGTCTGGGCGTCTTTGCCTTGGGATTTGGATTTTCTTATCGAGCGCTTTATTAAAAAATGGAACCCCCGCGTTCTTCTGTTTTCGCGAACTGATGTTTGGCCGGTCTTGGTTTCTGTCGCAAAAAAGAAAGACATTCCAACGGCTCTGTTTTCGGCAACTTTTGCTGACAACTCTTCCCGTCTCAAGGGAATCTCGCGCTATCTGACACGATTTGCTTTGAATCATCTTTCAGAAATTCACTGTGTGTCGGCGGAAGATATTCAGAATTTGAACTCGCTGCATTTGAATGTGCCTGTGATCGTTAGCGGTGACACTCGTTTTGACCAAGTCTTTCATCGCCTGGAAAATCCGAAAGCTCTTAAAAGCGAATTAATGCCAAGCCCTGAGGATTTTATCTTTATCGCCGGCTCAACATGGCCCGAGGACGAGGCGATTCTTTTACCCGCTCTTGAAAAGCTTAAAAACATTCATTTGCAAATCATCATCGCTCCTCATGAAACAACACCTGAGCATCTTGAAAATCTTGAAAAACAAATGAAAGATCTTGGCCTTCGCTATGTTCGCTACTCCCAAGCCGATGTGTGGCCTGCGGGCTCTATCCTGATTGTGGACCAAGTGGGTATTCTTGCCGAGCTTTACACTTGGGCAGATATTGCCTTTGTCGGTGGGTCCTTCAAAAAGCAAGTTCATAGCGTGATGGAAGCTCTCGCAGCCGGTCTTCCTGTGATGGTCGGACCTTTCCACCGCAACAACCGTGAAGCCCTCTTTTATCAAAAGAAGAATTTTTCTTCAGGTATGATTGTGCAAGTGATTCACACTTCGGAAGACGTTGTAGTACTGCTACAAAGAATGAAAAAGCACCAAGAACAGATCCCACATATCAAAGAAGAAATCCGCGCAGAAATCGGCAAGAACCGCAATTCAACTCAACGAGTTTTGTCCTCTATCGAAAAAGTTTTGCAATAGCCGTCAAACACGGTGTCCAAATTTGTCATCTCTTTTAGAATTTTTTCCTTTCCAATTCATAACAGCCAGAAGTTCCCTTTTTTCTGATATCTTCGGTGAATTATGAAAATCTGGATCGTGATTTTTAGTTTAATTTCTTCCACGGCTTTCGCCGACTCCCTTTGCTTTCAAAACGAAGGGGATCCGCGTACGGGAAAAGCCTTCTCTACGGATCAAGACTACCAAGAAGAGTTAGAGCGCTGGCAATCCAAAGCTCCCAGCACTCCGAATCCATTTGCCCTCTTTAAAGCGTACAACGTGTATAAGTCTGAAAAAGATTATGCGGGCGCTATGAAATCCGATAAACGTGCCCACTGCTATATGGGCTGTCGCATCTCTCAAAGCACAAGTTATAAGACCGCTGATTATGTTGGTTGGTTGAAAGAAGATCGCGATTTGAAAGACTGCAATCGCAAAACTCACTATGACGAGCAAGACTATGTGGCGACTCTCCGTGGAGCCCAGTTTGGTGAGTCTCAAAAGGACGCTAAGGGCTGTCTTCAGGCTTGCCAACAAGTTTACTAGGGATCTGAGGGGTTCTCGCATGAACTCCCTCGACGACGACAAAAAACGTCAGCTGTAAAAACCAATCATTACCAAATCCCCTATTTTTGAAATGAATCTCCAACCCCTCAGCACGAAACTTGAAATGATCCCTGTAGGAATACGGGGTTGGAATGAAAAGAACCGCAATATCAACAGTTTGTCTCATTATGATACTGACTGCGCAAACATGGGCGCAAGGTCAGATCAGCACGGCTTTGCCTGAGGCAAAAAAGGAAAGCAAATTCTCTGCTGAATGGCGTTTGCGTCTTTCCGGTTCCGACATGCACGACGAACAAAGCCAATCCAAAGTTGTCGATATCCGTACTGAAATCAAAGCGAAGTATTTGTTAAGCAACTCTTTGCAATTAGATATTCAACCCACATTGCGCCTGCAATCAGGACAAACTCAATCCGTGGACGGAGCTGATAAGCCTGAAAACAAAATCACTTTAAATCAAGCAGCCGCTCACTATCTTCCTTTCCAAGGATTCCGCCTCTCAGCGGGTGCTTTGAATCAAAGACATATGCACACGCAACTTCTTATGGATAATTTGGCGTTCCCTGCGGCTCGCATGGAAGGTCTTTTGAAATATGGAAACTTTAAAACAAGTTTAGCCGTAGAATCTGCGATCCCAACTTCGACTTCTTTAAGCACAAATACAAAAGAGTTAGAGCCAACACCTTCCTTGAACTCAGCGGCTCTTAAGTTGAATTGGCAGGCTTCTAAAAATCTTTATTGGAAAACAACAGCGGGTTATTTTGTATTCAATAATCTTCCCTCAGCCGTGGCTCAGCAATCTCGCTTGCTTGGCAATGAAGTTGATAAAATTTCGGACGCTCAATATGCCTTTATGAATAAATATGAAGGTCTGCAAGCTTCCACAGAGTTTGAATTCCCAGTATTTTCGGCTCTTGATATCAACCTTGGCGGAGAATATTTAGTAAATCAAAAAGCCACGTCTGATAACAACCAGGCATATCGCTATTTCGCCAACAGCGAAATTCATTTGACTAAAAATATGGATCTCATCGTCGGCGGAAGCTATTTCTCAGTCGCTCCTGAAGCCGCCGTTGCCTACTTCAATGCCACAGGTTTTGAAACAAACCGCGTTGGTTATGCGGCAGAGAGTGCTCTGTCCTTTAATAAGGAAGGCTTCCTTGTGGGCCTTAAATATGTAGACGCTGAAGTGATGTTCGCAAACACAGTTCAATCTCGTGAGAAAACTCTGTTCATTAAGCT
The DNA here is from genome assembly GCF_047323225.1 of Bdellovibrio sp. HCB-110. Lineage (GTDB taxonomy): Bacteria > Bdellovibrionota > Bdellovibrionia > Bdellovibrionales > Bdellovibrionaceae > Bdellovibrio. The sequence goes on from NZ_CP178750.1 coordinate 2,500,183, forward strand.
GGAGACTTTCTATGCAGATCTCTAAGAAACCCCTCATTCAAGCCTTCTTAGGTCTCTATGCTTTAACGGCACTGGCAGCATGTAATCTGCCAAGTCCTAAAGATAAGAATGAAACAGGTTCGGGAGCTGCGACTTTCACGGCGCAAGCTATGGCGGATAAATCCAAAGCCCTTGAAACATCTGTTCAAGGAACTTTCTCATTGCCATCTTCTAAAGTTTTCAACCTTCAAGCCTGTGTTAAAGACGTGGCTTATGACAAAGCGATTTCAGGTCACGAATTTATCGTTGAAGAAGTAAATACCAAAGTCACTTCCGACAAAGCGGGCTGCCTGACTTGGGCTGAGCGCGTGAACTTTAATTTTTTGGCAGAGTCACAATACATCCGCATTGAAAGACACATCAAAGGAACAGGTTTGCATAAGGGAAATCAAAAAGTTTCTTTTGCGATCAATCCTTGGTCCCACGGTGAAAGCTTAAATCCAGTTTTGAATCCAGATGACGGCAATAATATTCCTCGCTTGGTGGAAGACACTCAAGCCGGACAATTGGCGTTGAAAGGATTTTCTGTGGATAATAAGGCGACAACTCGCCCACTATGGGTCGAAGATGGTCGCCTTTTCGTAACAGAACAAAAACTTACAAAAGACGGTGTTGAGCTTCTTGTTGAAATGCGCCCGACTCCATCTATTCAACTCACAAAAATGAATGGCGAGATGTTCTTGCGTCCATTGACTGCAGGTTCTTTCAAAGCTCGCATGAAACTGATCCACCTTTATCAACAAGGTGATAAAGAAATCCGTCGTCTTCTTACAGAGACAGCTCCGATGGATGTTAAAATGGACAATGGAAGTTTGGCGATCAAGTCGGCAATGGCACTTCCTGCTCTGCCAACTCGTGGTCAAATTATGTTGGGTCTTGAGTTGCAACCCGTCAACGGTCCTCAAGGACTTACAAGCTTTGACGGTATTTACCTTTTAGGTGAATACGATCAAATCAAAGGTTCTTCATTCTTGAAACTCAACACTTTGGTAGCGCAAACAAAAGACTTTAAAATTTCTAACTACGTTAATGCAACATTAACGGAAGTTACGCATAGCACTCAACCAGGACAAACGGCAACGGTGGATGCTGAGACTTACCAAAAACCTAAAATCGAAGTTTCTCAATTGGAGTTCCGTTTTATCCGTGTGGGTCTTGAAAAAACAGCGACTCGCGAGGTGTTCTACAATATCCGAGCGTGCGTGCGCAACGGCTTGGATCAGAAGAACACGCGTTCCCATACATTCAAAATCACAAAATTCCGTCAATCTGAGACTGAAGAAGCTCCTTCTGTTTCAGTAAAAACGGATAACAACTCATGCCTTAGCTGGGACGAAAGCATCACGTTCAAATATTTCGATTGCCAACGCTACTTGAAAGGTTTCGTGGCAATTGAAAATAAAGATTTGGGTATGAACGAAAAACTTGAAATCATCGTGAACCCTTGGGAATCCCAAGGCGCTGTGGCTCGTGATATGCGCTACGTAGATCCAAGTGAAAAACTTATCTTGAGCTGCCAAGCGACGGAGCGTCCTCGCACTCAATTGATCGTGGATGGTTTTAGCTATAACACGCTTTCTTACAACTACAGTGTTGACTCTATGTTGAACCTGACTGTGACTAAGAAAGTGCAAATGAAAATGGACCCGCGTTTGTTGGTTTACTCAAGCCTTTCAAACGGTCGTGCGGAAGTTGAAAGACTTCGCGACGGTGTTTATCTTTTAAGAATGGCCGTTGTGCAAAACCGTGACTACGACACGACGAACACTTATGTTACATCAGCAGACAAGCTCGTGAATGTTCTCAGCGGTCAAATCAATACAGATATCACTTTCCAAACGCAGGATCTGAAAGCGTTGGGCAATCGTAACAACATGCTTGTAGAGATCTATCCTATTGATGAAAGCAAAGTGTCTGTTGAAGGTGGCAATGTCACTCTGAAAAACCCTTCAGACTCGTTGGAATCAGCGATCGATACTTCAACGGGTCTTGAGACATCTACTTTTGTAGGACCTGTGACTTTGAATATTGATGAGGCTTCGCGTCCTCTTCGTATGCTCGATGCTTCAGCAATCAGCAGCTTCCTTTTAAATGGAAAAGGCAGCAACGACGGTTCACAAAAATATGTTGTGAAGCAAGTGGTTGAACAAGGACTTAAAGCTCAAGCAGAAAAGCGCCAAAGAATTCAGGCTCGTGCGGATAAAACTCAGTTCGCAAAAGAAAATAACTTGGATTTGATTTCTCTTAAAAACGTCGATGCTCAAGCTCCTTTGGTGAAAGCTCTTGCGGGTTCGACAAAGTTGAATGAACGTTTGATTGTGACAAAAGCGGATCTTCAAGACTTTGTCGCTAAAGGATCTGTCACTCCGGCTCTTGCGCAAAAACTTTGCGCCTTTTGGGCCAGCGACTACTTCAGATCTCTTTATGCTGAAAAAGGCGGCGCGATTACAGAACATACAAGAATGGCCTTTGGAATGGATTGCTTTAACGCTGTTAGAAAAGAGCCAGCTCGTTTCTTCCAAGTGGAAAAACAAATGATGGTGAAAGAATTGGGTGGCGCACAACTTGTGAAAGGTCTCAATCAGGGTTTGAGTGTCGGCACAAGTTTCTCTGTAAGCGCGTCGCACTCAACATCCAAGACACGTTCGACAAGCATCAGTGCGAAACTGGGTCTCTCTAAGAAATTCTTGGATTTATTCTCTGTTGGTGTGGATTTGGGCTATTCGATGTCTTGGTCTACTTCGGACTCGAACAGTGCTAGCAACTCGATGACTGTGAGCGGCTCAACTTCGATGACAGTTCAACAGAATGTTTTCAAAGTGCGCGTGAACAAATACGAGCAATGTGCGGTTGTGAAATTGAATCCAATCTTGTTCATCAAAGACACAAAATCTTGGTTTGGTCGTCGTGACTACCTTGGTTTGCTCAACCCTCGCCTTTCTGAAGAAGAAATGACGACGGCAGCAACTCGCGGTTTGATGATTTGCGAAGGTGAAGTTCGCACGGCTCCTGTGGATATTACAGAGAACTACTACTTGATCGCTCAAGAATCCAGCAGCTCGCAAATGCAAGACAGTGGTGATGCTCGTAATAGAAACTTCTTTATCGCCCTTCGTTCTAAGAACGATTTCAACAGATTCGTTCTTGCGATGAAAGGCGGAGCAAAAATGCCAACGACTGCGGAAAAAGAAGAAGATCCACAAGTTCAAGCCACGAAAATGATGGAACAGCTTTTCCAAATGTCAGGCCCTGCGTATCCAGCGATGTACCTGATGCAATAAGATAAAACAAAAAGTCCTTACACGCGGCAACGTAGATCAACTCTATGTTGCTTAACTTTGCTTCACCCCGACTCCTCAAACGGGTCTCAAGTTGTTCTCTAGATGATATTTCATTCTATTGTGTGCCGAACATAGAAGTTGAAGATTCTCGACGGCGCTACTGCCACCCGCCCAAACAGGTTGAATATGATCTATTTGGAGCTGCCATCGGGAAGAACATCTCTTTCCAGTTTTCTTGTCTATGTGTTGGCAACATTGATTTCGCTGAAAAACCGCCCGACGTAAAGAAAGAGGAATATATCGTCTTTGGTTGAAAATGAATTCATTAGTATACCCAGCCTTCGCTAAATCAGAAATACCTGCCTCTTCGATGTTTTCCGGTCTTTCAACTTTTTGAAGTCTCGCTTCGTCCGTAGCTTTACAATCAAACGAATGTCCGCCAACAGCATTCTTCTTTCTTTCCTTTTTTAAAGATTGAAGCGATTTCTGCTGAATAACTTTCTCCGCTACGAACTCAAGAACTTGATCCCAACTTCCATTTGGCAGTGAATGTGACAACAGCGTTCGCATTTCTTCCAACTTCTGCCACTGGTCTTTCGTGAAGCTCACTTCGAAACGAATGGATTCATCAGCTTGATACTGGATCTTAGGAGCCTGCTTGATTTCAATATTAAGAGCACGAGCCACCAAAACTTCTGATTCTTGATAAGATTTACCAAACATCTCATTAAGAATGTCTTTCTTTGTCTCCAAAGGAATCTTTAAACGGGCTTCCTTTTGATTCTGACGAATAGCTTTCTGAAGCAAACTAACCTGCGAAAGACTCAAACTTCCAGACTCAAGACTCTCAGTAACCTCAGGAATATCTCGACATAATCGAGCAGCATCAATTCTTCTTTGAGCACTTCCCGCAGAATAGCCCAAACACTTGGTGAGATAATCAAAAAGACTCGGATAGGCTTTAGATAGATAAAGCTTTCTACGATCCACTTCCGCAATATGCTGAAGAATATCCGCAAGCACTTCTCTTTCCTTTTGCACCAAAGACTTCAAACACTGCTCAAGATTTTCATCAGATAGAAACTTAATATTCATCTTTCACCTCTTGTGAAAGTGATATACCACGGATTTAAAATATGCTTTTTTCGATATTTTCTAATTGAACAGTGAAAATCAAACGGGCTCAGATAAGTCGTTTGGTGCGCCCTGAATTGCTTTATAGAAGAGTTTTTTCTTCATACAAGAGGCATCCAGCTCAAAGAATACAGACACACTGGCAGTCAAATTAGAAAGAGAAAAATTACGTCAAGAACAAAAGTACTTAAATAAATCTGTAACACAAGCAATGCACCGCTATTTACACAAAATATTTGATGAGGAATCTCTATCAAATCATCTTTTTTACTGCCAAATGGAAGTGGAATTAAGCTTGTTCAGCAGACCACATATACACAAAGACCGTCCGTCCATGAGAGGGCTGTTTCCTGGCCTTCGTGGCCAGGAAAGGAAGGTATTGGGGGATGATTTTTTTATTTTTGTAGGAAGGGTCCTTTTGAGCTCAGAAAATATGAATTGAAATCTCCCCACTGCCAAATGGAAGTAGGCCGTCCTATTGAAAACATAACTAATCTAACCTTTAATGATGCTTTCTATACGTCGCCACCAAGTCCGCTTGCGCAAGCACATGTCCCTTCATCGCTTTCTCCAAGTCTGCCTTCGAAGGTTTCATCATATTCGGCAGAACCGTATCTAACGCATAAATTTTATGATGGTAGTGATGAGTGCCGATAGGAGGACACGGACCTCGATAGCCTTCAGCACTCCAGTCATTGAGCCCCTCATGAGCTCCCTTCGGTAAGTTGTCAACATTCTCGGGCAAAGAATTCACAGTGTGAGGAATATTATAAAGCACCCAGTGCACCCATGTTTGTTTTGGGGCCTCTGGATCTGGAGCATCGGGATCGTCCACGATAATTACAAAACTTTTCGTTCCCGCAGGAGAGCCCTTCCAGCGAAGTGGCGGAGATTTATCATCTCCTTCGCAAGTGTATTTCTTAGGAATTTCTTCATGAGGTTTAAAAGCGGACGACTCCAATGTGAACTGCATAAAATCTCCTTCACAGATTTTTTTACCGCAGAAGGCCTGCGTTCACATCTTGTATTAGAACAACCTCTGCAGAATAGCAGATTACTTTTTCAAAAGAATTTCTCTTAAAAACTCAATACTGCGAACGCCAAACCACGAATAGGATTCACCATTCACAATCGCACCTTCAATGCCGAGTTCTTTGAGCTCGCCGATTTTTTTATGGAAAGGAAAAGGTTCGGAAGAGAAAAGAAAGAAGGTATCTTTAAAATCTTCCAACTCAATAACCGGATATTTTTCGCCTTCAGGAAACTCGACAAGTTGCGCACCGAGTTTCTCTAACACCGAACCAATATAAGTTTCGCGGCTCACACTCATCCAAGGCTTTTTCCAAATGAGATAAGCGATCTTATCGTATTTCTGCGTGGGCATTTTCACCCACTCTAAAAATCCTGGAATTTTTTGCAGATCCCAGGAAGGTTTCGGTGCTTCCAAAATATCCAGACACTCCACAGAAAGCTCCATCAACTTTGCGTTTTGAAAGTGCTCCCCAAGGCGCGCCAATTCTGTTTGCAAAGTTTGTAACGAAGACACATGAGTGGCAAGATACGGAAGAGGACACTCTTCCGCCATCTCCAGTGGGTTTTCCTCTTCATCGAGCAGAACAAGATCGGGTTTTAAATCCACCACCAGATCCCACGAAACATCTTTCGTACCCCCGACAATAGGAATATTCGTGATCATCTTTGGAGGATGGATACAAAAACGTGTGCGTCCAACAACTTGCACTCCCGCCTGTAACAGCGTTTCAGTCCATGACGGGACCATACTTACCACTCGCATTAATATCCTCCAACCTGGAGATTACCCACTGAGCCAATGAGAGTCAAAAGCTTGACCGTCAGGGTGCCCCGGCACACTATGGGTCGGTTACTTTACAAGTGAGGTTAAATTATGACGCAACTCTTCCCTCTTCACGAGAAACCAGCTTTGAGCCCGTATAAAAAGGGTGATGTTCTTGTGTTATTTGGCGAACTTTTCTCGCGCGGGTACGCAAACGGTTTGGTTGAAGAAGCCGAACGTCGCGGTATGACGATTGTGCGCGCCACTGTGGGCCGTCGTGAAAAAGATGGAACTTTACGTGCATTGACAGCGGAAGAAGCCGCTGCTGTTCCACAACCTTTTATCAACGTTCCTCTTGAAGCCGGCTTTGACATGGAACCAGATTCCAAAGGCGTGACTCCTTGCGATCAGTTGAAAGACATCAAAATGGGAGAATGGGACCAAGCCACTTTGAACTGGGCTTCCATTGATGAATCTGAAAAAAATGGTGTTACACGTTTTAAAAAGAACACGGAGCTTTTCATGAAAGAACTTGAAAAGCACATTCCAGCAGGCGCCAACGTTTTGTTTGCCCACTTGATGGCCGGTGGTGTTCCTCGCGCGAAAATCTTGATGCCTCTTTTAAACCGTGCGTTTAAAGGAACGGGAGATCGCCATATTCCAACTCAAGCCCTTTTGGATTCACAAATCGGCCAGTTCAGCTTGAGAAATTTTAAAGAAGTGACTGCCGAAACTTTCCGCCACTTGGTTGAAATTTCAGCACCTCTTCGCAAAAAATTGGAAAGCCAAGGTAGCCACGTTTCTTACACAGCTTACGGTTACCACGGAACAGAAGTGATGATTCGTGGTCAGTACAAATGGCAAACTTACACATGCTATTTCCAAGGTTGGGCGAAAATGGCCTTGGAACAATACTCTGAAGCTTTTGCCAAACAAGGTGTTCATTGCTGCGTTTACAACTGCCCAGAGATTTTGACGAACTCAAGTTCCGTGTTTCAAGGTGTTGAAGTATCACTTTATCCTTTGCTCGCAGCTATTCAAAAAGATGCTGGAGATAAAAAACACGGTGAACAAGTTTTGGCTCAGTGTAAAGCTTTGCTAAAAGATGATGTGACGTTTGAGCAGATCATCAAATTTACCGATGAATACCTCACAAATGATCTGACTTTGGCGTTCTCAAAATACGAACTATGGCCACAACACTCCCGCCAAGATCAAATGGAATACATGCTTAAAAGCTCTGACTATCTTTTCGATCTTCACAAAGATCAGAAGAATTTGATCACGGCTGTTTTGAGCGAAGTGGTCTTCAAATCTTGTGGATACGTGATGCTTCATGACTCTTGGAAGCCAAAAGCTCCTGTGGCATGGATTGGTCACGATCTTGTAGCTCGCAGTATGTAGTATGTCAGTTCAAGCCGGAGAGAGTTGGAATTATCAAAAGTATAAATTCCATGGCCTGTCGCTGTCGGGAATTCGCACAGCGATTGCCATGCCCGAACTCTCTTTGAGCTTTGATGTGGCTCAAGGCTACCCTTACCTCTTAAACTTAAAGCAGTTCTTTATCACTCACGGTCACCTCGATCACGCCGCTGGCATTCCTTATATCATCTCGCAAAAGGCGATGAACTCCCAAGATCCGGGCAAGTTCTACATGCCAAAATCTTTGGTGGAACCTTTGGATCAGATTATGAAAATCTGGGAGAAGATCGAAGGTCATGAGTATCGTTATGAATTTATCGGCGTACAAGGTGACGATGAGATTCCTTTAAATGCACAAACTTACGTCAAAGTCTTTCCGACCACTCACCGTATTGAGTCTTTCGGTTACACGGTTTTTGAAATTCATAAAAAACTGAAGAAGGACTACTTGGGATACACTCAAGAAGAAATCGTGAACTTGCGTCGCAAAGGAATCGATGTGAATGAAGTTCATCACATTCCTGTCGTGAGCTTTACCGGTGACACTCAGATTGAATTTTTAGACTCTAGAGACTGGGTTCGTAAATCCAAGATTCTTTTCTTAGAAGCCACTTATCTAGACGACAGAAAAACCATCGAGCAAGCCCGCCAATGGGGACACACTCACCTGGAAGAAATCATCCCTCGCCTGAAGGACATTGAAAGCGAACAGATTGTATTTATTCATGCCTCCAGTCGTTACTCTGACAAAGAGGCTCAAAGAATTTTGCTAGACCGCATCCCCCAGGAATATCACGAACGCATCGTGCTTTTCCCAGGACGCTAATTAAAACATATCATTCATGTCGAGCCATATTTTACGGCTCTTCATTTTTTTGGTTTTGAAATACTCCACCCATTCAGAGGAAGTACGTTTTTGCCAGTTTTCAGCCAAAGCTGCTGCAAAAAGAAGAGGACTGAAGCCTTGCCCCATCATGTCTTTGGGAGGACGAAGAGCTGTGAGCATTTCCGGACCATAAAAACCTGTCGGCATCAAACGATCTCTCTCTGCCAACTCCCCGATGATCAAAGCGCCGTGAACTTGCCCCAAAACCGTGCGACTTAAAGGGCCTGATGCTTCCGTCGTTTTCGGAGCACCTGCAGTTCCGACAACCACAAGGCCTGAATCTGCTTTTTTATTTAAAAGCTCAACAAGGTCTTTATTGGTATCGTTCACCTTCATATTGAAATCGAAAAAGACGAAACTTGCGCCTGCTGGCATAGAATCAACACGCTCACGCAAAGCTTCCATGTCGACTTCACCTTCTTTTGTGTAAGGTGTGAAGTTGACGATCTCGCAGGATTTACAAGGGCGTACTTTTTCTTCAAAAACAGGCTTTACTTTCAACTCAAAGTCTTCTGCCTTTTGCTGACCAAAATAGATCACTGTCGTTTTTGTCGGAGGAAGAGCCGCCTGTGCCCATGTCGCTCCGCATGAAGCCAAAACTAAAAACGTAACAGCCAAAACTTTTTTAAGATTCCACAGATTGCACTTAGTCATAAAGTGAGTTTGCCCTTCCCCCCGCTTTGCTGTCGACTTTTTTAATAACTTATTGAACAATCGACATATGGAGTCATGGAGTCACGTACGCATATTTCACTCAGGAGACGAGTACTATCATAGCCTCGTCGCGGATATACGTCAGGCTCAAAGAAGCATCACCATCGAGTCTTATATTTTTGTCATAGATAAGCTCACAGAAACCATTCTGGAGGAGCTTAAGAGAGCACGAGAAAGAGGCTGCTCCGTTAAAATTGTCGTGGATGGTTTTGGTTCTTATTACTACGTCCCTCAACTTGATAAAATGTGCGAACAGCGTGGAATTGAGTTCCGCGTTTTTCACCCGTTCCCCTATCCGGTCTGGTGGGCCAAAGAGCTTTTTGCGAAGTATTCGCGAAATGTTTCTTTAGTGATGAAACGCATGAATCGTCGCACTCACCGCAAGATCACGATCATTGATGAAAAACGCGCTTATCTTGGCAGTTTTAATTTCACACAAGAGCACTGCGAAAGCCTCGTTGGTGCCCGTGCTTGGCGAGACACCGGAGTTTGCGTAGAGGGTCCCGAGGTCAGCCGCTTGGTCCTGGCTTTTCAAATCAGCTATTTGCGCACTTATGTGAAGGGACTGTTGTCTTGGGTGTCCCGGTGGCGCCTGCGCATGGACCCGACGGACAGTCTTTTACGTCTGAACACCACACAAAAAATGCGACGCCAACTTTACAAAGATTTGCTTCGCCGAATTTCCCATGCTCAGTCCCGTCTTTATATTACGACGGCCTATTTTTTACCAAGACGATCGCTCTTGCGTGCTCTCTTAAAAGCGGCTCGTCGCGGGGTGGACGTAAAAATTCTTATTCCTGGTAAGTCAGATGTGCCTGCGGTGAAATGGGCGGCATTTTACATCGTGCGCTTCTTGTTGCAAAAGCGCATTCCTATTTTCGAGTATCAGAAAACCATCTTACACGCCAAAACCATGGTTATCGACAACGATGTTTTTATCGGCTCTTTCAACCTCAATCATCGCAGTGTTTTGCACGATCTTGAGGTGGAGGTTGTTCTGCGCGACAAAGACAGTCTCAATAACATGCTTCAACAATGGCAAGTGGACTTGAATAACTCCAAACTCGTCTCAGAAAAGGATTTTGCTGCTCCTTCTTGGCTGGCAAGAATCCTCTACAGCATCGCCTTCCGTCTGCGTTATATGCTTTAGTTTTTTTGCTTTGACCCAACTCCTCTTATTAGTGATCCTAGGAGTATGAATTCTTACGTTAAAGTCGCGATCACTGGGGGCCCTTCGGGGGGAAAAACAACTCTTATCGAAGCTCTAAAAAAAGAGCTTGGGCAAAAATGTGCCGTCGTTCCTGAAGCGGCGAGTATTTTGTATCGCGGTGGTTTCCCTCGCTATAAAGAAGCCCAAGGTGTGATTCATGCGCAAAAGGCCATCTATCACACACAAAAAGAACTGGAAGACATGATCTGCATGTTAAGCCAAAAGCCTTTGATCGTTTGCGATCGTGGGTCTTTGGATGCGGTTGCTTATTGGCCTGACAACGAAGCACATTTTTTTAAAACTATCAATAGCTCTCGCGAGGCGGAACTGGCTCGCTATGACTGGGTGATTCACCTCGACACCGCTTCTTTGGATTTTTATGACACTAACAATCCCATTCGCACAGAAACTTTCCAAGAGGCTTGGGATTTGAATTCAAAAATCAAACAAGCTTGGGAAGGACACTCTCGTCGTGTGGTTATTACTCACAATGAAGACTTTCTTTCGAAGATGACGACGTCTTTGGCGGTCATCCAAGCCATCATGGCCCACAAAAGTGCTGACGATATCAAAAAGGAACTTCTGCAATGATAAAAACTCTGCTTGGACTTCTTTGTATATGCATCGCTTGTTCTTCTTTTGCGCAAAGCCGCTCGAAGCTTAAGCCCCTGTACTTCCAAGCAGATAAAAACAATCTGCAAGTTCTTCCGCAAAGATTTGAGTACACTCTTTTAGATGAAGACCGCCTCAAAGTCGGCGATATTCTGATTGATACAACCCAGGTGACTTTCCAGGTGGAACCTTCCGCCCAGAAAAAAGGTGCTTATAGTATTCGCTTTACTTGGCCCGCGGGACTTATTAAAGAAGGTGAACTTGCCATTAAAAATAATTCTGGCAAGGCGATCTTCAACACTCTTCTTACGAAGGATAATTTAAAAATCTCTCAAGGTGCGACTCTGCAAGAGGAAGAAAGTCTTCGTTCCGAAATTGCGACTTTCTCCATTGATGACGTCGAAGCAACTCTTGTTGACGATATGAAGTACTTCCCTTTCATGGTCTTCTGTATTTATCGTGAAAGCGAAGAAACCCGTCTTTATCTTTGTTCAAAAGAACTTTATTTGAGTTCACAACAAGGTCAGATGGTGGTGAAGGCCCGCTCCAGCACTAAAAAATCCGCGCAAGTTGAAATCAATGGCAAAGTCGTTGGCAACCAAGGGATCATTTATCTGAATGATCGCAGTGAAAATGTTGCCTTCAAAGCACAAACACAAACCGGCGCTTTCCTAGAAATTGAAACCCGCAAAAAAGACGTCGACTTTAAAGATGTAATTGTTTCTGAAGATGGAGAAAAAATCATCCTGACAGCCTCAGGAGCAGAGCCCGTCGACGAGAACAAAGTGAAAAAGGTTTCAGAAACAGATTGGCAAATTACTTTACCTAAGGGCCGCCCGGTTCTTTACCTTAAAGGTGACGGCGACATTCCGATGCGCCAAGAATTTTATGTGCGCGGGACTTTGCCCCGTGAAAAAAACCGCCCTTATCTTTCTGCCAAATCAGTTTCACGCACTTACGCTTCCTCTTTATCTTTTAGTGGCGTGAGTCCCGAAGGCGTGCAAGTGAAGATTCCAGAAAAAGACACGGATTCACAACTTGAGCCTACGAAGAAAAATCAATTCTTCTGGACGATGGGAAATATTCCCGCCGGCGTTGAAACTCGCCGCTATCTTTCGGTCTCCTCAGATGGCCATGACTTCTTGGTGGGTTACGACGTCTTCCGCGGACAACCTTTTGGTTTGGGCCTTGGCGCACACTATTTGACGCCATCTGGAATAGCCTTTGGAACTGTGGAGTTTCAATGGTGGATTGAAAATTTCTTATTCATTAATGCCAACTGGTCACGCTTCCGTTGGGGACTGTCTTTGGAAAGACAACAACACCTGACTGAAAAAGACGATGTGGCGAAAGTCGATTTCACCACTGTGGAACTTCTGTGGAGAGCTAAAGAAGGCTTCAACTTGACAGATGAAACTTGGGGTCTGTCCGTGCCGTTGCAAATGATTCAAGGTGAAAGCGAAAGCATGACTGCTTACGGCCTTGGCGCTTTCTGGATTAAAAAGCCAGGACGCTGGTTGAAACCATTTATGCATTGGTCAGAGCTGAAATTTCAATATTTTGCAGGTTCAACTGGCACAGACTTTAAATTGAAGTCCGCTTACGTTTTAAAAGGCCAAGCTTACTGGCAATTGTCGTCGCAGTGGTATTTGCGCTACGGACTTGATTTCAGCGATTACAAATACGATCCCGCTGCGGGCAAAGAAGAAAGCCAGATCGGTGTGAACGCCGGCGTATTCTGGAAGTTCTAGAACGATTCTAACGTTTTTTGAAGAAGCCTGAAACAACTTGTTTCAGGTCCATGTTGAAGACGTCTTGCTTTTTATTCGCCGCCGACAACATCGAGATCTCGCGACGAGCCGGAATAAATGAAGGGTCTAGCGCCACACTCTTCTCAAATGATTTGCGTGCCGCCACAACGTCCCCTTTGATCTTATTAAAGAGACCAATCACGAATGGGAAAAGAGTGTCATAGCGCTCGTCCGGTGGAACTTGCATCAACTCCAACTCCACTTCCTTAAGGACAAATTGTTTTTTCGCAGGATCAACTGCTCCCAACTTGGCCCAAGAACTATAGATATGCAATTGCTGCATTTGTGGATTGAGTTTAGCAACCTCGCCCAAGTGTTCCAAAGCCTTCGCAAATTGATTGTACTGAAGAGCTTTTTTCACTTCTTCCATCAACGTTGTGGCTCTCAATTTCGCTTCTGCTTCTGATTTTTGTGAAGCTTGACGGAACTGATCAATTTTGCTCGTATCACGAGATGTTGCAACAGCCTCTTCGGCCGCTTTTTTAATTTTATTCCAGACAGCAGAAAGCTCTGAAGCCGTGTCTTGCGGAGGATCACCGATCAAAGTCATAAAGTCTGCCAATGCAGATTCAATAGAGCTTCCACCGGAACCGGCTTCCATATAGGCCACGATTTCATAACCGTTCTTGCCATCAAGCTCTGCCCAGATTTTCTTAAGAACTTTCAATTGTTCTTGAGGGTTTGCAAAAGCCGCTCTTTGCGCAAAGACGATCAAACCTTTTGTGAGAAGGAAGTGAATCGCTTTATAAACGGCGACTTCGTTATAACCTTTCACATCCAAAAGCTGAGTCAGCGTTATTTGGTTGTTCAACTTCACAGTCAAACCATCCAAAGATTTCAGCAAAGACATCGTCAAAGCAGGATGATCATCACGGAACGTCGGACTTTTTACGATTACGTTTCCGGACCACATCACATACAAAGACTTCAACCAATTGATAGAAATTTTCGAAGCGATCCAGTCATGCAGATAGTAAGACAACGTATCCGCATCAATACTTGGACTGCTCATCTCCACTTCAGCGGAGGCAAAATTCACGCGGATTTTTTGATCTACGATCGTGCGCACCAAGCGGATGTTCATTTGCTCCATTAAAATCAAATCAAACGCATGAGGGCTGAGTTGATTATTCTGGATAAGATAATTACCAATACGACGATTGTTTTTATCACGAAGGGCCGTTTGCACGTCTTGGGGAGTTGCATATCCACTTTGGATCAACATCTCTCCAAGAAACGTCGTTTTATCATCAACGTCAACGCCTACGATATTGCCATTACAGAAGGAAATTCCTGAAACCGAACCATCGGCGTTGTAGATATTCAAATAACCGCTGCTCTTAGTTTCCACTAAAAGGGAGTACAAGAACGGCAAGTCAAATCCACTCACCTCTTCGATGGACTCAATGACTTTTCTTTTTTGACGATTGGTCACTGTCGGATTGGCAAACATTTGATAAAGAAGTTTACGAGCGCTGGATTCTTCGCGCTTCGGAGCTTCTTCTTTTTTAACAATCTTAAGAACTTGTTCCATCTCAAAAGGCTTTTTGAGGAAGGCCACGGCTTGGGTGTTTTGTGTGGCCTCTTGAATGAATTGTTTGTCGGTATAAATACCACTCATCAAAACCACTTTAAAGCGTGAATTTGGATAGTTCGTTCGAGCTTGCTTGATGAAATCCAAACCTGTCATTTGGGGCAAAAGACAATCGCAGAAAAGAAACTCAATATTGCCGTTCGTGGACAGGGTCGTATTGGCTTCGTCAGGACGAGCTGCCAAAAAGACATGATGACCCGCACGACTTAAAACTTCTTTCAAAGCTAAGCCAACGCTTTCATCATCTTCCAAAATTAGGATCTTTGATTTTCCTGGTTCCACATTTCCTTGTCGGTCTTTAAGAGCGATCTATTTAGAATAAAAAAGAAAAAGCGGGTCTGTCAGCCAGGACCCGCTTTGAATTCTAGACCTTTGTCAGGTGTTTTTATTTTTTTAGGAACTTAAAGTACTTCGATTCGATAACGTCCATCTCCATTTCGTTACCTTCCTCGTCTTTGACCGAAGCTGGAGGTGTGACGCCGCCTTCAGAAAATTCTGTCCCATAACGAAACAGGACGTTCTTTTCAGAACCTGAATCATCATTATAGTAAGGAACATAGAAGGAACTGACTTTCCCCGAAGAAGGCAAGAAACCATCCACCATGTTGATCTGATCTACGATCACTTTTGGACAATTGCTAAAGGAAATCTGTGCGGTTCCGGCTGTGCCCATCCACTTGATCCATTCACGAATACCACAAGAGTTGATGCTTTTTAGACCGCTCAATTCCACTTCAATAGCTTGATTGCCCGTCAAGTTGAACTGAGTAAAGTCCACGTCTTCATCAATGGTACCCGCCATTTGAACCGTCAATTTGTCGGGTGCTTTATTCATTTTTACATCGAGTTTACCCATGCTTCTTCTCCTCGTTCACGTACAGTATATAAATTTAATTAAGACCTTCGCGTTTGACCACAAAAAATGTGACGTCATCGACTAAGGTTGCTCCCTGACGATGGCCTTGAAAGCTCACAACGAATCGATCCACAGAATCATTCACACCAGGGAAGTCTTTGTTAGCAGCAATAAGAGCCTTAATAAATTCTCTCTCGCCCCAGGCTTCTTTTCCAGGATTTTGAATATCTGGAATTCCATCCGTGTAAAAGAAAACAGAATCGCCCTCATCTACCTGAATGCTGGTTTGTTGATAAGCGGAATCACGGGCTTGTCCCAATCTGGGATTGTTCACTTCATTAAGGGGCACTAAATCTTTTTTCTTTAAAGCACCTTCGCTTTTCTTAATAAGAAAAGGAGCTTCATGAGAGGCATTGCAGTACACGAGTTCCCCCGTGTCCAAATCAAATGACGCAAGAAAGAACGTCATCATGATACGGCCTTTAGAAACATCGTAAATACTGCGATTCAAAAGTTCCAAGGCTTTTGCCGGAGAAATATTCAAGCGCTCAATAATCGTTGATGCCGATTTCGCCGCACTCGTGATCAACGCCGCCGGAGCTCCGTGACCTGTGGCATCCCCGATCCACAAAAAGATTTTATTTCCGATTTGACAATAGTGCCACCAGTCGCCACCGCACTCACTGGCAGGTTCGTAATATCCCGCAATCGCCAGAGGGCCAATCTTTGCGCGTGTTTCCGGGAACAGAGTTTCTTGCACCGTTTTTGCCGTTTGCAGCTCTGATTCCATACGGGCTTTTTCAGCCGTTTGATCTAACAAACGTGATACTTCCGCCGCCATGATATTAAAGTTGTCAGCAAGACTTCCCACTTCGTCATTGGATTTTACATCCACGCGAATATTGAAATCTCCTTCAGCCACTTTTTTGGTCGCATTAAAAAGCTGAGTCAGAGCTTGGGTAATACCGCTAGAAGCAAAAAGACTTAAGATGATTGTCAATGAAATCAAGATACCGAAAAAGATCAAAGATTTACGAATCAAGATTTGTACAGCACCCAGAGCTTTTTCTTTTTCAACAGTGGTCACGACAATCAAATCACCAAAGCCCGCTTTTGAAAACGACACCAAAAGATCCGTGCCATCCACCGCTTTGTCTGTCTCCGCCCCTTGTGCTACTTGTGACGAAGATCCTTTTAAGAAAGAAGGAGTGACAGTTTCTTGCAGTTTTTTACCTGGCATGCCATCGGGACCAAACAAAACTGTGCCGTCTTGAGAGATCAAATACATCTTCTGAGACATCGCCGCGCGGAACATCTCGGAAGCTTCGCTCATACGCACGATAACCAAGAAGACCGTGTTGCGCGTTTTTGTTTCATCGCTGACTTTTTCCAAAATGAAAATACGATCATCGCTGAATGGCACCTTCACGACACGACGAGTGGCTTCCACTTCCGCGAAATACGCCGGCATTTGACTCTGTAAAGACGCCAAAATTCCCGCTGTTTGCTCAGGCACTTTCTCTAAAGTCGCTGCTTTTTCATAAGCACCACTTTGGGATGGAGTAAAGACCACGATGGATTCCAAGTTGAACTCGTTCATGAAGATGGAATCAGAAACCGGTGTGAATTTTTGTTGAGTAAGATAATCTTGAAAGATCGGCTTCGTGGTTCCGAGCACAGAATTGAGCTGTGTCTTAATTTGAGCCGCCATGGTTCCCGACATACTGCTCGAAGAATCAAAGACATAGGCGATCTTATCGTCTTCAAAAATCTTCAACGCCAAAATTAAATACACTGTAAGCGTAATTAAAGGCAGCGAAGTGAGCAGTAAAAGAATCTTATATCTTATTGATATGCCACGTTTTTTCACGAGTTCAGTATGCCCTTTAACAGGAAACCCGAAAAGAAATTCTCATGTAACTTAGCCTAAGGTCCGTAAATCATTCGTCATTTCCAACCGATAAGCCCTCAAGCAGGAGTGTTATGTCACGTTTCGGACAAACAGAAAAAATCATCTTTGTATGCGCCATCGCCGCTTTGATGGCCTTCTCGTATTTTCTGTACGATGACTCTTTGCTATTCCCAAAAGCTAACAACGGAAAATTGGAACTGATTGGTGACGTCGCGATTTCCCAAAACGACGTCAGACGTAAAAATCTTGATACATTCAGTTGGGTCCCCGCTTCCCGCAAAGATTCTGTCTATCAAAACGACTCTATCTTTACAGGAGATCGTTCTGAAGCGACGATTCAACTTCAGGACGGCACACAGATTAAAATCCAACCCAATTCTTTGATCACATTGAATTTAAAAAATGGTCAGATGAATTTGGATCTTCGTTACGGGAACCTCGTCGGGGAATTGGCCCAAGGCTCTTCTTTGACAATCAAATCAGGCACGGAAGAATTCAAACTTGAAAGCAAAGAAGGCACTCAAGAGAAATCGAAAATTCAATTCAACAAAGCTCATAGCGGTAACGTTGACTTGAAACTTCTTTCTGGTGACGTCAAATACGTCGATAAGAAAAAGAAAGCCGTTAAAGAACTGCCTAAAAATGCAGTCGTCGCTGTCACTAAAAAAGGCGAAGTCAAACAAGTCGAAAAGCCTCAGATCTTCTTGAAAACGGCAGATCATACAAATTGGTTGCGTCTAAATCCAGACGATCCACTTCCCTTTGAATGGCAAAGCAAAGGTGATGTGGCACGCTATGAACTTGAAATCTCCCCGACGGAAGATTTCAGTTCCGTGTCTATTTCAAAAATGACTCCCGAAACAAAAGTCCAAGTGACCGAACCTTTGGAGCCGGGTCCTTACTTCTGGCGTCTTAAAGCTCTTGATCACAATGGTCAGGTGGGAGCTGTTTCGCAAACTCAGCAAATGCGCATCACGCATTTGGCGGGACCACAAATCACCACGCCAACACAAGCAGCGCAAATCAATCTGGAGTTGAAAGTAAAACCCAAAGAAGCTTTGGAAACAACAACCGAAGTTCAATGGCGCGCGCAAGACGTGTTGAAAAACTTCACTTGGCAAGTTTCTGCCGATGCGGAATTCCAAAATATTCTTAAAGAAGGTCAGACAAATACCCTGGCTGCGATCACACCGAAACTTCCTGCGGGAACTTACTGGGTGCGCGTTCAAGGACAAACAGAGAGTCAAAAAATTTCTCCATGGTCTGAACCTGTTTCATTTACACTCAATCTTTTTGCTCATAAAGAAGAGCGTCCCAACCGCCCTATTCTTGTGACGAAGAAAGTTGATTTTAAAGTTCCGACAGGAAAAGACCGCAACCCGGCTTCTCCGGAATCTCCAAAACTTGCTTGGAAACCTGTCCTGCAAAGCAAAAACTACGTTTTGCAAATTTCAAAAGACGTGAGCTTCAAAGAAGTTGAAAAATACGACGTCACCCAAAATCAAGTGGCCTGGTCTCAGTACCGCCCAGGTCAGTACTTCTATCGCGTTTACGCTCGCGGTTTGAATGGCCTTATGAGTGAACCGAGCGAAACTGGTACGATTGATATCAATATTGGAAGTTTGACACTCGATCCAATGAAAACCATCAATGCCATTGGCCAAGCTCCAGGTCCGAAAGAAACTCCGATCAGTTGGAGTGAAATCCCATTTGCAAAAACTTATCTTGTACAGATGGACAAGGATAAAGAATTCTCTCACCCGCAACAGTTGGAATACTCTGCCAACGCAGGAACTTTGACGGTGCCAGATCCAGGTCGCTATCACGTGCGCGTGCAAGCCTTGGATGAGGCGAGCAAACCTCTGACAGGCTTTTCAAATATCGAAGAAGTCCTTTATACCTTCCGCACACCGCTGACTTCTCCACTTTTGATGGAGCCATTTAATAACGCTTCGATCTTCCTGCAAACAGAGATGGAACCGTTCATTTGGCTTGAGTGGAAAAAAGTGGAAGGTGCGACCTCTTATCGTATCGAAATTTCCGACAAGGCCGATTTCTCGCGCACTTTGATTGCAAAATCATTGCAAGGCAATCGTTACCTGATCAAGGACCGCGTGCCTCTTGGTAAAATATATTGGCGTGTTCGTGCTGAATCCAAAGGTGACTCGGAGTCTTCAGAATGGACCGAAAAACGTGAATTCACTCTTTACCATCAGAAAAACGAGACCTTTGTAAAATGAAGATTCAGTACTCTCTCTTCGACACCCTTTTGGAACCTGTGTTTGTTCTTAATGCAGAACAAAAGGTCGTCTATTGCAATGAAACGGCGGCCATTGTCGCAGGCCTTTCTATTCGCAAAATCACCAGAGGTATGAAGTTCGGCGAACTCTTCGAATTCAGCGAACCTATTGATGGACTCGACAAGCTGATTCACGTCTGCGATGCCACTCCCTACAAAGAAGTTAATTTTAAAACATCTCAAGGTGGCGAAGGAAAAATCCAAATCACCCTACAACCTATTTTTGACTCTATGGGAGACAAAAATTGGATTGTCTTTGTCCGTGATGTGACTTTAGAAGAACGTCTTCAAAAGAAATATCGTGCTGAGCTTGAACAAAAAGAAGGCGTCATCAAAGATCTGGAAGACGCCAAAGTTCAACTGGAAAACTACAGTAAAAACCTCGAACAGATGGTTGCCGATCGCACTCGCGAACTTTCTCGTTTAAATCAAACGATGTCGGCCCTTCTCGACAGTTTGGGTCAGGGCTTCTTTATCTTTAATGCGGAAGGAAATATCCTCGACGTTTCTTCCAAGGCCTGCGAAAGCACCGTGGAATGCAAACCGGATGGAAAATCCATCTGGGATGTTTTGAAATTACCTGAAAATAAAGTCGAAGGTTTCAAAAAATGGATGCAGACACTCTTTATGGAAATGCTTCCATTTGAAGACTTGGCTCCATTGGGTCCGGTCACCTTCCCGCACTCGCAAAATCGCAACATCGCCTTAGAGTACCATCCTCTTCGCTCAAGTGAAGGAACGATGGACGGTGTTGTTGTTGTTGCGTCTGACATCACGTCACTTGTCGAAGCGCAAAAACAAGCCGAAACAGAGAAAGAACATGCGAAGTTGATCATCAATATGATCAAGTCTAAGCGTGAAATTCACCGTTTCATCCAAGAGGCCCAAGGTCTTTTGATGTCCATCCGTGAAGAGGTCACTAAAGATCAAGAGCCTTATGATACGGAAACTCTCTTCCGCAACTTGCACACCCTTAAAGGTGGCGCGGCCCTCTTCTCTATCAAAGAAGTGGCCGAGGCCTGCCATCAAGGTGAAAGTCTTTTGGCGGAAATCAAAGACAACTGGAACTTGCCTGGGTTTATCGCTCTTCGTGCAAAATGTTTTGAAGTGGAAGAGCACTTCTTTAAATTCCTTGAAGAGACTCGTGAAATCTTGGGTTCCTCTGCAATGCCGGAAGAACGTCAGATCGAAATTGCTATCAGTAAATTGAACGACATCGCTCGCAAAGTCGGAACTTTGCCTGGTGGCGGACCGGTGGCGCAAGAGCTTCTTCTGGAGCTTGCGATGGAACCCGTGTCCCGATTCTTGGAACCGTATAGCGAAGTCATGCTTCGTTTGGCCGAGAAAATTGACAAGATGGTGGCTCCTCTTAAAATTGAGAGCGGCACTGTCATGGTGATTCCAGAAATTTATAATTCTCTCTTCTCAACACTGGTTCATGCCTTTAGAAATGCTGTCGATCACGGGATTGAAATTCCTGATCAACGTTTGGATCAAGGCAAACCTGCTGAGGGTCATGTCGAAGTGCTTGTTGAAATTCAACACAGCAACGCTCACCCTACTTTGATGATCAAAATCAAAGACGACGGCGGTGGTATTGATCCAACAAAGATTCGCGAGAAGTTAGCAAAACGCATGGTTGATACACGCAAGAAAACAGATCAAGAAGTCATCCAGCATATTTTTGACAGCCAGTTCTCCACGCGCGAACAAGTGACTGAGATCTCAGGTCGTGGCGTGGGAATGGATGCTATTAAAGTTGCTGCCGAAGAACTTCAAGGTCGAGTGTGGGTAGAATCAGAAATCGGTAAAGGCACAACACTGTACGTAGAAGTGCCTTACATCACCGAATTCAAAAAATCAGACAGAAAAGTACCTGTTGCGGCCTAACCTTTACGGGTTCCAGCCGCCATATCCTTGAAACACGTCATTTTGCAGGAATCGGCATAAAGACGATTTGCCAGAACCAAATCGCAAAAGAGCATTGTTTCCAGAAATTTCAATGGTCGCCGACGTGTTACGTCCTCCGACAAGAGTCAAAGACAAGCTGTACACGGGGTATCCATTTACTAAGTAGAAACTTCCGTGATCAGTTCTTGCCATATAGACATAATTCGCGCGATCGATAGCAATCGTGCCTATCTCCCCGATTGTTTTATCGGGATAAACTTTGTAACGAGTGCCTTTGAAATCAACCAGACTTACCGAAGCGCGACTCGCATCCATATCACTGCAATAAAGATAATTCTGATTTGCAGGGTCTGTGGAAACTTTGGCATAGGAAGGCAATTTCAAACGATCCCAAACCGTTTTATTTAAAAGAGTTTGATCGGAAACGGCATTCTCTAACACCAAACTGCTTTCTACCTGGAAACCTTCTCTCATTTTTAGATGAGATAAATATAGTTTTCCGTCACGAACCGATGCCAGAAATGAAATCCTGTTTGTCAGCCCAAGACCATCCAAAGATAAATCCAGAAACATATTGCGATTGCGAACGTCGATCCAACCATTGCTGTACTTAGAGTCTTTTTCTCTCACGACAACAAAGGACCCTTCAGGAGCCGCTTTCGCCGCTGAGTCATTGGGATGCGCAGCCTCTTTACCAATCAACTGAAACTTCATCGGTGCATACAAACCCGCAATGCCTTGTTTTTGGCAATCTACAATCAAAGACTTCAATGTAAATTCCGTGTCCGTGCGCGAAGATTCGAACAAGAAGGCACAGCGATCTGTCTCAAAAGTTAAATAGGAACTTGTCCAAAGCCCCTGAAAGCCGGCAAGTTCTTGGGCCTTCAATCGCTCCGTATCGTCAGCTTCGATCTTATCGCAGGCAACAAGGCCTGCAATCAAGGACGCCAAAAGAAGTCCCTGAAGAAAAGACTTTAAAACGATCTTCATGAACTACCTCTTGGCTTTTTTAGATTCGCATTGGTAAGTGATTTGCCACTCTCTCAATGCTGTCGTTGTCGATGAAGACTTGGTGTCTTTTCCCCCCGCCTCGCCAGAAATCACCGGAATACCAAAAAGATTTCCAACTTCAGATCTTGTATCGTCACGTTTTGTGTCGCGAGAATCTGTTTCTACTTTTTGACCGACGACAACTTCACCTTCTTCAAGAACTCGGAACGGGAGAGGCTGGCAGTTGAGTTTCATTTTTTCATCTGCTTTTTGACGATCTTCAGGGCGATAATTTTCTTTCAAAGAAATCACGCCGCCTTCTTGGGGTCTCTTTTTTGTTTCACGAGCTTGTCCCTGATAAGGAACTGTCTGGCAACCCACCACAAACAAAAGACCCAAAGAACTCGCACTTAATAAAATTTGTTTCATCATAAATTTAACCCTCATCAAAATGTTTTTCTTCATCAGGTCTTAAGAACGCCTCCCCTGCAGCGAGAGACGCCTTAAGAACACAAAGCAAAGCTACGAAAAAGCCCTGAACAATTCAAAGCTTTCAAGCCAAGAGTGCTCTCAAGTGTTCCATTCGCATGCCCTAAACATATGAAATTACTAAATAAGTACATTCTACACCCTGAGGGTCGCCGACTTGAAATGCGCGACAAACCATGACATACCCTTTTCATGCAAAAATACGATTCGCAAGCGCTCGAACAGTCTTTAACTTTGTCTGAATTTCTTCAGGCAGAATTCATGCGCCGCTTGAAGAAGAATCCCAGCTACTCCCTTCGCGCCTATGCTCGTGATCTTGAAATGAATTCGTCGCTGCTAAGTGAGGTTTTGAATAACAAGCGCGGGATCTCGCAAAAAACTTTGCTTAAGCTCAGTGAGAAATTCCGCATGACGAAAAGTCATCAGGAAATTTTTAATGACCTTTTCCTGGCGCAAAGCTCTAAATCGCAAAATATTAAAAAGAATGCGCAAGATCGCCTCAAGAAATCCCGCGAAAAACATCGCATCAAGCGTTTAGACAAACAGACATTTAAAATTTTAAGTGATTGGTATCATGCCGCGATTCTGGAGCTTACAGAGATCACCGAATTTAAGAATGACTCTGCCTGGATCGCTAAGAAACTGGGAATATCCACCCAGCAAGCTGAAGACGCCATTGAGCGACTTTTGCAAGTGGGTCTTATTCAAGAAGTGAACGGCACCCTTAAGGCGCAACCTGATATCGTGTTAACGAATTCCGAAACTACTTTTGAAGCCATCAAACAATTTCACCGCCAAACCTTGCAGAAGGCGGCTTTGTCCTTTGAAAAAGACGCTCCGGCAGAGCGCGAGTTCAACTCGATGATTTTAGCCATTCCCAAAGAAGAACTTCCTGAACTAAAAAAACAGATTCAAATCTTTATGCAAAAGTTTTGGCAAGGACTGGCAGACAAACCGAAAGACGATTTGTACTGCATGAATATTCAATTCTTTCCTGTCGCCCGAAAAGTTTCGAGCAAGTCCTTACTTGTAGACGATCGTGATATCTAAATCCGAAGTGATCTCTTCAAGATTTTTATTAATCAGATAGAAGCGAGCAAACTGGTGACTGTTCGCAGGATTGCCAACGTAAGCCCCCTGCTCCGTGAATGCCGCTCCCCGCAAGACATAAACCCAACTGACTCCCGTAAAGGCGGGATTGGGAACGACTTGGTTGTTGAAATTAAATGGCACTTGATATTGCATTCCAGTTGCTTGTGTTGCCGACGCCATAAAAACGGAGTTTGGGATGCGTCCATATTGCGGGTGCTGCCAGTCACTTTGAAACTCGATGCGACTGACGGGTAAAAGTTCTTTTGGGTTTAAGATATTAATCAATACTCCAGCATAGTCTTCGCGCTTAAAGTTATACGAGAAAGACTGAGTGACATCTAAGTTCACATTAAACGGTGTCGCTTTTTTATCGGCCGCTGTTTTACCCATCATCGATACAGAATGAATCTGCATGGGATTGGAAATTGGTGCTGATCTTAGATCAAAATACACACGACGATCTGGCAAAGCCGTGTATTTAATTTTGCTGGTTGCATCCGTAAGATAGATGTAATCTAAATAAAAACTTCGTTCTACCGTCGGTGAAGGAGTTTTCCACTGAACAGTCACCGAATACTTTTGCGCCCCCACTTTACTCAAGCTGCAGTCCACAATAATTCTATGACGAGGCAATTCCACGTAAGACATAAACTGCGGAGACGTCAAAAAGGCTTTGCAACTATTGGCATCAAAGTCTTGGGAAGATTCAAATTCTCCGGATGCCGAAACCGTCTCGCCTGCTTGATAAGTATCTTTGGAATATTTGAAGTTCTTCACAATCACAGGTCGGTTCGCCGCGGACCTAAAGAAGTTATCAACGTTTGAAACACCTTCCTGAATCATCGTATTTTGTGTCGGATAATCACTGATACGGCCCGCTTGCGATTTCCACCAGTTTGGAACAGCAGGACCACTTAAAGGCTCTAAATAAAACCCGTAGCGCAAAGCCAAAGAGAGAACTTTGTAATCCGCTTGTTTCTCGCCCTCTTTATGACAGACCATTTGCATATTCGCACGCAAAGCAAACCCTTGAGCCTGCTTTCGCTCCGACCAATCAAAAAGATCTTCGGGGCGCAGATTGTTGATCCAAATAGGGCCACGCACAGGGACTGAAGTAGGACAAACCAGATTTGGCTCCAGCTCTTCATGGACCGACTTAAAGAATTCACCATCTTCTTTAAAAACCAACGTTCCACGACGGCGATCTGCGTCCGTTCCATCCAAAACGACCCGGCTCAAATCATCAAAAAAGTTAATGACGTAAAATTTGATATGAGGCTGATTGAAGGCAGAAAGATCAATGATTTGGGTTTTCTTACGAATTGCGGTGGCGACCTTAGATCCCAAAACATCCAAAGGACGGTCTTTGGTGTCTTTAACTCCATGATGATGACCGAATTCATGAACCAGAATTGCGATCGCTGTAAAGAAATTGACCTTATCGAGCTGATCGTAATTCACATAAATCATGTCCCCGACTTGATCTCCGGTGCGAGCAAAACGATGGGATGATTGCGGGTCTAAATCAAAAAAACCAGGATTGTCTTTGGGGTCCACGACACCCAAGCCACCTTCGGCATCTTCCAAATAGTTGTCATAAATTTTCTGAAGAAGTTTTGATTCAGCCGCGGTCAACTCACAAGTTTGAGGCTCGCGAATGCAAAGCTCAAGAAGACGCTGAAAGTTCATCCCCACGGAGTTGAAAATAAGGCCGCCCTTAGGATAATCCTCCGCCTGAGCAAAATGGGCGTTACCAAAAATAAGACCACATAGAACAAGTAAATAGGAGAATTTTACAGTCACTGTCATCCCTCGGCCTTTTAAAATGAGGCCTGGATATACCAATAAACGGGAGTTTCCGCCAGATTGACTTCAAATATGAACCCGTCTAAGAACCCTTTCATGAAATTTATACTTTCAAGCCTTTTGAGCGTCCTTCTTTTATTCACTTCCCTCGTTCATGCTGGCCCTATTATCGTGGGAAATGCCGCAGGCCTTGCCGAGCTTCAATACGTCTATGCGTGGAAAAACCTTACGGAGTTCGTAAAGACTTGCGCTGCAAATACTCAGTGCCAGATTCCTCGAAAAACATCACAAAGGCTTCTTCAAGTCCTTGAACAACCTCGTAAAGAATTGATTTTTCTTTCCGGTGCTCACGCCCCAGGGATGTTTTTTAAAACTCAAAACTCTGAAACTATGATCCTGGGAACCAAAGCCGAGGCGTCAGCCCAAGTCTATATCAATACGGACTTGCTCTATGAAAACAATCCTGAATCAACGATCCCCTCTTTGGCGAAGAACATCAGTGTTCTTGCGACTGCGATCGCCTATCAGTCTGGAAAAAATCTTGAGGAATCTCTTGTGATTGGTTCTGCTATTGGCGCCTATTGGGACGGCGAAATTCAAAGCTCCAGTTTCGTTTCAACAAATACTGAAGTGCAACTCAATGTTTTATTAAAACCCGAACCTCACGTTGTTTTATTCGACTCTAAAAAAGCCTATTTTCTAAATTCAGAAGTGATCAGCGCTTTAGAGAGTGTCTTAAACGAAAAAAATATCCAACTTGATTCCTTCCTTGCACCCTACTGGACACAAGAGATGGATGGACAAATCACTCTTATCGCTAAACTTGGGTTTTCGAACTCAAATCAAAAAGGACAAGCGGAGGTCGCTATCAGCTTTAGACTGATCAACGATCTTAAAGAAAGCGTTATCTCTGAAGACGGCTTTCAAATTGAGTTCTTTAATATCGAAACTCGTTAGTTCTTATTCTGAATGTGAAGACCTTGCAGCTCTTGCAGGGTCTTTGCAAATCGAACGAATGCAGTGCCGAGATATTTTATTTCACATCAATAATGCATGTGAATGTCGCATTTCCAGAACGCGAGCCATCTGATTCATAAAGTTCTTCGGCGACACAAGAAATGTCTTTTGTTACATACTCCGTCAAACGCGGTGTATGAATTGTCATTGTTGCACCAGACTTTTCCAATTCAAAAAAGAGAGCTTCCGCTTTCTCTCCTGTGATCTCAACGGCTTTTGAAGATTGAGCATAAGCTGTGGCTGACAACATAGAAACAGTTAAGAGTAGAACTAGCTTTTTCAATTTAAACCTCGTTTGAATAATTTCACTCACAAGGTTCATTTTGCATAGCATATGCCACTCCGATTCGCATTGTGGCCTCTCCGAGGACAGATGGACCGCTTAGACAATGAACATGGTGTCCTTTATGGTCTCACACCCTTGTCTCATTTTGAGACGACGGTTTTTCCCGTAACAGACAAATTCTTACTAAGCTTTGTTGTGTTTCGTGTAAGCGGCTTTCAACTTGTCTTCAAAAATCTTCGCAGAAAAAGGTTTCACGATGTACTGGGACACACCGGCAAGAACGGCCTCCGTCACTTGATCGCGCTCCGACTCTGAAGTCAAAAGTACAAAAGGAAGATTCGCCCACTCCGCTGTCGCACGAACTTGCTTCAGCAAATCCAAGCCCTTCATTTTCGGCATATTCCAATCTGAAATGACCAACTGAATTTGTGTTCCCGGGGTGTTGTTCTGAACTAGAACTTTAAGACCTTCTTCGCCATCTGCAGCTTCTTGGATATTTTTATACCCCATCGCTTTCAATGTGTTCTTCACAAGATCACGAATCGAAGGCATGTCATCAATAACCAGAATGCGCGTTTCTAAGGGAAACATAGTTGGGGCTCCTCTACAGCTCTTCTTATTTTAGGAAAAACATGAAGAGAAGCTCAAAGAATCTTTACAACCCTAGACTTTGTGCGGGGGCTAGCCACAAGAAATCGGCGCGAGGTCCATCAAGAGGTGACGGCGCAATTTCTGTTGCGATTTCCTCTTCGCTTAAATCCAATGTGTTCACTTGAGAAAAGGTCAAAACCGGAATTTGAGGTGCCCGCGCACGAATACGATCTGGCAAACCACCACCGTACTGCACGTGGAACTCACCCACAACAATCACTAAAACTTGATCAGGATGAGCCGCTAGGAAATCAGTCGCTCTCCACGCCATCGTATCATCCCAAATGGATTGAGCCGCGAAGTAGCGCTCCCCGGCTTCTGGATTTGGAAGATGGGGCATCATGCTTAAGAAACGGCGCTTGTAACTATCACGCCCCAAAGAAAACTGCGGAGGAAGCAAAGCGGACTCTTCCGGAGTCAGAGAATTCAAACCCTGTTTTGAAACTTTCCCAGTGAGCGCACGAGGTGCATTCAAAGCCAATGTCGCAGCACCTTCAGAAAGAAGAGGGAAGACGGCTTGATCACGGTAGTAGTCATAAGAGGGGCTGCCCCAAGCGATCGCCTTAAGGAAATCGGCCTCTGCCAAAGTCCCCGCACGGTACGAATCCACGAGTCCTTGCTGAGTGTATGTAAAAAATTCCATTCCAACAGAGACCTTCAGGCCGCGAGCCCGTAAAGCTGTCATAATCGCCACTTGTTGGGTTTGATGTTCTTTAAATCCGTGGTTTTCTCCGATTACCACCACCGAACCCGGGGTCACAGAACTCACCGCTTCTTCCAAAGTCACCGGCTGCTGGGTGTTTCCCCTCAAAATGCCACTAGATTGAGCATGAGCGCAGGCCGACAAAAGCACGGATACGAGAAAAAGGGCTCCAGAGTTCATGAATTCTCCCCTTAGACATCAAATTGTCTGTTGAAGTTTCCTTTTTCCTTTGATACCTTGACCCCCTTTGAAAAGGTATTGTCATTTTTTCCATATTACGCATGGCAATACAAACTTGATGTTTAAGGGGCACCGCAATGGCAAAAAAATCAGGAAGAATCATCATCACTCTTGAGTGCACTGAAGCTCGCGCTGAAGGCAAACCTGTTTCTCGTTACACAACGACTAAGAACAAAACTAAGACTCCAAGCCGTCTTGAGAAAAAGAAATACAATCCAAATCTTAAGCGCCACACAGTTCACAGAGAAACTAAGTAATGATTCTTACGGATCAGCAGATTCTCGAACACATGGAGCAAGGTTCTATTAAAGTAGAGCCCTTCCGCAGAGAGTGCCTTGGTACGAACTCTTATGACGTTCACTTGGGTAAAACTCTGGCTGTGTACGAAGAAAAAACGCTGGACGCTAGGAAGCATAACAAGATTCGCACCTTTGAAATTCCTGAAGAGGGTTTTGTTCTTATGCCTGACACCCTCTATTTGGGCGTAACTTTAGAGTACACAGAGACTCTGAAACACGTCCCATTTTTAGAAGGAAAATCAAGCGTAGGTCGTCTCGGAATAGACATCCATGCCACAGCGGGCAAAGGTGATGTCGGTTTCTGCAACTATTGGACTCTGGAAATTTCGGTAAAACAGCCGGTACGTGTTTATACTGGTATGCCGATTGGTCAGTTGATATACTTTGAAGTAAAGGGCGACATTTTGACAGCTTACAACGTCAAACCGTCGGCAAAGTATAACGACAAAAAACCTATTCCAGTAGAGTCAATGATGTGGAAAAATTCATTCTAAAGTCCCTCTTAGCATTAAGTCTCTTTTCATTAGCCGCTTGCTCAGGAGTCGAACCAACCGAAGTGTCTGGTATCGACTCTAATGTCATTGTCTCTTCGTCTTTTTCTGAATACAGCTCTGAAAAAATTCATGGTTCTGGCACAATTCGTTTCCTAGATTCCTTGACGGTTTCCTCCAGCAAATCTTTCGCTCTTAAAGCGTCTTTGGATGACACTATTGCGATGAGTTCTGTTTCTGTGATCATGTATTCAGCCAACTCCGTGATGCCCACCAATGACGGCATCATGGTGACCTTCAGTCGTTCTGGCGCCAGCGTGAATGCACAGATCAGCTACAACGGCAACGCCGCTATGGTGAACACGTCTCGTTTGTCTTTTTATTTCCCGACTTCGTTAGATTTGATTGTGGAAGTTCACAATATCAACTCCAAGGCTCGTGTCTTAGTGTGGAGACGAGACATGGTTGAGTATGCTCCGGCAACGGCGGACATCGATACGGAACGCGCAGGAGATTTAAACTCGTCCCTGCCCGTTCAACGTGGTGCCGGCCCCTATGCTGGTTTGATTATTCAAAACTCGACGGTGACTGCAGGTCGCTTAGATTCACAGAAGGTTCTGGATTAGATTTTTTGTCCTTCATCGCGGCTTTGGTTACCTGATCCGCGATGTACCCTAAGATCTCAGACAATTGAACACGATCGGCCCAGACGTCCCAGTTGTCGCGCTTACCTCTCCATTTCAAAACGAAACGAAGCTTCTCTTTGATTGTCTCTGGCGGTTTTCCGTAACGCAAAATGTACGTGAACAAATCCAGCAAATCAGATTCCTTGAGAGTGCCGCTATCAATTTGATCTTTCGCGAGCTCTAACAAAATTCCTTTAAACGCCGGGAAGGCATTCAAAGACTCCGGAGTGGAAATCACACCGTCTTTGTTTTTATCAAAGCGCGCGAAAACCATTTCAATATATTGCATCACATGAGGAGCCAAAGAAATGTCTTCAATTCTCGCCATGTTTTTATCATTAGGAATGTATCCGGCAGCCTTAAAGACGTTGTTCATGTAAATAGCCCACTCGTCTTTAGAGACAGCCTTCATAAACTTCAAATACTCTGGCGTTGCCGTCATTGTTTTTGGCATAGAGTCTTTGTAGGCCGCCCGAGCACAACTAATACTCACAAGCGTATCATTCTTGATCTGATCATTTCCATTAAAGCACTCCTTGATAAGATCTTTGCGCAACATTGTATTGATGTTCACACCCGACCAGATCAATGCAATCAAGTCTGTTACTTCCGCATAAGAGGCCAAGGTATTGCCATCAGAATGCGGCACAAAGATATTGGCTTCACGGAAGCGCGACGAAGCAAAGGTCATATTCTTAGGCTCAATCAAACCCATTTCCACCAAAACCGGCTTCAAAGTAAAGAAGGCTGATTCCACTTCTTTTAAGTTCGCACCCTTGTAAGTCGCAATACGCTCTTTATCGTTAACAAAAGAACGCAACAACACACGAGTCAGTCCGCGATTGATATTGAGCTGACGAAGACTCTTCTTCGTATACACTTGCTCAAACTTATTAGAAATGATCACACGAGTTTCGCTGTCCACCGTAATAGGCACAGGACTTTGCACCGATAACAAGAGCTCGCGGAGACCCGCTTGCGAAGGAGCTGATGGAGCTTCGCTCTTCTGAGCTTTTTGTAGAATATCGATCAAGGCTTTTGCCTTTAAACCCTCATCAGGTTTCCAGTTCTCACTCAACGTCGCAATGAAAAGCTCGGTGTCCAACCAAACTTGAAGCTCCTGGCGAACCACTTCCACAGACGCCAGATTCAGAGCATTAGGAACATAACCATCAATACGTTGCTCGGGATCGACAAAGATATTATTTAGAACGACTCCTAAAACCTGATCCAAGGATTCGGCCTTAAGACCTTTAGGCAAGATCTCCAAACGAATCAGATGCTCACCGATCTTATTCAACTCTTTACGAGTGAATTGATTTTCTTTCTTAGCCGTTAATAAATCGCGCAAGATATTGAAACTTTGATTCGAAAGAACCGACAAATAGCTGACGATCAGCGGTTTTTCCAGAGACTCTTCTTTAACGAAGTAATCATAGTAAAGATAGTCTGAGTAGAATCTAGCAGCAAAGCCCAGCAGGACACTCCAGTTGCCTTTACGCAAAGAAGAATCGTTGCCACCCAAGATCATGTTCTTCACATCGATCACCAAAGGCAAATACTTCTTCACTTGCTCTTGGTAACTGTCACCCTTAGGTGGATACAAGGTTTCAATTTCACGGACCAAACTCACAAGGTCATTGAGATCGTAAGCACCTTCAAAAAGAACCCCTGCTTCGCGAACTGTGGCCTCAAGAACGAATTGCGACTCCATGAAAAGCTTTTGCGCTTCTTCGGGCTCGTAAATCTCCGGTTCCCACTCGCGACCATAAATAGAATAATAAGGGAGGAAACGCTCGACCAAAATTTTGATCCGGCTGACTTTCAAACGGGCCGTCTCAAAATCCGTTGTTGTGAAAGAGTCTACACTTCCACCGAAGAAGAGCTGCTTCACCTTCATGAATTCAAAAACCAGGTTGTTTGAAACTTTGAAGTCAGGCCATACCACTTGCAAAGTTTTTAGAAGATCCGTGACCTCATCACGAGACACAACGCCTTCCGGTTTTTCTGCAACCAGATCCTGGAAAACAGAAAGAACGTCTTCCACTGTGCGTGAAAGATAAGACAAACGGTATCCCGTTCCCGTTTCAGGAACAGATTTAATAAAATAGTAATAACGCAAATACTGAATGTACCCACGAGCACCTAACAATGAAAAACGACGCCATTCATTCGGCGTGATAATGTCTTCATTGCCGCCGGCCAAAGCCTTTTTTACTTTTTGAATGACCGGCATGTACTTCGTGATGGTTTTCGGGAAGTCCCAGCTCTCACCAAAAAAGTCGCTCATTTCTTCCATCAAAAGAACGAAGTCAGACAGCTTGTAACCCTGTCCGTTCTTTTCGATCAACGAAGCTAAAAGACGTGCGGCATTTTGAATTTCTTTGTTGGCGTCCTCGAAATAACGAACGTCCAATTGCAGTTTATTCGTGTCTGAAACCGCCCAGTTCAAAGAAAGAACTTTCATGTACGGGTTCAGGTTGACGGTCATTTCACGGAAGCTTTTGATCAAAACAATAAGCTTATCAATCTCGGCACGAGTGATGTACTCAGGACTGCCGCCGACAAACACGAGTTTTAACTTCATGAACTCTGTTTGCAAACCAGACGAAATTTTCGGATTTTTCTCAGGATCTAAAAAGTTTTTCTCCAGGAACGTTGCCAACTCCTGTGGAGTGTAACGATCCGCTGAACGACCGCGCACGTAGCGTTTGAATTTTTCAACAGCACTGCCGATACAGTCCCAGGCATCTTCCAAGTCTTCCTTCTTAGCGTCCCCTTGGACGAAAGCCTTCACCACTGGTGTCGCTTCAGAAAGACATTGTGTGCCGCTAAATTCTTGGCTGTCTGGTGGAGGTGGTTCTTCCCCCACTTTACTATCACAACCCGTTAAAACGAAAAAAGAGAGTGCCAGTACAGAAAGGCCTCTCTTTAGATAAGTCTTAGAAAACATACGTCATGCCTCCGTAGACCCTGTCATTGGCGCGGTATTGATTCAGGAAACTAGAGGTGTTGTAAGACTCATCTTGCACACCCAATACGTCTCCGCCCATGACAACGGCCCACTTTTGACTTGGATAATAGAGGAACTCTGTATTGAGCAAAGAGCCTCTTTGATCATAGTCATACAAATATTTAAATCGTGTTACAAAAGGACGACGGAAGAAGCTGGCAAGCTGACCTTCCACGCGGAAAGAAAGAGCATTGGTAAATTTCAAACGCTGATCGAAAAGTGTAAAGTCATCCGGGTTGCCATTGGCCAAAATATCTTCAATACCGCCACCGTCAACTTTGAGATACTCAAGCTGGAACGCTAAAGTTTTCGTCATCACGTTGTTCAAAGAAAAATCAAACGCCGCCGAGTAAGCTTTGATGGGCATCAACTTTTGAATGGACCAGTCTGTCTCAGGAAGTTTCTCTTTCGGTTCATCCTGCAAGTAAGACAAAGACATTTTTAAATTCGAAAAAGAATAACCCACATCCAAAGAGTAAATACTGTGATAAGAAACGTCCGGAGACACCGTCACATCGACTTTATCTTCAGACACGTCTTTAAAGTTTTTACGCTTTAAAATCAGCTCATTCACCGGAAGGTAACCGGCACTCGCTACGATCCAAGGCCCTTGCTCTTTGTTACCCAAACGCCCCATGAAGCCAACGCCGCCGTTGCCAACGAGTTTAGCTGTGTCTGGAATGTCGAGTTCATAGCTGATGGTGTTGATGCGGTTATTGAAATCGTAATCGCGCGAAGGCGCTCGGTACCAACGACTGTCGGCCACTAAGCCGCCGCTTTCTTCGCGAATGTCGGGTCCCATGCTGGGAATAAATACGGGAGTTGCAAAACCCAGGATTTCCCAACCTTGCGTATTATAATCGACGAAAAGTCCCGTCAAACCTTGCTCTTCAGGGCGAAGAGTATCAATCGCAAACTTCGGTTGCCACAAGCCCAATTGCCAACGGCGATCAAGCTCACTCCAGTCCTTCTTTTTGCGGCCTAGGAATGTTTTAAAGGCCGTATTACCATGCGAAGCCAGGTAAGCCTCGTGCACGACGAAGTGGGACTGTCCGCGAGAGAAAAAGGTTCCGCCCGAAACGTCAGCGGCCATATCGACCCAGGATGTTTCTTTAAGAGCAGAAAGGCGGGCTGAGAGAAGTTGACTGAATGAAAGTTGCGGAGCTTCTGGGATCGGCGTGAAGTACTGCATCCCCTCCATACGGATTTGACCATAGACCTGCGCTGGAGAAGAGTTTTTAGGCTCTTCAATAGAGCTCACCCCTTGAGCTTGAAGGTTCTTCACGCTCAACGATTGAGTTTTCGCTTTTGTGGTCACGGAAACGCTCGCAAGCGCAGCCGCGATGTAGGTTCTTATCCTCACATCCGCCTCTGGATAAAAGTCCAGACTGTAGAGAATAAGAAAAGGCCTCGGGAGTCAACGGAGCCGCGTGTCGAACGGCCTCATCTCAAATATAGAGGACATGAGGGTAAAAAAACGTCGCTCTGTTTGAAATTCTTACCCCTAAAAAAATACCATAGAGCGGCATTTTTAGAGTAAGTGCTCAACCAACCAACGCGGGTCGTCAATGGGAATATCATGCCCAGCCCACGGATGCATTGTGGGTTTTAAGCCCCACTTTTCGGCAATTTTCAAAGTGCATTTTGGGGACACCAAACGATCTCCGTGGGACCCAAGCAACTGAACATCTCCCGGAGCTTCATCGGGAAAACGATAGCGAGAAGCCGCCAGCATCTGACGAAGCATGTTCTCAATACTGATCGGGTAAGCTTTTGTGTACTCCATCAGTGCTAAGATTTCCGCTTCACGTCTTTCGTGACTGTTTGTCACCATTCCTAAAATCGTTTTTTCCCAGAGAGCTTCGTCATTCTTTGCACCAAACAAGTGAACGGACTTCAGGTAGTTCGGCAATAAGAAGCGTTGATAAAACGGTGAATACCCCGACGAACTCGTGCAAACCAAATAGGCTTTTCTCACCTCGTGAGGATACTCGCGCATCCATTCCACCGTGATCATCGAGCCCAAAGAAACAGAGAGCACTTTGAACGGCTCGCCTTTTTTTACGAACTCTGATTGAGAGCGCAAGTCTTTCACATATTCCGGAATACTCAAGGGACTCGCTTCCTTATTGCGCGCCCCATTGCCCGGAAGATCTAGCAATTCAAAATTGTCTTCTGGAAAACGTTCTTTCATTTTATTCACGAAAGAACCCCAGTGCCCTACTCCGCGAGCCAATCCTCGGAGGAGAATCCAATTTTTAGTTTGCGGCATACCACAACTCCCGCGCTTTTTTATTAAGCTCTTCTTTGTGCATTTCGCTCATCGTAGCCCATGCTTGCGGCGAGGCCACAGCACGAATCAAAAACTCCATCAATGTATTGTGACGACGCAAAGTACGACGCTGGCGATGTCCCTTGATCGGATTAAAAGGTCCTTCGGCTCTGAAAATTTGCCAAGGATTTTTTTTCACCCACAACCAGGAACCCATCTCCAAACACAAAGGCAAATACTGTTGATTCGGAGTTTTTTGAATATGTTGGTCGTATAAATAATCCCACAGATCACCATGAGTCGTGTAACTCTGCGCCTGAGGTTCAAAACGATAAAAGTGATGAGGATACGTGCGATCTAACAATTCTTTGAGAGAATACGCCAAAGGAAGATCGGGAAAAGGTTTGACGGTTTTTGCGTAAGGAAACCAAATACGATCTTGAAAGCCAAATCCTGAATGCACGTCGATCGTCACTGCCAAAGAACTCTGCGCAATTTCTTTTTCGACAGCCGAAACCAAAGCCTGGGATTCAACCTCCATTGGAGCACCTTCGATTCCTCGATACCACGGCAAGCGATTGCTATAGCGCTGCCCGCCGACCCAGCGTGCGGGATCTTCTCCCTCGACAGGAGCGTTGCGCATTAAATCCACCCCGCGCGGATTGCAGCGAGTTTTTTTGTAGATGCCAATGGGATTGACCGTCGGAATAAAAAAGACGCGAACGTTTTGCAAAGTTCTTTGGATCGTTTCATCCCAGAGAACAAGTTCAGAAAGAGAATTCATCAAAGCAACACACACTTGCGCGCCGATGCGTTCAAGTCCGTGCACGCCACCCGTGAATCCTAAAACCGGTGCTTTGGGATCTTCACTTCCGAAGCTCACTTTGTAGATGGGAAAGCGCAAAGAACCTTGCTCGCTGTAGGCAAGGACTTCTGAGCGGGCCGCACTCCCGAGGTCCTGAATTCGTTTTTCAATTTGTTGGATCTCAGGCAATGTCATTTATACCTCTGGGTGCAGTCCAGTTTCACATTCTGCGCCCAGCGCTTATTGTTGGCGAAATATCCCCCACCTCCAATGGATAACGCTCGAAGCCATGCAAGGACCCGTTGCACCCCCGATTTAAGAGGGGTAACCTTCGGTCATTAGGAGAACTGTTTATGATGAGCTTAGAGACACTTTTGCAAAAAATGTGGGTCGATTACTGTGAACTCAATCCTGCTGCCAAACGCATTCATGACATTTTTGTTGCGGAAGGCGAAACTGTTCTCAATGACCACATTGCTCTTCGCACATTCAACCACCCGCGCTTGGGTATTGAGTCTTTGGCCCAACACTTCAAGAAATATGGCTACGTTGAAAAAGGTGATTACACTTTCGTAGAGAAAAAACTCTATGCAAAACACTACGAACATCCTAACGAAGACATGCCAAAAATCTTTATCAGCGAGCTGGAACTTGAAAAAGTATCGCCGTTCATTCGCGATACTGTGAATAAACTTGTCGATCAACTTCCGGATTCACTGATCCAACGCGAAGATTTTGCGATGTGCGGTCGTCCTTGGAAAATGACTTATGCTTTGTACTCTGAACTAGCCAAAGAAAGCGAATATGCTTCTTGGGTGGCGGCATACGGTTTCCGTCCAAATCACTTCACAATCAATATCAACAAACTAAAAAAATTCAGCGACATCAAAGTTCTTAATGAATTTGTTAAAAGCAAAGGCTTTGTCTTGAATAAATCTGGTGGCGAGATCAAAGGAACGACAGCGGACTACCTAGAGCAAAGCTCGACGATGGCTTCTGAAATTCCTGTGAAATTCGACGATGGCGTTCACAACATCCCAGGATGTTATTACGAGTTTGCGAAACGCTATCCTCTAGAGAATGGAAAGCTCTATCAGGGATTTGTTGCCAAATCCGCTGATAAGATTTTCGAAAGTACAAATAGAGTTCAGTAGAAATCTAAGCGATTTTCTTTAAGAGATGGTTGAGTGTTTCTTGGTCAGGCTCTTGGGCTTCCCATGTTTTATGGGCTTGCAAGAACGTTTTGACTAACTGAGGGTCAAACTGCGTTCCTGAACATCTTTGCAGTTCTGCGTACACCACTTCCACAGGTAAACCTTTGCGGTAAGCGCGTGTCTGCGACATAGCATCGTAAGTGTCGACCACTAAGATAATGCGTGCAAGAAGCGGAACTTCATCTCCGCGTTTTTTATCCGGATAACCGGTTCCGTCGACACGCTCGTGATGGCCACGAATGCCCGGCAAGATTTCTGAAAAGAACTTGTTGTGCCCTAGCGGCTTCACAATTTCTTCACTCATCACGGGATGGCTTTGCATAATCAAATGCTCGCTATCATCGAGTTTGCCTGGTTTTGAAATAATAGATTGAGGAACGCCCATCTTTCCGATGTCGTGAAAAAGACCCGCAAATTCAGCGAGCTTTTGTTCGTACTCATTCAAACCCGCATCGCGAGCAAGCTTACGAGACATCTCACCGACTCGGCAGCAATGAGCATAGGTCGCCGGATCAACCAGCTTCAATGATTGCATTAGTGCCTGCGCAGCCCCGTAGGCCCACGCCGGAATGTCTCCCCAGGAAGACGACATTATGACTCCCTTCCCCTTACATAAGTTTAGTCGGCTATAAACATGCAAAACTTAAATTAGAGAAATCTTTGCTTCAGACCGTCTCATTGCTAAGCAACTTCCCGTTGACAGGTTCTGTGTGGATTGAAAGACTTTAGTCCTAAAGAGAGGGGATCAATATGAGACACTGGAACTGGCTTCTTTCGCTTGCTTTCGTTTTATTATCTTTGGCGGCTCACGCTGAAGATCCGACCGAATATTGCTCGAACAATCCCGAATGTTCCCCCGGAATGATTTCCGTGACAGAAAATTATTCTCGCGGAGAGAACCTGTCCCCTGCTTGGCCGTATGATGAGTCTATCAGCGGGAATTCAGACTGTCGTCTTTTGCAATATGCTTAAACACTAGAAAGGTTTTTATGAAAAAGTGGCTTCTTGTATTGGCAATTTTGACTTTTTCTTCTGCTTCTTTCGCACAGAAAATTAAAGTTCGTCGCGTAAAGGGCAATCAAGCTGTCATTGAGTTTTCTGGCGGCAGCTTGCAACCTGGACAAGTTCATGAGCTTGCGCCGGATGAGTTCGGTGAATCTTCAGTGACTTCTTCTTCACGCCACTATGTTGTCGGCGTTAGCATGAGTCTTCAGAATACAAAGTCCGATGCCGCTGGCGCTGAAAACGAAACAGACATTGAGCTCATTGGTAAGTTTGGTTGGAACTTCGGCACTTACGAGGTGGGGCCTTTAGCTACTTATAAGTCTGACCAAGTAGGCAGCCTTACTCAGACAACGTACAAGTTCGGTGCTTTTGGCGATTTTAACATGATTGCCAACACACCCGGCGAAGCTTTCCTTTACGGTATTGGTGCCACTGGCAGCATGGGGCAATTTGATAGCGGTGGCGGAAGCAAAAGAGATCTTATGGAAGTTTTCGTAGGTCCTTTTGCGAAGTGGTTCCCCTCTGGAAGCAATGTCGGGTTCCGCGTTGATGCCGGCTACGTTTATCAAAAACAATCTGGCGGCGTTGGCGGAGATGCCACAGTCACAGGTCTTCTTACTTCAGCGGGCCTTATTGGCTATTTCTAGTTTCCGAAATAAAAAAACCCACAACAGATAACCGTTGTGGGTTTTTTGTGAGTCTTAACTAAGAGTCAACTGATTACCAGTTGAAGCTTGATTCGTCGTAACCCCAGTTAGCAAGAGCTTTTTTGTACATGCCCTTCATGAACTTTTGAGCTTGGTGAGGTTTCAAACCCAACTCAGATGCAGATCTGTTAGTCAAATCTTGCATAGAAGCGCTGTCACCCATTGCCAAGTCTTTTGCAGCAGCTAGAGCGTCAGAGAACTGAACACCGAATACCGCTTTAAAAGTTTTGTCCATGTCTTTTTCAGAAGTAGTACCGCGTTCAGCAGCAGCTACCGCCCAAGAGTTCAAAGCTGAAGCAACTGCAACTGCTTTATCTTGTTTGAAGCCGTATTCTTTCATCAACTTCTCAGAAGCCAATTTAACAAGTTTCTTATTTGAATCAGAGTTCAAAGCAGCAAAGTTTGTGTCTGATGCAGAAGAAGAAGTTTTGTCATTGATCGCTTGACCGTAGTTAGATTCGCCTGTGTTCGCACTGTAAAGAACGCCGTTTTTACCCAACCAATATGTTCCGTTAGAGATATCTTCCCAGTAGAAACCAGTTGTTCCTACGCCGATAGTATTACCACCAACATAACCCGCAAATTCAGAAACGTTTGCGTAGTATTGGAAGCGACCCAAATCATCATAAACAGCTGCTTTACCAGCAGAGTCGAATTTTACGTACCAAAGGTCATCAGAACCATTGCCGAAATCATTGTAGTGTGGATCTTCAGTCACTGTGATTCTTTTGCCGTCAGCGCTAAAGAATGTGCAACCAGGAGTTGCTTCTTGGCCAGTACAAGCATCACCGTAAACAGTTTCGTATGGGTAGTAGATCACAGTTCCGCCGCCGCCTGGTGTGCCGCCGCCGCCACCGCCTCCGCCGCCACCGCAAGCTGCGAAGCTAGTTGCTACAACTGCTGCTACCATCGTACGCAATACATTTTTCATTTGTGGTTCCTCCTATGGAATCTTCGTTTTATTTAAAACCGTTCTAAAAATAACTTTTCGTTTAGTAAGTCAAATTAACTCTGAGTAATTTGTCTCCACAATAATAGTCAAACGAGTGGGCTCCTTTGGATCCTTCGAAGACCGGCGTTTCCATTGAACGACAGCCAGACGACTTGAATCTCAAACGAGCAGGTGACACCAGTTCAACCGCAGATCCATCCTTTGCAAAAATCGGTACCAACATTTTGACACCACGGCTGAGGCCCGCACTCTCTGTTGTAAAGATTGCAGGAAGCTTCGTTGATGCGTCGCGCGCGTCGCGAATCGTGAGTGGTATATATAGAGAGATAAAGAGGTTGTCGGGGAAGAAAGTATAACGATCTAAACTTCTGCTCCAAACCTTGTTGGTATTCAGGTCATGATACTGAATTTCGGAGTTCGTCAAAACGAAGGCTCCCTTACGTTGAAGCCCCGCAAAAACAGCTCTCACGCGCAAAGCGGAGTCAAATTGGGACCGCTCGGCACCCAACTGTCTGTCCAAAAGATCGTAGTCCTTGTTATCGAAAAGCGTTAAACGCTGCTTACGATTGAGGCCTTCACCGAACCAGAAGCTGCCGACATATTCGTCTTTGGCGTAGTTCAAGCTTTGGATCTTATCAACGCGTGTATCCAAAATATTGCGATAAACATTGGAGTCATGGAAAAGATCCAACTCCATAAAGTTTTCGATCTTCCCGTTCATAACTTCGGCAACAGCGAAATTATAAAGATAAGAGGGCTTCGCTTCGGTCCCCTGATTTTTCGCAAGCATGATGGAAATACGGCCGGACTCGATTTGATCTTGGCGTGGTTGAATCACGTCCACGATCTTATAGTCTTCGTGTTCTTCGAGAGCTTTGAGTTCATTCTTTTCATTTAAGAAATAGAATCTCAACTTTTGCTTTTCCATATCGTTAGGATTTTCCCAACGATCTTTCAAAGAACGTTTGCGATCTGGATCTTTACCGCCACCCAACCACGCAGGTCGTTTCGTCCCGCCGATTTTTTGCCAGTAAATCTGTGAAGCATCCAAAGGCATCGCTGCCATTTCGCCGCTGTAGCTAAAGCTTTCCACAAGTTTCATCGACTTATCGAAAACAAAGAAACTCATCGGTGAACCCTTCGCCTCTTCATCTTCGCTTTTATCTTCAAGAACACCCAAAACGTATTCGCTTTGACCGTCGCCGTTCATATCCATACGAGCCGTGACTTTATCAAGCAGATTGTCACTGTTGCCTTCGATACGGATCTTCGTGCCGCCAAGAGCATTGTAAGAGCCCGCTCCAGAATCCGCGACCAACCACAATTGCCATGTGTTTTTATTTTCTGACAGCGCCAAGTAATCACGTTGTTCAGGATGCGCATCCAAGTTTTGATCTAGAGGAATGAAAGACACACGGCCTTTAGGCATCCCTACAACTGGGTACATACGGATGTCATTACCCGCCATGTTTTCATTCACTTCCACTGTGATTTCAGTTTCTAGAACGTAACGACGAGTGTCCTCACCCACTTTCACATCAACCGTTAGATCCAGTTCACTTGGAATGCGTGATTGAGAA
The DNA here is from genome assembly GCF_047323225.1 of Bdellovibrio sp. HCB-110. Taxonomy (GTDB): domain Bacteria; phylum Bdellovibrionota; class Bdellovibrionia; order Bdellovibrionales; family Bdellovibrionaceae; genus Bdellovibrio. The sequence continues at coordinate 2,541,957 of NZ_CP178750.1, forward strand.
GGGTCGGCATTGTCGACAATGCTCATGGCCACAACATACTTACGAACTTCGCCGTTTTTCCAAAGAGCCGCGTAAGGAGCCACCTCTTTCACAGATGTGATCCACGGACGAACCGCTTCAGGGTGCGGCTTAATAAACTGGGGATTCATTTTAACTTTAGAAACATCCACGTCAGACCACTTATTTACGAAGGAAATTTCGAAATAAAGGTCTTTGCTCTTACGGTCCCATCTGATTTCTGATTTTTCTTTGTTCGCAATCACGATCAAAGGTTGAGCCTGAACTTTCAAAGATCTTTCCAGATCCAAGTTCCCGCCTACAGAATATTTCTTATAAATTTCCCTTTCCGGGCTCAAGACTTGTCCTTGTTCATGAGAGCCGCCTTCAAGCAAAGAAAGGTTGCTAAGCAGCGGTCTTGAACCAAGAACCAGGCGCGGGTAAATTTCATTAGCCGGAATTCCACGAGCCAACATTTCAGCCACAGCAGCAGCAACGAAAGGAGAGGCTTGCGAAGTTCCAGACAAAAATTCATAACCCAAAGTAGAACGGAAACGCACCGGGCGTTTTCCCTCTGGGAAAGTGCTAAGAATATTTAAACCCGGAGCGGCGATATCAACTCCACTTCCGAAATTCGAAAAGTGAGTCATTGCACCATCGGGACCCGAAGCCCCCACACAAATAACATTAGGATAAGCACACGGTCTTAAAAGAGCCCGTGTCGAGTCATTCCCTGCCGCCGCAACGATAATCACGCCGCGAGCTTGGGCTTCTTCGATCACTTTTCTCATATATTCAGAGTCAGAAGTCTGAGGCCAACCCATAGAAAAGTTGATCACTTTAGCACCTGAGCGCATCGCATAGATCACGCCACGGGCAACCACGTCACCCAGACTTCTTTTGATACTTTCACGACCTTGTTCTGAAGGATCATCATAGATTGAAAGAGGCTTAATCGGCTCACTGGGTTGAACACCGATCACTTGCACTGGCAAGATTTCGATGTTTTCACTCAAACCATGGATACCGACATTATTGTCGGCTTCCGCCGCGATGATTCCCGCAACATGAGTTCCATGACCTTGCTCATCGTCAAAATCAGGACGGCCCATGATATTGGCAGCGTTCACACCCCCCAAAAGACTCCACCCTTGGCAATCCAAAGGGTAACCGTTTTTATCCTGATCCACTTCTGGATTTTTTAGATCCATCCATTTCGCTTCACAGACTTTACGGTCGTTGTCTTCTAAGCAGGCTTTGAATTTCGCTAAAGCACGGCATTCTGTTTCATTACGATGAATGACGGTCTTCAAATCGGGATGATTCTTTTGAATTCCTGTATCCAAAACAGCCACAAGAATTTTCTTTTGCGTCTTCTGACGAACCGGCAAACGCACATCTTGTTGAGCACGGGCAGGAACTTTGTAAGTGTGCAAAGGATCGAGGTCCACCATTTGCGGTTGACCTTGATTGTTAAGTCCCCACTGATAAGCCGAAAAAGGATCGGCAGCATGAGCAGACAAAGTGCCCAAGACAGAAAGAGCTAAGATTAAAAGAATCCCACGAAGGGATTCTTTCGCGGCAGCCCCGAAGGGGTTGAGGGCAGGAGCCCGAAACAACTGTCTCATCGGAAGCTCCCTTGAGAACGATCCAACTCGATTGGTGAAATACGAGTCTTATTGGCAAACATCGCAATCAAACCGCTTGCGTAGTCGATATTTTTCTTAGGATCACCCAATGTGTTAGAGAAGTACTCCAAGTCCCCGTCCTCATCACCGGCACGGAAGCCGTTGATACGAACAAAGAAAATGTAGTTTTCTTCGCCTAAGAATTTCAACAACTGCGGAAGTGGAATCGCCTCTTCAAGAACGTAGATCACATTCGTCATCCATTGAGTTTGCGACTTCTTGTCCTTCGGATATGTTCCGGAAAGCTTCAAAAGCTTTTCCATCCAAGGAACCATGCAAGTAAAGTTCGTCCCATTCACCCAGGCTGAGTTCGGCATATCACTGCCACCACGGTCATTGTTGCCACCGTTGCGTTTTTGCTGCTCCTCTTCACACATTTCCCAGTACTTGCCTTTACCTTTTTCAAGGTTGCCGTTACCAAGAATCAGCATCATCTCGTCAAACATTTCTTTATCGTTCGCGCGAGCCTTGCGTCCCATCTTTTCACTGAGTTTTTGGAAAAGACCGCTGACGAATTTATGTCTTCTTGCCGCTTTACCATCGGCATCCGGTTGCAAGATCAAGTCACGGATTCTGTCCAACCCACCTGGCAAGATCGAAAGATTCGCAGTGATACGATAGAAATCCACCGCTGTCACATTGGCAAAAGCTTCGGGCTCGATCAAACGGTAGTTCATCAATGGCGCCCCTTTAAGTTCGCCTTGAACTTCGTCTAAAAGTCTTAAGAACTTCTTACGATTCAAATGCCATCCGCCCCAAACGTGTTGAACAACGGCCACGGAAGGATATTGTTTTGCATTGACCGTCAAATCAGACTCTGTCGTCACCATTCTCCAGTAAGCTTTACCGTAAGGGGTGTTGGCTGGATTTGGATCATCACTGCGCGACAAATCCACACGGCTCTTCGGAGACCACTTATTAAGAATTCCTTCAATCCAGTCTGTCGCAAATCCCAAAAGATCACGGCCCTTCAATTCGCCTTTTTTATTGGCGAACAAAGTCACTTCTTCGTCTTTAGGATTTAAATCTGGAGCTTCCGGGCTGCGTGGGTAACGAATCTTCAACAAATGGTCTTCGTTGAAAGAGTTCACGCGCGCCGCCAGGAACTTCGTACGAAGCTCTTTGGTTTTCAAGTTGTGGTCGATCTCAAATTTCTTATGAGAGAATTTTGAGTACAGCAACTCAGGATCATTGCTCTTAAAGAGTGCACGAAGTGCTGGCTTCAAGTTGTCACGGGTATCCACGAAATCTTTTACGAATTTTTGGTCTACTTTTCCCGTATCCAAAAGTTCCGCGTACTCTGGGTTGTAATCGATCACGAAAGCGTCCGTATTCAAATCCGTCCATGACGTGCTTGCGCGGATGCGCATCACATTGATGAAGAAGTTGAAATCCAATGTCGCGCCCAGGGCTTTCCCTGTCTGTGCACGCACGTAGACTTGAACCCCTTCTTTTGTTCTCATAAAGCTTGTTTGACGAAGAATCGCTCTGGAACCATCGGCACCGACGGAAACAGACGTCATAAAGCTCAATGGCGAGATCCCCATCAAAACATCTAATGATGAAGAAAGCTGACCATAAGCAGACAAAGCAATGGAATCTGTGATTGTGAAGACTTCACCTTCACGCATTTCGGCTAAGAACGCATCCAAGGGCTGACGCATGCTCTTACCATCGGCAGACTTGATAAGATCTTTTTCCGTCAAAACTTTAGAAACGTTGTTCATGAATTTCGGGATCAAAAGATCCTGCCAAGGAACTTTCGTACCTTCTTTAATAGAAAGAAGAGGACGCACATGAGTGTAATCTCTCATCACCATCACGTTGGCACCAAAAACAGGAACCACATTAGGAACGCCATCTAAAGCCATGAAATAACCCAAACGACCCGCCACGCTGACGTTATCCACCAACTGAATGGGTGCCGAACTTCCGAAGTAAGTTCCTGTCGTCACGTGACGAGTGGCTGCGAGGTTGAATCCGCCAACTGGTCCACCCCATGCCTCGACGTTTTGATAAAGAGGCTCAAAAGGCTTTTCTTTGATATGCTGATAAATTCTTTCTTGAATCTGCTCACGACGACCTTGGTAAAGATCGCTGACTTTTAATAGATCCAGTTTTTCATTGATATGATTCAATGCTGTTCCGATAGCCGCTGATTTTGCACGGATACCAAGGTAACGCTCAAGGTCTCCGTCTTGGAATGGAGATTGGCGATCCCCGTGGGCAAAACGTTGTGGGTAGCCTGGAACAAATTCCTTCATCACTTTTCCGTTTTGCACAAGACCGCTGCTTGAATTGATTCTATCAAGCTCTGGTAGTGGCAATGAATTGACGTTTTTCAAATTGAAAAGTTCAAAGGCATTGTTCGCGCGGTGAAGAAGTTTAGCCAAAACAAGTTCTTCCAACTCTTTCGGGAACGCACCGGCTCTTACGATGTCTTGGAAGTCTTGGTAGCGAAGGTTTGCAAGACGTCTTACCAACCAACGGGCATCTTCGTAAGTACACGCCGAGAAAGACTCCGCGGAAGGATGATTGATAACAACGTGACCAGAAAGAACGGAACCGAACTTCGCAGAGAAACGATTGATACTTTCAGGAACATCAACCACAGAGAATGGAATGATCAACGCGCGGTACGCTCTGTAACGAGAGAATCTTTGCACCGCTGGCAATTGATCTGGATTGTTTGGATCTGGAGCATAACCCCACTGGATATCGAAGTACTCAGCCACTGCGGGCTCTAGCATCGCATCTGTGAAAACCACAGAGTGATTTTGCGTGTTGTCTTCGCTCACCCAACCACGGCTTTGGAAGTCGGAGATCATCGACTCTTGAGCGTTTTTAAGGAAGGCTTTTTTCTCTTCTTCATTAGCGAAGAAGACGCGAAGGTTGCGGTAGTATTTAGGTGATGGAACAAAGTAGCCGAGCTTTCTTAGAAGGGCTGCACGCATCAAGGTCGTATGGCTGTAACGGCTTAAGCTTAAACGATAGAACAAGCCTGGGTTCTCGCGAGATTGAACACGAGACATATAAGTGAAAGGTAAAGCAGCTTCTTCAGAAAGGAATTGAACTCCGTTGCCCGCTAAAGGATATGAACCTGGAACATCTTCAACCGCATTGTAAACGCGGTTTTGCCACATTTTATTTTCTAAAGGATTTAAGGCGCTAAGATCTGTCCCCTGATTCGCCAAAGCCGCTGCCTGACCGACATCCAAAGGGTTTCCAGAACTGCTGACGAGGTCGGAAGATGGTTTTTTAATGGACTTAAGAGGTAATGACACGCTCTCTGCGCTCGCGATCGAGAGCATCATCAGGCAAAATGCGCAGACTATAACTATTCTTAAGGACATTCCAAACCCCCTTCAGGGTGCTAGTGTCAAAAAGGACTCAGGTTTTTGAGTACCGTCAGGCTTAAAGCAAGGACTAAGCCATGGTCTCTCATACGAATCCTCAGTAGTTCCGTGTTTTATTCGTTTTTACGCACAAATGCGGCCCCCGTTCCACGAGTTGCCGCATTTTTTATCCCTGTGTCACTCTTGTGGACACTATCGGCAAAGGACCTTGTAGTGCGCCAGCATCGCAGCTTCCAACTGCACGCGCTCTTCTTCGTCGACGATATAAACGCCCAAAGCCTTCGTTTCATTTGTTAAAACAAAGCGGCCTACAATATCAGGGGCATAAAATTGAGCCGAGGAAGAACTATAGAAAACAGACGCATCTCTGCCCGGATCGTTGGAGTCATAAACTTTAAATTCGATCGTAGATTGACCCAATCTCTTATAAGACTTCACCATCACAATGTGTTGAGCTGTACGACCTGCACGCAGATTGATAAGAGTCAAACGCTTGCCGTCCAAGTTGCGAGTCAACTGAGCGACAGTTTCACGGTTTTTACTCTCAGAGCGAGAGCCACTGCCAAGGCCCATTCCAATATTCCCTGCGCGGAAGAAATGACTTGCCTGATTGGCTTCGATTTCATTTTGGAAGTTGCGCAACACACTTCTTCCGTTGAATTCTTGGCTGTACCCTTCAACAAGGCCATTCCAAAGACCGTTTTGAAAGTCACGACGGCTTTCATATAAACTTCCTTCAGGAACTGGAAACACGGAGTAATACTTTAAGTTTCGAGAGATGAACGGCTGAGTGCCATTGCTTCTATTTGTGTGATCTTCGCTATGATCAATTCTTTCTTCAAGAGAAGCTCTGCGAACCATATCTAGGATACGCGGCACTCTTTGCTCCATACGACGATTGTCAGGAGTATTATATCGAGCAAGGTACGAAACCATGCGTTGAGTGCTCGAAAGAGCCCAGCACCCGGCAATCGTCACCGCCCCACTGCGGAAAGGCCAATTGCGAATAGGCATATTGCGACTTTCATGGAAGGCATCTGGTCTGATCGCGCGGTAAATATTGTCGACACTAAGCTTGCGACAATCGAGATTCAGAACCAGGGAATCATTAATGATAATATTCCTGGCCTGCGCATAGGCTTTTTCAGAAGCCACAACCATTGAGGAAATCAACCCCAATACAAAGAGGAAGAACAGTATAAGTGCTCGCATGTAACGTCCTTTCATTTAGCAACGCTGAAACTGCGAGCAAACCTCAAACCAAGGCCTCTGCCTGTTTAAAAGGTTTTCAGCTGTCTAAAACCTAAACGAGTGACCTTAGAGGGCGGTGCTCCACGAGATACTATGAGAAAAATCAAAAAGAAAAAGGCGACCTCATCGAGGTCGCCTTGCAAGTTTTTAAGAGTAAAAAACCTTAGAAGTTGATACCCAAACCGACAGTTCCATAGAACGTGTTCAGTTCGGCTTTTTGATTGAGCGAAGAGTCCGTGAAACTATAACGTTTCATACCGAAGCCCGCTTCACCGAAGTAACGATCCGACCACAAAACTTTTCCGTGGAAGTTCAAAGACATTGGTGCATTCAAAGTCACCTTGGAATCCATGGAGCTTGCGTAGTAAATGAACTCCATGTCCACCCATTTTGGATATCTCATGAAGGGCATAAGATTGAAGAAATCATCAAACACTTTTGGCATCGAGCGCGCCCAGAAGGCTCCCACTCCGAGCATCGGCGCTTTCAATTTATCAAAGGTCACATTTTGATAAGAGAGCATACCACCGACAGATTCATCGCGCCCCCACAGACCTGGCGTCACACGATACTTGAAATCTAGGGTCATAACACTCAAAGGAGCTGTATTCCCGGCAGCATCCACTTTCAATTGATTGAAAGATTGGAAGTACTTCGCACTGAACCCCCATCTTTGACGAGACAGCCAATAGTTCGTCCATCCGAAAAGATCTTCAAACCATTGATTGTAGGCCACCTCACCCATGATGATAAATTCACCAGAGGCTTGAACGCCCGTGAATCGACCGGAAAGCTCGCGAGGATAACCTTTGTAGATTTCGTAGTACGACTTATACGTCTTACCTTCAAAGCTCACATTCAAATACGAACGATTGATTTGACCTCTCTCAGTGGCTTTAAAATGCCACACGAAATTCGCAGGATCTTTGCTATCCACTTCTGCAGAGTTTTGCTCAGAACTGATATCGGCAATCGGCTGCTTACGTCCTTCGAGCTTCACACCATCAATATAAGTTCCTGTCGGCGTGCGTTTGCTCAGATAAACGCGGGATTGCGTGCGCGGGATCTCAGAAAGTTCAAAGCGCTGTTTGAAAACGCCTCCGCCCTGGCCCGGCAGGTAAATTTTCGGATCATCTTTTTTAATTGCCGCTGCCCAAAACTTACGAGGGTCCCCGATTGTCGCTTCAAAACCTAAAAGTTTTGTGAGGGAGCCGTATTGATCTGGATTCAAAATGATGGAACGACCGATGGGACGAGTGTCATAACCTACGATTCTAAGAACGTTTGGTTTTTTCGTATCCGAGATGTCCATCAATTCCAATTTATTTGGAACTGTCACAAACTCATAAGATTCTCCACTGGCAAGTTCCGCAAAGAAAGACGTCGGCATATCTGCCGCCACAACCACGGAATTTTTCATCGGAGCTTCTTCATTTTGCACAAGCACCCGTGGAGTTGTTGGGTCTACGCGGACTTTCCCCATAATCACGTTACGACCTGAAGATTTTGTCCCGTATCTTTGCGAGCACATTTTTGTAGAATTGCGGCCATCGGATTGAGTCAAACAGAAACGGAAAGAATCTTTTTGCCCCCAGAACGGAGCTTTGGCTGCTTCCGCATCAACAATCGCGAATTGCGAGCCAAAAACACCGGAGCGCACAAGATCTTTTGCTGGAACACCTTTGGTAATAAGAGCTTTTCTCCACTCTTCGAGCTGCTTCATCCATTTTGTGTGATCGGCTTCCGTAAAATTATACGTCCAAAGAACAGCACCCGTTCTAGAAATCATTTCCAAAGTTCCGTGAGTCATCATCTTGTCAGGCCATGCCATAACAAGAGTGACTTTCGCGGCCTCACTGCTTCCCAAAACTTGGTTCAACTGCGAGTGTGTTTTTCCCAACGGCAAAAGAGCGAAGAAAAAGTTCTTCTCGTTCAACGCTACGTTCCCGATTTTCAATATCTTTCCATTTGCGCCTGTCAGGTCGTATTCCAACTCCAACGGAGGTAAGATCACCCCGTTATCAAGCTGATCGAAATATAGCGGCTTGTTAAAATCGCGCGTCGCCGCCGTTTTCAACAAAGATCGTTGAGGAGCTGGGATTTCCTCTTGGGTTTCTGCGGGAGCTGGCGTCGGAGCCGGGGCTGCGGGAGCCGCTTCCTGAGCCTGCGCGAACGTACCAAAACTTATTAGAGCGGATAAAACCAGATGCTGCGCAATATTCACGTTGTTACCTCTTTGCTGTTCCTTATTTGGATTTTATTGTCTCGGGCTCCTGCCCTCGCCCCTTCGGGCTAACGCGATAAAATCCCCCTCCTGGAATTTTATTGAATGCGAGGTTTTGTAACAAGCTAAAATATTGGACTGTCTGGGATTTTCGGATTATTAAGACCAAAGCAAACCTGAAGGAGCCTTATGTCTTCCGCGCGTACGATTTACCACATGAAAGTAGAACAAATCATTGATCACACTCCGACAGTGCGTGAATTGGTCCTAAAAACCGATGCTCCGGCAGAGTTTAACTTCAAAGCTGGCCAATTCGTGATGCTCAATGTGCCTCAAGGCGAAGCTAAACCGATTTTGCGTGCTTATTCAATTGCATCCGATGACCGCATAAAGAATGGTTTCCGTCTTCTTTTCAAGTTCGTTGAGAACGGTATTGCCTCGACTTTTGTTTGGAACTTAAAAGGGGGCGAGACTCTGAACTTCACAGGCCCCTTCGGAAAAGTGTTCTTCCAAGAACCTCCTACCGAGCAGATCGTTTTCCTCAATACGGGAACGGGACTTTCTCAGCATATTTGTTATCTGCTTTCTAAAAAGGAGCAATATCCGAATCTTCGCTATCGCATGCTCTTTGGTGTTCGCACTGAAAAGGACATGTACTATCAAAAAGAAGTCGAAGCTTTAGAGAAAGAACTTGTAGATTTCAAGTTTGAATTTGTGCTAAGCCGTCCTCAAGATGACTGGAAGGGAAAAAAAGGCTACGTGCAGAACTTTATCAGCGAGTTCGATTACAAGAACATCCCGACAACATTCTATCTGTGCGGCAACGGCGGTATGATCAAAGAAGTGAAACATCAACTTCTTGAAGTCGACGGCTTCGATAAAACACGCATCTGGTCTGAAGCCTTTGACTAAGCATCGTGCGGCCCTAGAGCTCATCTTTGCCGGAACCTTGTGGGGTTTCGGCTTTGTTGCCACGGTGTGGGCCTTGCGCGCGTTCACTCCCACGGAGACTTTGGTTTATCGTTTTATTATTGCCTCGGTCTTTGGTGAAATTCTTTACATTCTTTTTCGTGGAGTTAATTTCACGACCATTCGCGAAGAACTTCTTCGTGCTTTACCCGCGGGACTTCTTTTAGGTGGAATGCTTCTTTTGCAAACCATCGGCCTGCAATTCACAACGGCCACGAAGAGTGGTTTTTTGACAAGTCTTTATGTGATTATTGTTCCTCTGTTTAACGCTTGGTTTTTTAAAGCGGCAACGGGATGGAAAAACTATGCTCTGGTGGCATTGGCTTTAATCGGCACATTTATTTTGATGGACGCCAACCTTCAGGGCCTTAACGTCGGTGATATTTGGACTATTGGGTGTTCGGTGATTGCCGCTCTTCATATTATTTATATCGGGCGCATTTCAAATCGCGTGGGCAATGCTTTTCGTTTTAATAACTTTCAATCAATCTGGTGTCTGATTTTACTGACTCCCCTCTTACTAACCCAAGACAAAGTCACCACGTCGTCAGAGCATTGGCAGCCTTGGATCGGTGTTCTTTGTTTAGGGATTGGCTCCAGTATTATTGCATTTTATTTGCAGATTCGAACCCAGAAGATTTTATCGGACTCAACAGCCAGTATGCTGTTTCTTTTGGAATCGCCGTTTGCAGCGATCTTTGGATATATTATTTTAAGCGAACGCCTGACCCTTTTCCAGATGTCAGGCGCTTTAATGATTCTTGTCGCTTCGGTTATACAGATTCTTTTGGAGCCCGCTTCAAAGACCACAGGAACGAAACCGCAATAACGATTCCCCCACTCAGTCCCGTCACCCACTCAGGGATGTGCAAGAACGGATCAGCCAACATGATCATCGCAAGAATTCCGATGGCGTAAAAAGCACCGTGTTCAAGGAACGCAAACTTCGTAAGAGCTTCTTTTTCTACGAACATGATCGTCAAACTTCTGACGAAGAAAGCACCGATACTCAAACCAATCATGATAATGAAAAGGTTGTGCGTGATTGCAAAAGCCCCAACGACACCGTCGAAGCTGAAAGAGGCATCCAAAACTTCCAAATAAAGGAACATGCCGGCGCTAGCTCTATGCACGTCTTTCATTGTTTCATCAGAAGCTTCAAGCCATGAACCGATGCCATCGACGATCACGTAAGTGATCAGACCCGCCATGCCCGACTTCAAGAAAGGCAACGCCTGTTCTGAAGGAAGGAAGTGCGCAATGATCGCCAAGATCACAAGACACAGAGCCACTTCAATGGCTTCCACTTTACTTCCCAAATAAACCGTTGGTTTTTCGATAAAAGGAATCCAGTGGAGTTCTTTGCTTTCATCGTAGAAGTATTTCAGAGCCACCATCAAAAGGAACGCACCACCGAAGGCCGCTACTTCCAAATGAGCTGACAGCATCAACTTCGCATAGTCATCCGGACGAGTCGCCGCCATGACCAAAGCTTCCCAAGGACTGACTTGAGCCGCAAAAGTCACGATCAATAAAGGGAACACCAAACGCATTCCGAAAACGGCGATCAACATACCCCAAGTTAAAAAGCGATGACGCCATACCGGAGTCATTTCTTTCAGAACAACGGCATTCACAATCGCATTATCGAAAGACAAGGAGATTTCTAAAACCGCAAGAATCACCGCGATAAAAAGAGCACTTAAACCCGCACCTACTGTGCCACCATAGTAGTGACCAACAAAGTAAGAGGCGATAAGACCCACAAACGTAAAAATAAAAGAGCTTGTAAAGTATTTCATACCAGTCCAGTCCGCGCGCGGAGCGCGCCCACATCCTGAGGCGCAAGCCGCCAAGAATCAAGATTATTTCAGAACTGGCTTTAAGAATTTTCCGGTTTCACTGCCTGAAACTTTAGCAACTTGCTCTGGAGTCCCCGTGGCGACAATATAGCCTCCGCCTTTACCGCCATCTGGCCCCAAATCAATGACATGGTCCGCTGATTTAACGACTTCCATATTGTGTTCAATGACTAAGACCGTGTTGCCCTGATCGGCCAATTCTTGAATCAGCTCCACAAGCTTGCGGACGTCATCAAAATGCAGTCCCGTTGTCGGCTCATCCAAGATATACAATGTCTTCCCCGTGCCGCGACGAGAAAGCTCTTTAGAAAGTTTCACACGTTGGGCTTCACCACCAGAAAGAGTCGTCGAACTTTGCCCCAGGGTCATGTAGTCCAAGCCCACACGATGCAAAGTTTCAAGCTTGCGATAAATCTGACTGTGATTGCGGAAGAATTCCAAGGCTTCACTCACACTCATCTCAAGAACATCAGAAATAGATTTTCCCTTGTACTTGATATTCAAAGTCTCACGATTGTAACGACGTCCTTGGCACGTATCACAAGTCACGAACACGTCACTGAGGAAATGCATCTCAACACGAATCTGTCCATGTCCCATGCAGGTCTCACAACGCCCCCCCTTGACGTTAAAACTAAAACGACCCGGTTCGTAGCCGCGCAGTTTTGAATCCGGCAGATTCGCAAACAAATCACGGATCATCGGAAATAGTCCAACATAAGTGGCCGGTGTGGATCTCGGTGTTCTCCCGATCGGTCTTTGATTGATATCAATGACTTTGTCGATCTTATCCAGACCGTCAATTTTTTTAAAAGGAGATGGCTGAGCTGAAGCTTTATAAAAGTGCTGTGCTAAAATTTTGTAAAGTGTGTCGATGATAAGGGTACTCTTCCCCGAACCCGAGACACCCGTCACTGCGGTAAAAGTGCCCAGTGGAATTTGCATATCCACGTTTTGCAGATTGTTTCCTGTGGCGCCCGTCAGTTTTAAAAACTGTCCATTGCCTTTGCGACGCTCTGCTGGAATTGGAATGCGCATTTCACCTTTAAGGTATTTCCCCGTCAGTGAACGCGGATTGTTCGCAAGTTCTTCTGGAGTTCCTTGCGCCATCATCTCGCCACCAAGCACCCCGGCACGAGGACCCAAGTCGACAACAAAGTCGGCATAGCGAATGGTGTCTTCGTCATGTTCCACCAAAAGAATCGTATTTCCACGATCTTTAAGTTCACCGATAATATTGAGCAAACGATGGTGATCGCGAGGATGCAAACCGATACTTGGTTCGTCCATCACATACAGGACACCGATCAACGAAGAGCCCACTTGGGTCGCCAAACGAATACGTTGAGCCTCCCCACCCGACAGAGTACGTGAAGGGCGGCTTAAAGAAAGATAGCCCGTTCCCACGCGAATCAAATAATCCAAGCGCGACACAATTTGTTTTACGATTTTTTCAGAGATCAACTGATCTTTGGATTTCCATTGAAGCTTGGAAATCCACTCGCGCAACTCGACGGCACCGAGGTCCGCAAGTTCCGCGATGGTTTTTCCACCGACACGAATATTCAAAGCTTCAGGTCTTAAGCGGGAACCATGGCAATCCGGACATGCCGAAAGAACCATCTCTTCGCCTTCTTCTTCATCCTCGTCCGAAGTTTTTTTACCTTTGTATTTGTAGACGACTTTATCTAATTTCTTGCCGCCCACTTCCGAGTCTGAAAACTGTTCTTCTTCAACAAGATCAATGGTGCCAAGACCATTGCACGTCGGACAAGCTCCACGAGGATTGTTGAAACTGAACATGCGAGGTTCAATTTCAGGAAAGCTGTAACCGCACTCAGGACATGCCGAGTGCAAAGAGTACGACGTGCGCTCGCCATCCAAAGTTTCAATGATCACTCGTCCATTAGCCATGGAAAGAGCGGTGTTGATACTTTCTGACAAACGATGTTTCAAAGTGTCTTTAAGAATGAGTTGGTCGACCACCAAGTCGATATCGTGGGTTTTGGTTTTTGCAAGTTTCGTCGCCTTATCAAGATCAATCATCTTGCCGTCGACTTTGGCTTTCACAAAACCTTTTTTAGCCCAACGTTGGAACTCTGCTAAGAACTCCCCTTTTTTTCCTGAAGCCATGGGAGCTAAAACATAGAACTTCGTGCCCATGCTTTTCTTCATCACGTCTTCAATGATTTGCTGCGGAGTTTGACTGGTGACAGGAATATGGTGAGTCGGACACTCGGGGATTCCCACCTTCGCGTAAAGCAAACGAAGATAATCGTAGATCTCTGTCACCGTTCCCACAGTGGATCTTGGATTTGTGCTCACGGATTTTTGATCAATCGCGATTGCTGGAGACAATCCAGAGATGGAATCCACTTCTGGTTTTTTGAGTTGTTCGAGGAAGTTTCGCGCGTAAGCAGAAAGACTCTCGACGTAACGACGTTGTCCTTCAGCATAGACAGTGTCAAAAGCCAAAGACGATTTACCACTGCCGCTTAAGCCTGTGAACACCGTGATCTTATTCCGAGGAATGACCACGCTGACATTCTTAAGGTTATGCTCTTTTGCGCCTTTTACTATGATTCCATCTTCAGCTTGTGACATAAGCCCTCATTCTAGGACGAGGGTTCTGTCACTGCAAGGTCCAGCCAGAGAAATGCACTGCTTCAGCGAAGCTAGTTTACTTCGCTTGGCAAGCTGGGCAGACGCCGTAAAGCTCTAGGATATGGTGAGTTAGTTTAAAGCCGAATTGATTTGCGACTTTTTCTTGAAGACTCTCGATGGCTCTGTTTTCAAATTCACAGATTTTACCGCATTTAACGCAAGTTAAATGATCGTGATGGCCCTTAGGAGTGAGCTCGTAGCGAGCAGGAAGTCCGCCCATGCGAACTTCAGTCACAAATGTGCCTTCAGTAAGAGTGCGAAGGAAACGATAAACAGTCGCAAACCCGATTTCTGGATGATCTTTGTTGAGCTTCTCGTAAAGCTCTTGGGCTGTGATATGACGACGACCTTCATGCAAAGCTTTAAGAATCGCCATACGTTGAGTTGTGACCTTCAGATTGAGCGCACGAATAATACGTTTCAGTTCTGCTTCGTCGAAATCATCATGATGAACAACAATGTCTTCATCGTGCTGTCTTGGAAGAAACGGAACTGCGTCTTTACCCATGGGTCACCTCGAGGTTCATTTATAGGGGATCCCCCTAAAGAAGTCCAAATAATTAAGAATCATTTTCAATTGATTATTAGGTAGCAACACACTTAGATGGCAAAAACCACCTAAGCTATTAAAAACTGCGGAGTTTTTTACCTTTTGATATATGAGAAACAGCGTTATGAGGATGCAAACTTTCCACATGGCTGAACTCAGCTACGTAATCGAGGATTTCTGCTTTGTCGTCCAAAGCTTCCTTCACTCTGCGGGCTGCATCTTCACAGAACATGAGATTCTGTCCGTTACGACGAGCAAACTCCTGCTCATCTTCTCTCTTCACTGCTCCTTGGACGGCCGTCTGCAAGGCCTCTTCAACGATGTCGATCAAATCGCCATAATTGTAGTTCGGACCGACTTCCGCTTTCACGCGAGCAAAGCTGCGTTGTGCGTGGGGAGTTGCAAGAATTCCTTGCGGAGTTCCGAGCCATGAGTGAACCACATCAAAATCCAAAGACTGATCTTGGAATTGTTGTTTGAAACCATCTTGAATCAACTGGCGAGACAAAGCCGCTGAAGCCGGGCACGTGCTTGAATACGTAACCACGATTTCTACGAAGTAGCTTTTCACGCCTTCTTGATTGAAAGCTGACAACACCACGGGATAAGAGCGCCACGCTTGATTGGCACTCTTTAAAGCTTTGCGAACAAGCGGAGCTTCAAACTGCACTTGCACCAAAGCTTGAGTTGAAAGGTCTTCGTGAGTTTTCAAAAACTCATCCGTCGCCTGCCCTAAGAGACCCAAGGACATTTCATTCTTCGTCAAAACATCTTGAGTGATAAGATACAAACGCGACATGTGAATGCCACGAGAAGGTTTTTTATCAAGACTGACCTTCGCATCCGCGCGAGCGGGAATACGGTAAACGCCATCGCTTTGTTTTAGTAAAAGAGGAAGTTCAATAGAACCCATTCCTACCCAATCAATGGGTGCGTATTTTTCTGAATGAGTTTCTTTAGCTACGTCAGGAAGATTCGTTTTCGTCATAAGAGGTCTATCCAATTCCAGGATGTTCTACCGCAATTTCTCCTCCTTGGCTCCTGAAAAGATTTCAGGAGGAAAGGTACGGACTTACTTTTGGTAGCGGCACTGCGCCATTTATGGCTGCGGCGCTGCTACCAAAAGTAAGTCCGTACCTTTAAAGTAGAACCTTATGGCACAAAAGCAACTGATCCTCGCAAGTACTTCGAAATATCGCCAAGAGCTTCTTTCTCGATTGGCTTACAAATTCACGGCCCAAGCCCCTTTAATTGATGAAGAGAAAGAAAAAGACCCGAGCCTTTCTCCGAAAGCTTTGGCAGAACGATTGGCGATGCTGAAAGCTGCGAGTCTTAAAAGTGCTGACCGTGTCGTGATTGGCGGTGACCAGCTTGTCGCTTTTGAAGGTCGTATTCTTGGAAAATCCCACACGGCCGAAAAAGCTGTCGAACAACTCATGTCCATGCAGGGCAAAACCCATGAATTGATCACTGCGATCTGTGTGTTTAGCGGCGACACGATGATTCCCTACACGGACATCACACGCATGCATATGAAGAAACTTTCTCGGGAGCAAGTGGAACGCTATGTCCAATTGGATATGCCAATAGACTGCGCAGGAAGTTATAAGATTGAAAAGCACGGCATTATGCTCTTTGATAAAATCGAAAGCCAAGATTTCACGGCTATTCAAGGTTTACCCTTGATTGAGCTCAGCAAAATATTAGAGAATCAGGGTCTATGACAGAGACACAAAAAAAACTATTCGATGCTGCTTGTGATGCTCAAAAAAGAGCTCATGCTCCCTACTCTAACGCTCTTATCGGAGCGGCCGTTCTGATGGGTGACGGACGTATTTTCTCGGGATGCAATGTCGAGAATGCTTCTTTCGGTGGAACTGTGTGCGCTGAACGCGTGGCGATTTTTAAAGCTGTGAGCGAAGGCGCGCCGAAACAAGTCAAAGAAGTTTTGGTTGTCAGTGATGCAGAAAAACCTTGGCCGCCCTGCGGTTTCTGCCGCCAGGTGATTGCGGAATTCGCGACAGAACAAACGATGATTCACACCGCGAATCTGCAAGGCAAAATGAAAAGCTTCCAGTTCCCGGAAATTTTCCCGGAAGCTTTTACACCTAAACATTTAGATTAAAGACGGCAAAGGCTCCTTGGAAACGGAGCCTTTTTTTTAACGGTACTTTTCAAAATAAGAGTTAAAGCCACCGGTGCGGTTTTTCAATTGATTTGAAAGATCCTGAATCAAGGTCAAATAAGGTTTGAACTCATTTCCTTTTTCTTGTTTCAAAATATAATCGGCCACAGCCAAAACTTCGATAGCTTGGGTTCTGCGAGCCTCAAGGGCTTCTGAAGTGATGGAAGTCTTTTCTGGCTCCACAGAAAATTCAACTCTAATACCGAAATGATCGGACCACGGTTTGCGAGGAGATCCGCGCATATTCACTTGGCCTTCGACGGCTTTAAGACTTGTGTTGGACTCTCCGACGTTAGAGAAAAAGATATAGTCAAAAGTGTGATCCGTCAGCATCCAGCCCAAGGGATTTTTTGCGCAGTACGTGCAATAGCCCGCTGGATATCCGCCAAGAAATTCATCCATGGAGTCGTGGGCCCCCATGGTCATCATCAAAAACTTTCTTTCAACACTGTCGATATCGGCATTGAAATCGCCCGACAATAGAAGCTTTAACTGTTGATGTTTCAAACGCCATTGCAAGATGTCTAGAACTTGCGTGATACGCACGGCTTGAGACGTCGGATGCAAGTGGGTGTTCATGAAAAAGAAGTCTTCGTCGATGCCGAAGAAATTAGATCTCACGATGTGATAGGCTTTTTTAACATTCAAAGCAGAGCGAACCGTATCTAGAACTCCGCCCTCATTATTGACCGTAAAGTCCACCGTTTGACGGCCTTTGATTTCACCCATAAACAAGGACATCACACCGATGCGCGCGTCTTTATTTGGGGAACTGATGCTGTATTGATGTTTCAAATTCTTTTCTACCTGGGCAATATGATCCTCGCTCCACACCTCTTGCAGATGAACCACATCACATTTAGGAATCCCTTGCAGAAAGCCCGTGATTCTTTCTGTACGCTCCTCGATATTCGAAGCGTATGCGGGACCGTAGGCATTGAAATTTTGAAGGCAAAAGCGCGGCGGACGAGGGTCAGCTTGCCAATACTGTTCGGCTTTGACTTGAGTCGACAACAACAACGTTCCAAGTACCAAGAGCTTTGAAATATTCATCGTTCCCTCACGGAAAAATTCCTAAGGGTCTACATTCAAATCCCATACGAAGCTGAGCAGCCTTTGTATTTGTTCTGGGGTGTCTAAGTTTGAGACAGTAACCTAAAAACTGTCCCAAATCTCCTGCAATCGTCGGTCGTTCTCGACCTCTTTTCAATAAGTCTACTTTACAGAACAATTTAAATTAAGACGGCCATTATTTGAAATGGAACCCAATTCCAACGTCGTTTGATCTTTTAAGTTATCGACACCCACGGCGCCACGAATGACTTCATTTTCGATAGAAGCTGATATAATTTTTCCGTTACTAACCCAGACACCATAATTATATGAAGGCGCAATTTCCGCATTCACGGTCACGCGATCATATATATTGGAGTCCACTATAATACCGACTAATTCGGCATCGCCATCTTTATTCAAAGTCATCGTCCTAGTGTCTTCCTTCACAACCACTTTTTCATAATTTTCATTTTCCACTTCAATCTTCGCCGTGCATGTCAAACTTGCCGCAGAAGCGCTTGCTCCCATAATAAGTGAGAACATGGCCAATAGAATTTTCATAAATGTCTCCTTTGTTTATTCGAGGTAATCTCTGCGACACTTATGCCAATTCCATAGTTTGTTTATTCGAATATAAAAGAAAAAATTTGCGCATGAATTTTACACACGACTCTATATGGCGCTCATCAATCTTCAATAAGTCGGCTGCGTTGGATATTGCAGGCAGATTTTAACATGATTTACTCTAATGTGATTTGAACCACTAACTGCAGCGATATATAGAAGAATTCGATCCCATATCTGCGGAATCGTTCCTTATATTTTTTTACTTAAAGGAACCAACTGTATATTAAGGTTATATACTTCCGTTCTTGGCGCAATCTCAAGACTTTGCGACATTTCGTATGCAAAGTTGCGAATTTTCTCTTTGGCTTCTGGGATCTTATCCGTACGAATCGCCATCGTGATTGACAGGATCTCGCGCAATGCAATTGGAACCTCATCAATCGCTCCTATTGCCTGCGTCAGTGTTTGCTTGTGCGATTCTTTTAAAGAAGAACTTGGAATATCAAAATCGGTGCATAAACAATCTTTAGCAAGGCGATAATGTCCGTCTTCCAGTACAACAAGTCCCAAGTTAAGCATAGTCTCAAGAGCCGTCGTCACGTTATAGCTATTGATACCAAGTCGTTTTGCAACCCATTCTGCATCGGATTGAAAATCAAGAGTTTCCATTAGAGATAAAATAGCGAAGTAATGCCAATCTTGAACTTGGGAAAATGAGGCTTCAGCCAGACGATTCTCTTTGTAAAGTTCTCCAGTTCGAACCTTGGTGTCCTTCAGGTAGCAGCTACGAAGCTCTTCTGCATTTGGAGATGCTAAACCATTCATTCTTTCAGCGATCTTTTCAATTGCGTCATCGGTCAACTGGCGATGACCAGCGAAGTATTCTGACATTCTTCCTGCAGGCACCCCAATTTTATTAGCAAATGCCCGCAAAGAAAACGAAGGATTTTTCGATCGAATATCCTCATACCAACTTCGAAGATATGTCACCGCAAAATTCATAGTTCTTCCTGGTAATAGTAGCCGTTTCCTGGCTCCTCTGAACCGTTGTGATTTCCCCACGAACCGCCTTCTCCATTGTCGTGCCCCTGAGTGTCGCAAACGGCGTCGTTGCTGAATTGCTCGCAACCTTTACCATCCTCGCCATTACCCCGTATGAAGCCTTCGCGAGGGCTGACATAAATTTCCATACCTTGAGCTACGTACAAGCCCTGGAGGCCACCGTCTTCCCCATTTTGCCCCTCATCCCAGGAGCCATCATCAGCTAGCCCTTCTCGGTTTATCAGGCAACCAGGAATGTTGGGGTGTGCATCGCAATCTGCTTTGCTTGGGCCAACTAATCCCCCAGAACCATTACCACGAACAAACCCTTCGCTAATAGTCGCAAAAGCTGTCGCTGACTGGCCGAAGAATAATACGAATATAAATATCCTAGTAAGACTCACAACCACCCCCTATGTAAAAAATCAGCTATTAGAACGTGAAGTTTTTGTCAAAATAATTACTTAGGAAGGAAAAACTTCCCAGAAAATTCAATCCCATTGTGCTGGGAACATCGCCTATCATGGTGAGATTTTATATGAATTGAAACCACTTATTGATTTCTGCATGATTTTAGCAATTTAAGATTCTGAAGATTTGCCTTTGTATCCGCATCCAACACAATAGCAGAGCATGGATTGTAATTAAACACAGAAAGCTTCGGAGAGACGGCCAGTTGCAAAGTTCCGCTCTGTAATCGCGGAATTTTAACCGACGCTAGAAAATTTTGATGATAGCTCAAAGAAGCGATGTGAATCCACCATCCCACTTTTTCCAGTTTCGGCAATTCCAAAGATACTAAGGAGTCTCCGGTAAAGTTCAAGGCCCCGCCCACTTCCTTAAGGTTAGGAAGAGAGACATTTCTTGGTTCACCAAACACAACATAGTCAACCCCTCCAGTCACTTTGCAATAGGTCTTTGCTGCATGCAGATCTTCCTCCGTATAGATTGAAAGATTGCCGTCGTAAATGTCACAGGCTGAAGCGCTTTCAAAACTAATCACAATAAAAATCAAAACCGCACGTTTAATTTTTTTCATCGTCCACACTCCATTTCTTTATACTTAATGAAAGTTCGAACACAACATACATAAAATGAGATTAAGTAATGAACTGTTGATTTTACAGATACCGGAAATACGCTCCCATTTCGGCGGGAATACATTCTGATCTATTGTAAAATCAATCATTCATTATGGGCTTCTTCTTCAGATATAATTGCGCCAATTTATTTTTCAGGACTCGGAGCATTTCTAAATAAATTAGGAAAATGGTTTCGAAAGGAGACTCAAATGAAACTGCTAGCAAAAACCGTTCTAACTGCACTTTTTATTATGCCTACTTTAACTTTGGCGCAAACCTCGCTAGCGGATGTTTTAAGCTTAGTGCTTGGCGATCAAAACTTGATAGATTCAGCGAAATTAGTTGCTGGAGCTGACTATTTCACGTCAGCGTCGGTTGAGACTCTTGAGAATGACAAATACACCGTCACATTGGAATTTTCTAAATACGATTTTACTTGTGAAGCTGTGATCGAGATTGAAAAAGTTCAGGCGGAGATGCTCTCTATTCAATCCATTACTCGTGGTAACTGTATCGAATAAGCCCAGCGCATTTGTCGGAAATCTCACGTCTTGTCGTTTATCTTTTGCTTGCCGGCCGACGAGATAGTGACGTGGTTTCATTAATCACCGGAGGAGCATCGGTAATAAATTCTCCTTTGGTAGGATCACCCCAAAGATTTCTTATCGTTGCACAACCGATAGAATTAGAAATTATTGAAACTAAAAGTAAACGCAAAATCATAACCCCTCCCGATAAGAACTCTTCCCATACAGAAAGAGTTCCCTGCCAACGCTTTTCCTAGTTTACATTTGTCGACATTTCGTAAAATCTCAGTTGAAGAACTTTCAACCCCTTGTTGTCGTAATTCCAGAAATAATCTTGCAAGCGATCGTCAAACAATGGATATCGTTCTTCCGTACCGTCTCCATCTAAATCCGCATAAATATACAACAACTGTTTCGTGACGTTTGTGAAGGAGGACTTTCCTGATTCCCTTACTGCGACGTAACTTAAAGTACTGCAAACTTCTTCACCTGTGAGTGGATCTATTGCACAAGTTGAAACTTTTGCTTCACCGCCAGGCTTACCGAGAGCTCTCGCGAAAACAGAGTAAGTCGTTATTCCGTCATTATCGGCATCGGAATTAGGCAATTGAAATTTAGCCGCACCATCAGTCCCATTGGCATCAAGTACTTTAAACTCAGCACCTTCTTGAAGAAGAATCTTAGCAGTTCCAAAAAGAGGCATAAAAATGCGGTGGCCGTCATTGTTTGACATATCGGCGGATTTACCTTTGGGAACACCGATAATATTAAGATTATAATGAGCCCCTGACAGCGCACCATTTCCTGCGAAGGCAAACCCACTTGCTAAAATCAACGTAAGTAACACTAAGTGATTACGCATTCTCATAAATTCCCCCTGTTTCGATTTCTAAGTTTCTGTATAGCAAGCGGGGTTCCAAACTCTTCTCGGTTATAAGCCCACAAGAATTCTTTTTGCTGACGATCTTTTGACCAATATAAAAGAAAGATCGAATGCATCTCTAAGGATTTACGCATTTTTTTCGCCAATACTAAAAATCTTAGACAATGTTAGAGAATGAAGTGTTGCTCCCAAAAAATCTGTAAATTCCATCAAAACAAATTCTTTCTCTAGCCGCCACTGCGTTCCCGCTTTTGTGGGAACAATGCCTGAAATTGGCAATGAATATCAAATATTTACATCCATCAGAAATCACTGCACTTAATTCTTCAACAAACGAAAAACTCGTCTACTCTCTAAGCAAAAATACATCGAATTTTAGCTGGCATGAGCTTGCAATTAACCTTTCGCAACAGGGAAATTATTCCCGCAAACTAAAAAAGAGAAATATTTATGAAATTAACAAAAGTTTTAGTTCCAGTTTTATTTATGGCATTTTCTATTCAATCTCACGCTCAAGTTGAGTCTGAAGAATCTCCGCAAATCAAGATATACAAAGCCTGCGTACAGGTAGTAAAAGCCTTCGTAAAGAAGCGTGTTGCAGCCGGGAGATCAGATTTTACTTATCCTTTTACGAATCCAATTTGCGTTTCTGATGGTGAAGGAAAACTCGATCTTATTGTTACTTTGGCTATGCTTGACCGCGGCGCAACCAATCAATCATCTATAGAGGCTGGCGAGGCAGTTGAAAGTGGCAAACTTGATAGAGCGTCTGTCCTCCGCCTTCTGCGAAATTCACTTATTACTGGTCCAACTGCAAACAGACTGGCATTTGAGATTTCTCCACTTATTGCTTCTGGAAAGCTCGACGAGGATTGTTATGTTCTCAATCAATTGATAATGCCAACTAGTGACGCTATTGAGAAGTGCACTGCGAAGTAGTCTATTCATAATAGCAACACTCCCTTTCCGATAAAAAAGGGAGTGTTTATCTTTGCTCCCAGGAAATCTGAAACACTCCTCGATACAAGCAGCTTTAAGAATCTTGACTTTAGTTACCGCCATTTAAAGTATGGTGGCATGAGCTATATTATGATTTCCGGACGTCCGTTAATATCTTCAAAAACCACGGCGAAAGATTTTACTATTAAAGTTTATCGCG